>JALURZ010000223.1 GCA_027058735.1 Hyphomicrobiales bacterium | reverse complement strand
AGGTGGAGGGCGGGCTGACCTACGGCTGGAGCACGAAATCCACCTATGTGCAGCACCCGCCGTTTTTTGAAGCCATGAGCAGCGAACCGGGCGCGGTGCGGGATATCGAGAATGCCCGCATTCTCGGCCTGTTCGGCGATTCCATCACCACCGATCACATTTCACCGGCCGGCGCCATCACGGCCAACAGCCCGGCCGGGCGCTATCTGAGCGAGCGTGGGGTCAATCCGCTCGATTTCAATTCCTTCGGCTCGCGGCGCGGCAATCACGAAGTGATGATGCGCGGCACATTCGCCAACATCCGCATCAGAAACCAGATGCTGCCCGGCAGAGAGGGCGGTGTGACCGTCCATCATCCGTCGGGCGATGAAATGGCGATCTATGACGCCGCCATGCGCTACCGCGACGAAAACGTTCCCCTGGTCGTCTTCGGGGGCCGGGAATATGGCACCGGCTCCAGCCGCGACTGGGCCGCGAAGGGAACCGTTCTGCTCGGCGTGCGCGCGGTCATCACCCGCTCTTTTGAACGCATCCACCGCTCCAACCTGATCGGCATGGGCGTGTTGCCGCTGACCTTCGAAGACGGCGGATCGTGGAGCGAACTGGGTCTCACCGGCGCTGAAACCGTTACCATCCGGGGGCTTGGCGGAAAAATGTCGCCGCGCATGACACTTGAAGCCGATATCCAGATGGCGGACGGGTCGCGCCGGCAGGTGGCGCTGCTGTGCCGCATCGATACGCTGGACGAACTTGAATATTACCGTCATGGCGGCATCCTGCACTATGTGCTGCGCAATCTCGCCAAAACGCCTTGAACCGCCGCGCTCCGGCACCCGGTTTCAGCGGTGCGAAACGCCCGACAAACAGATCAAGCGAACGTTACTCGCATTTGAGCGGCGGGATGCGTAGGTTCGATTGGCGTGATGACGAATTTGGCGAACATATCGCGGGCCGGTGCGGCGCTGCGGGCATTCATGGCCGGGGTTGCCGTGTTGCTGCTGGTCCCGGGTTTCGCGGCCGCGGAATCCGACCGGCCCCCGGCCCCGCCCGTCGTGATCGAACTGTTCACCAGCCAGGGGTGTTCGTCCTGTCCGCCGGCCGATGCGTTTCTGGGCGAACTGGCCAAGCGCAAAGACGTGATCGCGCTGACCCTGCCGGTTGACTACTGGGACTATCTGGGCTGGAAGGATACCCTGGCCAGCCCCACCCATGCGCGCCGCCAGCGCGCCTATGCCAAGCGCCAGAAGGACACCAGCATCTATACCCCGCAAATGGTGCTCAACGGCCAGCTTTCCGCCGTCGGCAGCCGCCGCGAGGAAGTCGAGAACGCAATCAGGATCCAGGCCCGCAGAAGCGCGAAAAGCTGGGTGCCGGTCAAGCTCACCTCGACCTCGAGCACCATCACGGTCGATGTCGGCGTGCGCCCCGACGGCCAGAAGCTCAAAAAGGCCAGCCTGTGGCTGCTGCTCACCAACAACAGGCGGGCCGTCACCATCAAACGCGGCGAAAATTCCGGGCGCGAAATCGTCTATCACAACGTGGTGCGCCAGATGGTGCCGATCGGCACATGGACGGGGGACGCCATTCATGTGGAGCTGTCCAAGCGCGATCTGATGATCGATTCCTATGATGCGTGCACCGTGCTGCTGCAGGCCGACGGCAACGGGCCGATTATCGGCGCCGCCTATCTGCGGTCCGGCGAGATCGACAACTAGGCCTTGGCCTTGGCTTTTTTCGGTTTGGCGCCGGGCGCCGCATCGAGATTGGCGGCCATCATGCGCATCAGCCGGTCGGAAAAATCCGCCGGATCGCTGACCGTTTCGCCATCGAGTATCCGGGCCTGATCGAACAGCAGCCAGGCGGTGTCTTCCGCGGCAAAACCGCCGCCCCCCGATCTGGCGGCCTTCGCCAGCGACGCGATCACCCCATGGTCCGGGTTGATCTCCAGGATGCGCGGCCTCTCGCCACCGCCGCCGCCAGGCTGCTGGCCGAGAATTTTCTCCAGCCCACGATCAAAGCCGCCGGCTTGCGACACCAGGCACACCGGACTGTCGACCAGACGCTGCGACACGCGCACATCGCTCACCTTCTCCCCAAGCGCCTGTTTGAGCGCGGCGATCAGCGCGGCCATGGCAGCCTTGCTGGCCGCCGGTTTGGTTTTGCCGGCGTCCTTGCCAAGAAGCGGAATATTCTCAAGATCGGCCGCCCCCTGGGTCACCGATTTGAACGGCTTGCCGTCATAACCCAGAACGGTCGTCGTCCAGAAATTATCGACCGGATCGCTCAACAGCAGCACTTCGATACCGCGCGCCGCGAAGCCTTCCAGTTGCGGGCTTTCGGCAATGGCGGCGGCGTCATCCCCGGCGATGAAATAGATGGCGGTCTGGTTTTCCTTCAGGTCCGCGACATAATCCTTCAGCGAGCGGTTTTCGCCATCCGACGCGGTGGTGCGGAACCGGACCAGTTCGAGCAGCTTGTCGCGGCGCTCCATGTCTTCATAGAGCCCCTCCTTGAGAACCGGGCCGAACGCCTCCCAGATCGTGGAAAATACGTCCGGCTTCTTGTCGGCGAGTTTTTTCAGTTCGCTCAGGACGCGGTTGGCCACGGCCTTGGATATGGCTGCGACAATCGGATTGTTCTGCAGCATCTCGCGGCTGATATTGAGCGGGATGTCCTCTGAATCGATCACCCCGCGCACAAACCGCAGATAACTCGGCACCAGCCCCGCCTCATCGGTAATGAACACCCGTTTCACATACAGCTTGATGCGGCCCTGGCGCTGTGGATCGAACAGATCGAGGGGGCGCTGCGAGGGCACGAACAGCAATACCGTATATTCGTGACGCCCTTCCGCCTTGTAGTGCATGATATGGGCCGGCGTATCGAACTGGTGGCCCACATGGGCGTAGAACTCACGATACTGCTCATCGGTGATATCCTTTTTCGGGCGCATCCACAGCGCGCCGGCGGCATTGATATGGCGGCGCACTTCGGCCGACTTGCCGCCGCCCTCGATAATCTCGATGGTGAAGGGAATGTGGTTCGAATAGGTCTTGACGATGGTCTCGATGCGCGCGGTGTCGAGATATTCCTTCGACTTGGGCGCAATATGCAGCCGCACCGCGGTTCCCCTTGGCCGCCAGTTTTCATCCGTCTTCGCAACGCGCGAAATATCGAAGGCGCCCTGTCCGTCGGACCGCCACGACCAGCACTGCGCGCCGCCCGCCCGGGTCGATATGACCTCGACCTCCTCGGCGACCATGAACGCGGAATAGAACCCGACGCCGAACTGCCCGATCAGCGAGACATCCGCGCCCTTGTCGCCCAGGCTTTCCAGATACCGCCGGGTGCCCGAACGCGCGATGGTGCCCAGATTCTCGATCAGGTCCTGGCGGCTCATGCCGATGCCATTGTCCGCCACGCTCAGTATCCGGGCTTTCCTGTCGATTGAAATCGTGATCGCCAGGGCCGGATCGTCGTCCAGCAGCGCCGTATCGGTCAAAGCCTCGTAGCGCAGCTTGTCGCACGCATCCGCCGCATTGGAAATCAGTTCGCGCAGGAATATCTCGCTCTGCGAATAGACCGAGTGCACCATCAGGTGCAGAAGCTGGGAAACCTCGGCCTGAAAGGAATGGCTTTCGCCTGTTCTTTTCGCTTTGGCGGGGTCCTTTGCCGCGCCGCCGGATTTTGCCGCTGCGCCGCCCGCCTGTTTGCCGGGCGTCTTTTTCTTGACAGCCATGACAGATCCCTCATTGCCGCTCGGTTGGTCAATCCGACGCAAGATATCGGCAAATCGGGACAAAGAATCAAGAGGGCGCGGCGCTCAGCCTTCAGGCCGCCTTCAGGCCGCGATGCGCCGCTCCGCCAGGGCGGGGGCGCGCGAGGGGGCCGGGCCTTGCAGCGCCTGTCGCACGGCCTCGCGATGGTCGATGTCCCGCAAACGGCGCTCGGGATCTATACTGTCCCGGACCATGGCTCGGCTCCGTTGTTGTCTTGCGAACCAGGCAAAACGCCTCAGCCAACCGGGACACGCCGGCAACTACTCTTTGGGGATTGCGAAGGAACGATTGCCAACGACAAATTGGCCCGGCTCGAACTAGAAGGCCCCGGGGGGCTGGGGGGCTGATATATCCGATGCCTTCACCCGAGCCGGGCCTAAGAGGCAACATGGTTAAGATGACGTTCCAATGGGGCTTTGCAAGGGCCGAAACGGGGCAAAATTATGGATTTTTGGGGTCGGAATTCATGGGGGAATCGGGAAGACGCGGGAGCTGGGAAAACCGCGTCCTTGCCAAGCCGGCGAGAAAGCGCAATCATTTCAAAGTGAACCGGACCCGATGGGCCGGCCTGCAGAGCGTTGGTTCAGATCAAGGAGGCGCAATGAGCGATAACGAGCCCAAAATAGTCTATCCGCGGTGGCGCACACACGATCCGCACCCATCCCGGCCCACCGCGAACCGCCAGGCGAACGCCATTTCCTTCAACCGTGGCGAACTGAACGAGATCCTGGGGCTGTATGGACGCAAGGTGTCGTGCGGCGAATGGTGCGACTACGCCATCGACGTCCTTGGCGAAAAGGCCGTTTTCTCGGTCTTCCGGAAAGCCACCGACTTCCCGCTTTACCGAATCGAAAAACTCAAAAGCCGGCCGCGGCGCCAGGGCGCCTATGCCGTCGTGGCGCCGGGGGGGCGTGTTCTCAGGCGCGGCCGCTCGCTCGCGCGGGTGTTGCGGGTGCTCGACAGCCCGCTGCGTCTGGTTGCCGCCGGCGCCTGATCTGGAGGCAGGAAAAAAGGGCGCCGGAACGATCGGCGCCCTTTTGACCAGTGAAAATTCCCGGGACTACTCGCGTCCGCCAAACAGCCGCAGCAGCATCAAGAACAGATTGATGAAATCTAGATAGAGGCTCAACGCCCCCATGATCGCCTTGCGGCCGGAAACCGTGCTGTCGTCGCCCGCGTAATACATCTCCTTGATACGCTGGGTATCGTAGGCGGTCAGGCCGGTGAAGATCAAAACGCCGATCACCGAGACCACGAATTGCAGCATCGAGCTGGCGAGAAAAATGTTGACCACCGAGGCGATGATGATGCCGATCAGCCCCATGAACAGGAACGATCCCCATCCCGACAGGTCTTTCCTGGTCGTGTACCCGTACAGGGAGAACGCCCCGAAGGTCGCCGCGGTGATAAAGAACACCCTGGCGATGGACCCTTGCGTATAGACCAGGAAGATGGACGCCAGCGACAGGCCCATCAACGCCGCAAATGCCCAGAATGCGGTCTGGGCGGCGCTGACGCTCATGGAACTCACCTTTGCCGCCAGCCAGAACACCATGCCCAATGGCGCCAGCATGATGACCCACTTGAACGGGCTGGTGAACAAAAAGACGCCAAAGCCGGTGAGCTGCATGGTGCCGGCGCTTTGGTCGACAGCCATCAAAAACGTGCCCATCGCCACAATGCCGGTAATGGCGAGGCCGATGGCCATGTAGTTATATACGCGCAGCATGTAGCTGCGCAGGCCCTCGTCAATGACGGCTGCGCCGGTGCGGTCCGCCGTCGTTTGAGGCCGGGCAAAGCCACGGTTTTCTGCCATAGTCACTGTCCTCTCAGAATTCTCACATACCTACGCGGGAATATGGGTGAGTTCGGCTGGAATTTCAAGGGCCGGACGGATGGGGCGGACCGCCGTCACGAGCAATGGCGCTTGACTTTCGGGCGCCTTGAATGCGTAGGCTGAATTCATGGAGGCAGATTCGCGACATTCCGGCCATGGCATGGTGGCGCTGACGGGCGCCGGGCGCGAACAGGCGAGAGCCCTGCGCATCACCGCCTGGCTGACGGGCACATATTTCGTGATCGAACTGGCAATCGGGCTGTATACCGGGTCCATAGCCGTGATCTCGGATGCGTTTCACACCTTCTCGGCGGTCGGCGGCGTCCTGCTGGCCATCGTTGCGGCGCGCATCGCCCGGCGTCCCGCCAGCCGCGACAAGACCTTTGGCTGGTACCGCGCGGAGATCATCGGGGCGCTTGTCAACGGCGCCTTTCTGCTGGTCATGGCGCTTGTGGTCATCGTCATGGGCGCGATGCGGCTGAACGCGCCGATTGACTTGCCGACCGCGCCGATGCTGTGGGCGGCCGCCGGCGGGCTGGTCACCGAGTTCGTTTCCATGTACCTGCTGTACCGCCAGCAGGGCAGCGATCTGAACATTCGCGGCGCCTATTGGCATGTGCTGCAGACCTTCGTCGGCAGTATCCTCATCATCGTTGCCGCCCTGGTGATCCAGTTTACCGGATTCGTGCTGATCGATCCGATCCTCGGCACGGCGTTCGGGTTTGTGCTGCTGTGGGCGTCCTGGGGCATCATGCGCGATGCCATGCACCTGCTGATGGAAGGCACACCGGACGATGTCGACCTGCAGAAGGTGACCAGGTCACTGTCCTCGATCGATGGCGTGAAAGACGTCCATCACGTTCACGCCTGGGCCCTGACCTCGGGCCGGTATGTGTTTTCCTCCCACATGCACCTGGAACACGATGCCGAGGCGCGCTCCCTCGAAATTCTGAAAGCCGCGCACGGCATTCTCAAGGACGACTTCGGCTTCTTTTTCTCCACGGTTCAAATCGAGATGGAATGCCTCGATGAGGGGGCCGCGGATGCAATCGAGACGACCCGCGAAAAGGACTGACGCCGCCTATTCGCGCGCGCGCAGCAAGGGCGCCGGGCGCCGCCCCAGAATGCGCCATGTTCCAAGCAGCCCGACGCCCACGCTGACCGGCAGCGCCAGCAACAGCGCCAGACCGGCGGCGGCGGGATCGAACGCCCAGGGAAATTTCAGCACGGCGATGGTAACCCCGTAAGCCGCCGCCGTGCCGGCCACAACCGCGAACAGCGCGCTCGCCGTGCCGAGCACCAGGAATTCCAGCGCATAGGCACGGATGAGCACCTTGCGCTCCGCGCCCAGGGTCTTCAGGATGGCGGCGTCATAGAGCCGTGCGCGATAGCCCGCCGCCATGGTGCCGGCCAGCACGAGGGCCGCGGCCACAAGGGCGATGCCGCTGGCCGCGCGCAGCGACATCAGGAGGCCGCCGGCCAGATCCGCGACCGTTTTGACCGCCTGACGCACACTGACCGCGGTGACATTGGCAAAGCCGGCGCTGATCGCTCTTTGCAGGGCCGGCTCGTCGGCTTCGTCAACCGATGCGGTCGCCAGAAACATGTGCGGCGCGCCGGTAAACGTATTGGGCGAGAAGACCAGCACGAAATTGATCGACAGGCTGCCCCAGTTGACGGTCCGCAGATTGGCGATTTTCGCGACCACCGGGCGGCCCAGAACATTGACGGTGAGGGTATCGCCGAGCGTGACATTGAGCCCGGCCGCAATGTCTTCGGTGAGGGACACCAGCGGCGGGCCGTCGTAGTCCGCGCTCCACCATGTGCCCGTGGTCAGCCTGGAATTGGCCGGAACCGTGGCCGAATAGGTGATCCCCCGGTCGCCGCGCAGCACCCAGGCAACGTTGTGGGGCAGGCTGGCGGCATCGGGCGCGACGCCGTTGATGCGAACGATGCGGCCGCGCAGCATGGGCACGTTCTGTATCTTCCTGACACCGGGAACGGCCCGCGCGGTGGCTTCGAACCGCGCCAGTTGATCGCGCTGGATATCGACAAAGAAAAACGAGGGCGCATCCTCCGCGATAGTGCGTTTGAGTTCCTGGTTGATATTGGAATCGACCAGCGCCAGCGCCACGATGAGAGCGAGCCCGATCCCCAGCGAGACCACGAAACTGGCCACCAGATTTCCCGGCCGGTGCAGACTGGCGAGCGCCATGCGCCGCGCGGTGCCGCGCAGCGGGGGCGCGCGCCGCGCCGCCCACGACAACCCGTGCGCCAGCACGAACAACAGGGCGATGGCCGCAAGCAGGCCGGCGGCATAGGCGAACACGATGACCCGGTCATCCAGATTGACCAGCATCAGGCCGAGCAGCACGGCAACCCCGGCCGCGATGCCGGCAAGATAGCCGCGGCGCGGCCACATTCTGCGCCCGTCAACCGCATCGCGAAACAGGGCGGCGGGGCGGGTATCGCGCGCCCGGCCAAGGGGCCAAAGGGCAAAGATGACGGCAACGACGATGCCGAGCAATGCGGCGACCGCCAGGGGAACCGGATAGAGGCCGAATTGCGCATCGACCGGCAGCACCCCGCTCAACGCCATGGCGACGACGCCCGGCACCAGCGCGCCGAACACGAGGCCGGCGAGAATCCCCGCACCCGCAAGGATCAGTATCTGGAACAGATAGGCGAGAAAAATCAGCCCGCCGCCGGCGCCGATGCACTTGAGCGTGGCGATGGTCGCCGTCTTGCGGTCGAGATAGGCCTTGACCCCGTTGCCGATGCCGACGCCGCCAACGATCAGGGCGGCAAAACTCAACAATGTCAAAAACAGCGTCAGCCGGTCCACGAAGCGTTTCAGCCCCGGCGCGGCGTTGGCCCGGGTCCTGACCGTCCAGCCGGCGTCGGGAAACGCCGCATCGAGCGCGCCGACAACCTGCGCGATCTCGCTGTTGCCGGCGCTGCCGCCGCCCAGCTTGAGCCGATAGCGCCAGTGCACCAGGCTGCCGAGTTGCACAAGCCCGCTGGCGTTGAGGGCCGGTTTCGATATCATGATCCGCGGGCCGATGGCGAAGCCGGCCGCCGAGCGGTCCGGCTCGATCCCGATGACGCCCCTGACCTCAAGCGTGATGTCGCCGATCTGGACCGGGTCGCCGATGCTCAGGCCCCGGCTTTCCAGCAGGGCCTTTTCGACCAAAGCGCCATGGCGGCCCCGGCGCTGCGCCAGGGCTGCGCGAAGATCCGTGCCCGGCTCGAAAGTCAACGCGCCATAGAGCGGATAGAGATCGTCGATTGCCTTGATTTCGACCAGGCGCCGGACGGTGTCGCCGCTGCCGGCCCGCGCCATGGTGCGCATGGTGGCGATTTCGCTCAGTTCGCCCCGGCGGGTCAGGAACCGCCTGGCCTGCGCGCTGATGGGATAGCCGTGTTGATGCAGTTCCAGATCGCCGCCGAGCAGCGCCTGACCATTGTCGATCAGCCCGGAGATGACGCTTTGGGAAAACGACCCCACGGCCGCGATGGCGCCGACGCCGAGCGACAGGCAAACGAGAAAAATGCGAAACCCCGCGGCGCCACCGCGCAATTCGCGCAGCGCAATGCGCCAGGCGGTCGCCAGATGCCCGATGGCCGCGCTCATGTCGTCACCAGGCGGCGGGCGGGACGTCTGGTTTCCGGTGCGGGCTTTTCCTGCGCCGAAATCCGGCCGTCGAGCAGATGCACGACACGCCCGCACCGCGCCGCCAGCGCCGGATCATGGGTAATCAGCACAAACGTGATTCCGTCGCGCTCTTGCACTTCGAACATCAGTTCGATGATCTCTTCCCCGGTGGCGCGGTCCAGATTGCCGGTGGGCTCGTCCGCCAGCAGCAGGCGCGCGCCGGTGACCAGGGCGCGGGCAAGGGCGACGCGCTGCTGTTCACCGCCCGAAAGCTGGCCGGGATAATGGCTGAGGCGCGCCTCGAGGCCGACCCGGGCCAGCGCCTCACGGGATTTTTCGAACGCCTTGCGCTCGCCCTTGAGTTCCAGGGGGAGGGCAACGTTTTCTTCCGCCGTCATGGTGGGGATGAGGTGGAAAGACTGAAACACAATCCCTACATGGTCACGGCGGAACGCCGCCAGCCGGTCCTCGCCGAGATCGCCGAGCGTGTGACCCGCGACTTGGACAATGCCCCTTGACGGTGCTTCGAGACCGGCCATGATCATCAGCAGCGTGGACTTGCCCGATCCGCTGGGCCCAACCAGGCCGACCGTTTCCCCGGCGCTCACCTCAAGCGAGATGCCGCGCAGGATATCGACCCTCCCGGCCCCGCTGGAGAGCGAAAGATGAATGTCTTCAAGATGAATGAGTGCACAGGTCAAATCGGTCACCGGGGTTGGGGGCGTGAGGTCAGGCCGCGGACGGCATCATACGCATATAACGCGATTGGCGGGAATATCCAGCGCGGGACGGGCCCCATTGCCGGCCGATTCTTCGCCTGTCTGATCGCCGCCCTTTTGCTGTTCACCGCACCGTTGGGCACGGCAGCGCTTGCCAAGACCGTGCGCCTCGTTGCCCTGGGCGACAGCCTGACCGCGGGCTACGGCCTCGATGGGCCCGACGCCTTTCCCGAAAAGCTGCAGCGCGCCCTGCGGGCGAAGGGATACGATGTGGAGGTGCGCAATGCCGGGGTTTCCGGCGACACCGCTTCCGACGGCCTGCAGCGTCTCGACTGGGCGCTCAACGGGAAACCGGACGGACTGATCCTCGAACTCGGCGCCAACGACGCCCTGCGCGCCATCGATCCGGCGGTGACCCGCAAGGCGCTCGACGGCATTCTCACCCGTTTGAGCCGGCGGAATATCCCGGTGCTGTTCGCCGGCATGCGCGCGCCCCCCAATCTTGGCCGCGACTATGTCGCCTCCTTCGAGGCGGTGTTCGACGATCTGGCGAAGAAACACGACGTCGTGTTCTATCCGTTTTTTCTCGACGGTGTCGCCGCCCGGCCGAAACTGCTGCAAACAGACGGGATCCACCCCAACGGCGCCGGTGTGGAGGTTATCGTGAGGCGCATTTTCTCCTCCGTGGAAACCCTCCTTGAGCGGATCGGCGAACCGCGCCATAGACAGAGCGGAAACTGAGACCGGCAGGCCCCTCGGCCCCAGCCGCAAACGTAACTGTGGGTATCAGCTCCATGGAACTGCGAGAACTGGGCAGAACGGGCCTGAAAGTGTCGGCGCTGTGTCTGGGCACCATGACGTGGGGTGAGCAGAACAGCGAAGCCGAAGGCCATGCGCAGATGGATTATGCTTTTGGCGAGGGTATCAATTTTTTCGATACCGCCGAACTCTACCCCATCGCGCCACGCGCCGCGACATACGGACGCACGGAGGAAATCATCGGCACCTGGTTGGCGGCGCGAAAATGCCGCGACAAGATCATCCTGGCGACCAAGGTGACGGGACGTTCCGTCATGGACTGGCAGCGCAAGGACGGATCAAAATGCCGGTTGAGCCGCGACCAGATATTCGAGGCCATCGAGGGTAGCCTGCGGCGGCTGCGGACCGATTATGTCGATCTCTATCAGTTGCACTGGCCGGACCGCCCGATGCGGCTGTTCGGCGGGCTCGAATATGAACCCCATGAGGGCGACGCCATTTCGTTTGAGGAAACCCTCGGTGCGCTCGGAGATCTGGTGAAACAGGGCAAGGTGCGCCATATCGGCCTTTCCAACGAAACCCCCTGGGGGGTCATGACCTGCCTGCATCTGGCGCGGACCGGCGGCCTGCCGCGTGTCCACAGCATTCAGAACGCCTACAATCTGCTCAACCGCAGCTATGAAATCGGCCTGTCGGAGATCACCGCGCGCGAACAGGTGAGCCTGCTGGCCTATTCGCCCCTGGGCCAGGGTTTTCTCACCGGCAAATATATGCATGGCGCGTTGCCCGCGGGATCGCGCAAAGCCGTGTTCGAAGGCCGTCTCCGGCGCTACGAGACGCCCGGCGCCGCGGCGGCCATCGAGAAATATGTGGCGCTCGCCCGCGAACGCGGCCTCGATCCGGGGCAAATGGCCATCCAGTTCGTGACCACCCGCCCGTTCGTGACGTCCAACATTTTCGGCGCGACAACCATGGACCAGTTGAAGAACGTCATGGCCAGCACGAAACTCGACATGAGCGATGACCTGCTGGAGCAGATCAACGCCATTCACCTTGTCCATTCCAACCCCTGTCCCTAGGTCATGACCTAAGCCATGCCCCGTCTGTTCACCGGTCTCGCCGTTCCCGGCGATATAGCCCGGGACCTCGAAGCCCTGCGGGGCGGGGTGCCCGGTGCGCGCTGGATCGGGCCGGAGAATTTTCACATCACGCTGCGGTTCATCGGCGACATCGACGATGCGCTGGCGCGTGACCTGACGGTCGCCCTGGCCGCGGTCCGGGGCACGCCGTTCGAAATCAGATTGTCAGGCATTGGCGTCTTTGGCGCGCGCCGTCCCCGCGCGGTATGGGCCGGCGTCGAAGCCTGCGCGGCCCTCACCGCCCTGCAGCAACGCATCGAGCAGGTCTGCGTGGCGGCCGGGCTGGAGCCGGCGCGGCGAAAATACACCCCCCACGTCACCCTTGCCCGGCTCAAGGGGGTAAATCTCGGCGATGCCCAGACCTTCGCCGCGCTGCACGGCCTCTACAGAAGCGCGTCGTTCCGGATCGAGGATTTCGTGCTCTATTCGGCCAGGCCCTCGCGCGGCGGCGGGCCCTATGTGCCCGAAGCGCGCTATAGTCTGGCTCCACGCCCCAAACCGGAGATCAAAGATGGCGGACAAACTGAGCGGCGATGAGCGTCGCGAGGCGATTGACGGCCTGGATGGCTGGCGCGAGGTTTCCGGCCGCGATGCGATCGCCAAATCCTTCGGCTTCAGGAATTTCTCCGAAGCCTTCGGCTGGATGTGCCGGGCCGCCCTGGTGGCCGAAAAAATGGATCATCATCCCGAATGGTTCAACGTCTACAACCGGGTCGACGTGACCCTGGCCACCCATGACGCGGGCGGCCTGACGCAAAAGGACATCGCCCTGGCCAAGGCGATGAACAACCTATTGAAAGCCCACATCTAGAGCGTCACACCGTCAGGTCGAAGGCCGCGATCGCCGCCATGTTGACGAGGTCGGACGCCGTGGCCCCCAGGCTCGCGACCTGGGCTGATTTCTCCAGCCCCACCAGCAGCGGGCCGATGGCCGTTACATTGCCGCCGAGCTCCTGCAGCATTTTGGTGGCGATGCTGGCGGAATGGAACGCCGGCATGACCAGCACGTTGGCCGGGCCGCTCAACCGGCAGAACGGATAGGCCGACATGGCGTCCATATTGAGCGCGACGTCGGCGCCCATTTCGCCGTCATATTCGAAATCGACCCCCCGGCCATCGAGAATCTCCACCGCCTCGCGCACCCTGAACGAGCGTTCCCCCTCGGGATGGCCGAAGGTCGAATAGGCGAGCATGGCGACGCGGGGTTCGAAACCGAACCGGCGCGCGACGCCCGCGGCCCCCTCGGCGATGTCGGCAAGCTCCACCGATGAGGGCATGTCGTGGACGGCGGTATCGGCGACGAAAATCGTGCGCCCGGGGCGGATCAGCATGGACACGCCGATCATGCGCTGGCCCGGTTTCGGGTCGATCACCCGCTTGATATCCTCAAGTGCCACGGAATAATTGCGCGTGACCCCGGTGACCATGGCGTCCGCATCGCCGAGCGCCACCATGCAGGCGGCGAAAATATTGCGGTCATTGTTGACGAACCGCTGGCAATCGCGAAACAGATAGCCGTTGCGCTGGAGGCGGCCGTACAGAAATTCCGCATAATCCCTGTTGCGTTCCGAAAGCCGGGCGTTGTGCAACACGATCTTGTCGTTGAATTCCAGCCCGTTGACCCGCACCACTTCCTCCACCTGCGCCTTGCGCCCCACCAGCATGGCCGTTCCCAGCCCGTCATTGGCGAAACTGTTGGCCGCGCGAACGACCTGCTCTTCCTCGCCTTCCGCGAACACCACGCGCTTGGGATTGCGCCGCACATGGGCGAAAATGCTCTGCAACGAGCCGGCGACCGGATCGAGGCGGGCGTTGAGTTCGCTGGCATAGCTGTCCATATCGACGATGGGCTTGCGCGCCACGCCCGAATCCATGGCGGCTTTTGCCACCGCCGGCGCAATGCGCCCGATCAGCCTGGGATCGAACGGCACCGGGATGATATAGTCACGCCCATAGCGCGGCCGCTCGCCGTGATAGGCGGCGGCGACCTCGTCGGGAACATCCTCGCGCGCGAGTGCGGCCAGCGCCTGCGCGGCGGCGATTTTCATGGCATCGTTGATGGTGCGCGCGCGCACATCGAGCGCGCCGCGGAATATATAGGGAAACCCCAAGACGTTGTTGACCTGGTTGGGATAATCCGAACGCCCGGTCGCCATGATGGCATCGTCGCGCACCTCGGCCACCTCTTCGGGCGTGATTTCGGGGTCCGGATTGGCCATCGCGAAAATGATCGGCGACTTGGCCATCGACCTGACCATGTCCGCGGTCAGCGCGCCCTTGACCGAAAGCCCGAAGAAAATGTCGGCGCCGGCGACCGCATCGGCCAGGGTGCGGGCCTTGGTGTCGGAGGCATGTGCCGATTTCCACTGATTGATGCCGTCCTTGCGGCCCTTGTAGATCGGCCCCTTGGAATCGCACAAGATGGCGTTCTCCGATCTCATCCCCATGGCCTTGAGCAGTTCCAGGCAGGCAATGCCGGCGGCCCCCGCCCCGTTGCACACAAACGTCACATCCTCGATCGAGCGGCCGGTGAGGTCCAGCGCGTTGAGAATGCCGGCGCACGAAATGATCGCCGTGCCGTGCTGGTCGTCATGAAACACCGGAATGTCCATGATCTCGCGCAACCGCTGCTCGATGACAAAGCAGTCCGGCGCCTTGATGTCCTCCAGATTGATGCCGCCAAAGGCGGGGGCCAGATAGCGCACGCAATTGATGAACTCGTCGGCGTCTTCGGTCTCGATCTCAAGGTCGATGGAATCGATATCGGCGAACCGCTTGAACAGCACCGCCTTGCCCTCCATCACCGGCTTGGAGGCGAGCGCCCCCAGATTGCCCAGTCCGAGAATGGCGGTGCCGTTGGTGATGACGCCGACCATGTTTCCTTTTGCGGTGTAGTCATAGGCGCTGCCGGGCTCATCGGCGATGGCGCGAACCGGCGCCGCGACGCCCGGCGAATAGGCCAGCGACAGATCGCGCTGGGTCGCCATGGGCTTGGTCGGCGTTATTTCCAGCTTTCCAGGCTTGACGCGCTGATGAAAGGCCAAGGCTTCCTGATCCGTGATCTGCGACCGCCGCCGGTTTGAGGGGGAATCAGGCGCCATGAACCATAGTACCCGCAAAAATGTGGATATTGAATAATCAAGAGCCGCCGGCAAAACAAATCCGGCGCATAATGATATAATAGGTCAATCGTGCCGGGCCGCAAGCAATCGTTGCAGGGCGGCGCGCGGAAGTATCGATCATGGTAAAGCCGGGCCGGGAACAGGTGTTCGCGCTCCGGCCGGAAGCCGGTATCGGACAGCCCGGACTGCTTCGTTCACCCCACCGAGGCAGGCGGCGCATGACAGGTCAACGGGTAATCCTCCATGGCACAGCCGCAGCGTCTTTCCGACCACGCACCGACCCCGATGATGGCCCAGTATCTCGAGATCAAGGCGGCGCATGAGGACTATCTCCTGTTCTACCGGATGGGCGACTTCTACGAACTGTTTTTCGACGACGCGGTCACCGCCGCGGACGCGCTTGGCATCACCTTGACAAAACGCGGCAAGCATCTGGGCGAGGACATTCCCATGTGCGGGGTGCCGTTTCATGCGGCGGACGAATATCTGCACAAGCTGATCAGCGCCGGATTCCGGGTCGCGGTGTGCGAGCAGACCGAGGACCCGGCACAGGCGCGCAAACGCGGCGCCAAGGCCGTTGTCAACCGCTGCGTTGCGCGCCTCGTGACGCCGGGAACCCTCACCGAGGACAATCTGCTTGAGCGCAGCGCCGGCAATTATCTGGCCGCCGTCGCCCGGGACCGGTCTTCGGGCGCAGAACAGCTCGCGCTGGCCTGGGTCGATATCTCGACCGGGGAATTCGCCACCCGGATCTGCGATCACGCGTCTCTGGAGGCCGAGCTTGCCCGCATCGCACCCGCCGAACTGATGGTTTCCGAAACGCTGGCCGGCGATGCGGGCCTCAAACCCCTGTGGCGGGCCTTTGAAAAGCGGCTGCTGGCCCTTGCTCCCGGCAAGTTCGACGCCCGCCACGGGGAACGGCGGCTCAAGAAGGCGCTCGGGGTTCAGGCGCTGGACGGGTTCGGCGATTTCACGCGCGGCGAACTGGGGGCCTGCGGCGCGCTGATCGACTATATCGAGCTTACCCAGGTCGGCGCCCTGCCGGCACTGCGTCCGCCCGTGCGTCAGGTGGCCGGCGATTATGTCTCCATCGATGCCGCCACCCGCTCCAGCCTGGAAATTTCCCGCACTCTGGCCGGGGAGCGAAAGGGCACGGTTCTTTGGGCGGTGGACCGCACCGTCAGCGCGCTGGGCGCGCGCGAATTGCTGCGCCGGATTTCAGCCCCCCTAACCGCGCCGGACCCCATAAATGCGCGTCTCGACGCGGTTGGCTTCTGTCTCGACCAGGAGGCATTGCGCCAGGGCCTGCGCGATCATCTCAAGACAATGCCGGACCTGGACCGCGCCTTGTCACGGCTGACGCTGGGGCGCGGCTCGCCGGGCGACCTGGGGGCCGTGCGCGACGGCCTGGGGCTGGCCCGCAAGATGGCCGGCGCGATCGAAAAAGCAGGACGGAGCGCGCCGCTTCCCGAGATCCTGGCGGCGGGCGCGCAGGCGTTGAGCGCGCCCGACAACGGGCTGTTCGACCACCTGTCGGACGCGCTCGATGAAACCCTGCCCGCGCTGGCGCGCGATGGCGGCCTGATCCGCCCCGGCTACGACCGCGCGCTCGACGAACACCGCCGGTTGCGCGACGAAAGCCGTGCCGTGATCGCGGGCCTGCAAAGCGACTATGCCGCGCAAACCGGCATCAAGTCGCTCAAGATCAGGTTCAACCGGGTGCTTGGCTATTTTGTCGAGGTCACCGCGCAGAATGCCGGCCCGTTGATGTCGCCGCCGCTCAACGACACCTTCATCCATCGCCAGACCCTCGCCAATGCGGTGCGCTTCACGACTACCGATCTGGGGGAGCTGGAAACCAGACAGGCCGCCGCCGCCGATCGCGCCCAGGCCATCGAACTGGACATTTTCGAGGCACTGGTGCGCGAAGCGCTGGCCCACAGCGCGATGTTGCTGGAGATGGCGCGCGCCATCGCCGCCCTCGACGTCGCCGCGGGCTTTGCCACCCTGGCCCGGGCCCGGCGCTATTGCCGCCCGCGCGTCGATGACAGTCTCGCCTTCGAAATCACGGACGGGCGCCACCCGGTGGTCGAGCAGATGCTGGAAAAGACCGGCGACAACACGTTTATCGCCAATGACTGCTCGCTGTCCGCCGAGCCTGCCGACGGCGGAGCGAACCGGCGTCTGTGGCTGCTGACGGGGCCGAACATGGCGGGAAAATCGACGTTCCTGCGGCAAAACGCGCTGATCGCGCTGCTCGCCCAGACCGGCTCGTTCGTGCCGGCGGCCCGGGCGCATGTCGGGGTGGTGGACCGGATTTTCAGCCGGGTCGGCGCGTCCGACGATCTCGCGCGCGGGCGCTCCACGTTCATGGTCGAGATGATCGAGACCGCCGCCATCCTCAATCAGGCGGGCGAGCGTTCGCTGGTCATTCTCGATGAAATCGGCCGCGGAACGGCGACTTTCGACGGGCTGTCGATCGCCTGGGCCTGCGTGGAGCATCTGCACGAGGTCAACCGCTCGCGGGTGATTTTCGCCACCCATTTTCACGAACTCACAGCGCTCGCCGCCAAACTCGATGGTCTTCACAACGCCACGATGAAGGTGCGCGAATGGCGCGGCGATGTGGTGTTCTTGCACGAGGTCGCCTCCGGCACCGCCGATCGCTCCTACGGGGTTCAGGTGGCCAGGCTTGCCGGCCTGCCCGCCTCGGTCACCGCGCGCGCCGCGCGGGTGCTCGATGAACTGGAAAAATCCGACCGCCATGGACCCGCCGGCGCTCTGGTCGACGACCTGCCGCTGTTTAATCTGAACTCAAGCGCGCAAGCGCCGCGCGATGCGCGGCCCTCCCCCCTCGAAGAGGCTGTTGGCGACATCAATCCCGATGAACTGACGCCGCGCCAGGCGCTCGATGCGCTGTATCGCCTCAAGGCCCTGCTGCGGGACGAACGGGCTTAGGCCGCCCGCCATGGGATCATCGCCCGTCATGATGCTATAAGAGATTGCCCGTATGCTCTTAAGCGAAACGAAACTGAACTGCGAACCGGTATGGCCGCCAAGATATCGAACCCCGAGCGCCTGATCGATTCACGGCGCCTGAGAACCGAACTCACCGGCATCTACAACCGGTTGGCCGGCAATGAAACCGCGCTGCGCGAGGCCATATTGGAACGCCTCAAGGGGGTTGTCGCCGATGGCCGCGCGGAAGCGAGCCGCCGGCTCGAGGAAAGCGGCAAGGGAACGGTATGCGCGCGCAACATTTCCTATCTGCAGGATGAGTTGATCCGCGCCCTGTTCGATTTCACCGTCACCCATGTTTACCGCGCCACCAATCCCTCATCGGCCGAACGCCTCGCGGCAGTGGCGGTGGGGGGCTATGGCCGCGGCACCCTGGCGCCGGGCTCCGATATCGACCTGCTGTTCGTGCTTCCCTACAAACAGACCGCCTGGGGCGAGAGCGTCGTTGAGTATCTGCTCTACATGCTGTGGGATCTGGGCTTCAGGGTCGGCCACGCCACCCGCAGCGTGGAACAGTGTATCCGGCTTTCGAAATCGGACTTCACCATCCGCACCGCAACCCTTGAAGCACGCTACATCTGGGGCGATGAGGACCTGTTCGACGAACTGATCCGGCGCTTCGAAAAGGAGATCATGAGCCTGTCCGCGGGCAGGTTCATCGAAGCCAAGCTGGCCGAACGCGATGTGCGCCACGCCCAGGCCGGGCAGTCGCGCTATCTGGTGGAGCCCAATGTCAAGAACGGCAAGGGCGGGCAGCGCGACCTGCACACCCTGTTCTGGATCGGCAAATATCTGCATCGCGCCCGTTCGCCCGCCGATCTGGTGCGCGCCGGGTTGTTTACGCGGCAGGAATACCGGCGTTTTCTCAAATGCGAGGATTTCCAGTGGGCGGTGCGGTGCCACCTGCATTTCCTGACCGGACGGGCCGAGGAGCGGCTGACCTTCGACCACCAGGCTGAAATCGCCGCGCGGCTGGGCTATGTCAACCGCGAACGCACCCGCCATGTGGAACGGTTCATGCGCCATTATTTCCTGATCGCCAAGGATGTGGGCGACCTGACCCGGATTTTCTGCGCGGTGCTCGAGGCCCAGTCCGTCAAACCGCTGCCGATCTTCGGCAATGTCCTGAACAGGCTGAAGCGCTCGCGGCGCGCCGGATTTCGCGAAACCGCCGATTTCATGATCGACGCCGGGCGCATCACCGTTGCCGACGATCAGGCTTTCGTGCGCGATCCGGTCAATCTCATTCGGCTGTTCCATCTGGCCGCCAAGCACAAGCAGCCGTTTCACCCCACCGCCCTGAAGCTGGCGACCCGCTCCTTGCGCCTGATCGACGATACGCTGCGCCGCGACCCCGGCGCCAACGCCATGTTTCTGGAAATTCTGACCTCGCCGAACGATCCCGAATCGATCCTGCGCAAGATGAACGAAGCCGGCGTATTGGGCCGCTTCGTGCGCGATTTCGGCAAGATCGTCGCCATGATGCAGTTCAACATGTACCACCACTACACCGTCGATGAGCATCTGCTGCGCGCAATCGGCGTCCTGGCCGAAATCGACCGCGGCGCCCTGGCCGGCGAGCATCCGCTTGCCCATGACATCATTCACAAGATAAAAC
This sequence comes from Hyphomicrobiales bacterium, assembly GCA_027058735.1. Lineage (GTDB taxonomy): Bacteria > Pseudomonadota > Alphaproteobacteria > Rhizobiales > JALURZ01 > JALURZ01. The sequence continues at coordinate 2,130 of JALURZ010000223.1, read as the reverse complement.
ACCGGCGCGCGCTCTATGTGGCGCTGTTTCTGCACGATATCGCCAAGGGCCGCCCGGAGAGCCATGCAAAGGCCGGCGCGGCGATCGCCCGGCGTCTCGGGCCCCGGCTCGGGTTGTCCGCCGCCGAAACCGATGTCACCGCCTGGCTGGTGGAACACCATCTGGTGATGAGCGATTTCGCGCAGATGCGCGATCTCCACGACTTCAAGACCATTCTGGATTTCGCCGCCATCGTGCAGAGTCCCGAGCGCCTGAAACTGCTGCTGATCCTGACCGTCGCCGATATCAAGGCGGTGGGCCCCGGTGTCTGGAACGGCTGGAAGGGCGAATTGCTGCGCACGCTCTATCATGAAACCGAGCCGGTGCTGGCGGGCGGCCATACCGCTGTGGCCAGAAACGAACGGGTGGCGGCGGCAAAACGCAAATTCGCCGACAGCCAGAGCGAGTTGGACGGCGCGGCCCTCAGCGCCTATCTGGAGCGGCACTATCCGCCCTACTGGCTGAATGTCTCGCTTGACCGCCAGATCGCCCATGCGCGACTGATCGCAGCCGCGCAGCGCGACGGCGTGCCATTCGCCAGCGCCATCGAGTCCGACAGCTTCACCGAGGTGACCGAACTGACGATCTTCGCGCCGGACCATCCCCGGTTGCTGGCCATCGTCACCGGGGCCTGCGCGCTGGCGGGCGCGAACATCGCCGATGCGCAGATATTCACCACCAGCGACGGCATGGCCCTCGATACGGTGCTCGTTCACCGCGAGTTTGAGCAGGCGCGCGATGAACGCCGCCGTGCCAGGCGCGTGATCGCCAATATCGAGTCCGGCCTGAAGGGCAGGCTCAAGGTGCCCGAAGCGCTGGCGCAGCGCCGCAAACCGTCCGACCGCTTCCAGGCGTTCGATGTCGAGCCCGAAGTGCTGATCGACAACGATCTGTCCAATGTCTTTACGGTGATCGAAGTGAGCGGGCTGGACCGCCTGGGGCTGCTCTATGAACTGACCAGCATGCTGCACCGGCTCAATCTCAATATTTCCTCAGCCCGGGTCGCCACCTTTGGCGAGCGCGCGGTCGATGTGTTTTACGTCACCGACCTGACGGGCCAGAAGCTCACGAATATCGCCAGGCAGGCCAATATCATCCGCAAGCTCACCGCGGTGCTCACCCGGCCCGCCCTGTGCCGGCCGGAGGCGGCGGGCGCATCGAGCGCGGTTGCCTGAGCCCGATGAACCTGCTGAAATCATCCGCCGTCGTGAGCGCCATGACCATGGCCAGCCGCGTGCTCGGATTTTTCCGCGACATGCTGCTCGCCTCCCTGCTGGGCACCGGGCTGGTGGCCGACGCGTTTGTCGTGGCGTTCCGGTTTCCCAACCTGTTCCGCCGGCTGTTCGCGGAAGGGGCGTTCAACGCCGCCTTCGTTCCGCTGTTCGCCAAGCGGCTCGAGGGCGATGGCCGCGATGCCGCGCACGGCTTTGCGGAAAATATCTTCACCCTCCTGCTGGTGACGCTGCTGGTTTTCACCGCGGCCGCCGAACTGGCCATGCCGGTGCTGATGTATGTGATCGCGCCGGGATTCCACGAGAACCCGGAAAAGTTCGATCTTGCGGTCGTTTTGACCCGGATCGCGTTTCCCTATCTCCTGTTCATGTCGCTGGTCGCGCTGCTGAGCGGCGTGCTCAATTCGACCGGGCGCTTCGCGGCGGCCGCCGGCGCGCCGATCATCCTCAATATCGTGCTGATCGGCGTGCTTTTGACGGCCAGAGCCGCCGGGTGGGACGATGCCGCGCTGACCGCCACGGTTCTGGTCTGGGGGGTCTCGGCGGCCGGGCTTCTCCAGTTCGCCATGCTCTGGTGGGCAAGCCGCGGGGCCGGTTTCGCCTTGCGCCTGCGCGGAGCGCGTATTGACGACGATGTGCGCCGGTTCGTGCGGCTCGCCATTCCCGGCGTCATTGCCGGCGGCATCACCCAGATCAACCTGCTGATCGGCACCATCATCGCCTCGCTGGCCGCCGGTGCCGTGTCCTATCTCTATTATGCCGATCGTGTCTATCAATTGCCGCTCGGCGTCATCGGCATTGCCATCGGCATCGTGCTGCTGCCCGATCTGTCGCGCCGCCTGCGGGCGGGCGATGGGGC
>JALURZ010000222.1:3978-8551 GCA_027058735.1 Hyphomicrobiales bacterium | reverse complement strand
ATATCGAGCGCCATCTCGCCGACCGGATCGATCAGATTGCGCGCCACATCGACCGCGAGCGCCTTCAGCGGCGAAATATAGAGCGTGTGGAGCGAGGCTTTTCCGCGCAGGGGCGATTTTCGTTGCGCCAGATCAATCAGGCTGGGCAGAAAACCGGCCAGGGTCTTGCCGCCGCCGGTGGGGGCGATCAGCAGCACCGGGCGCCCCCCGCGCGCGCTGTCAAGCAGTGCCAGTTGATGGTCGCGCGGCGTCCAGCCGCGCGCGGCGAACCAGCCGGCAAACGGCGCGGGAAGTGCGCGCGCGCGCGCCGGCCTCTCAAACGCCCCTGTGCTCATTGCCCGTGAAATCCGCAAAACCCGACACCGCGAGTGTCGTGCGGATTCATCGATGAAAACAATGCGCTCTGGAAGTTTCGCATCATTGCCATTATGTGTAACCCGAAGATCAACGCCGCGCGCCAATCGAGGCGAGGAGCGAACATGGGAAAGACAGGAAACGCAATGCGGGAATTTTTCGGCGGCACCCCCGGCGCGGTTCTCGTGCGCCTGACGGTTATTTCCGTCATCGTCGGGGTGATCCTGTCGACCCTCGGGCTCGATCCGTTTGATATCATCCAGTCCCTGCAGCGCCTGTTTACGCGGATCTACGAATTGGGCTTCGATGCGATCGAATGGGTGATCCGCTACTTTGTCCTGGGCGCGGTCATCGTGTTTCCCGTCTGGCTGTTCGCGCGGCTGTGGCACAGTATCGGGCGAACGGGCACAAGGAAAGCGCCGCGTTCCGATCAGCCCCCTGTGAAGGATCACTAGGCGGACATTTTGTCTTCTTGATTGCGCGCCGGCCGGCCGCGCCGCGCTATGGCTCAGGCCTCAAGTCGCGATCCTCCAAGAGTTCTGAACGCCCGTGCCAGATTCCATTTCGACAACAGCCGGGCGCGTCACCCACAAGGGCGTGCTGGCCATCGCGGTGCCGATCATGCTGTCCAATGTATCGACCCCCCTGATCGGGGTTGTGGACACCGCCGTTGTCGGCCAGTTGGCCTCGCCCCACTATATCGGCGCGGTTGCGGTGGGCGGCCTGATTTTCTCCTTTTTGTTCTGGAGCTTCGGCTTCCTGCGCATGGGCACAACCGGGCTGACGGCCCAGGCGCTCGGTGCCGGCGACGCAGCCGAAATCCGCGCAACCCTTGGCCGCGCGCTGCTGATCGCGGTTGTCGCGGGCGCCCTCCTCATTCTCGCCCAGCAGATCATAGCGGCGGCGGCCTTCGGTCTGGTCCAAGGCAGCAGCGCCGTCGAGACGGAGGCGAAAATCTACTATGCCATCCGCATCTGGAGCGCCCCTGCCGCATTGGTGAATTATGCGCTGCTGGGCTGGTTTATCGGTCTGGGGCGGGCCCCCACCGCGCTCGTTCTGCAACTGGTGCTCAATGTCACCAATATCGCGCTGGATGCGTTTTTTGTCCTGGGGCTGGACATGACGGCGGACGGTGTGGCGCTGGGCACGGTGATCGCGGAACTGTTCGCCGCCGGGGTCGGGCTGTGGCTGATGGCGCGCGAGCTGCGGCGCATTGGCGGGCAGTGGAGCTTGTCCAAGATCACCCGTCTTGACCAGTTGCGCCGAACGCTCAGCGTCAATCTGGACATCATGATCCGCACCTTGTGCCTGATTTTCGCGTTTTCGTTTTTCACCGCGCAAGGAGCGGCCCAGGGCGATGTGCTGCTGGCGGCCAACGAAGTGCTGTTGCACCTGTTCGCGCTGGTCGCCTATGCCCTCGACGGGTTCGCCTTCGCGGCCGAGACCCTGGTGGGTCAGGCGGTCGGCGCACAGCGGCGCGATGCGTTCGATCAGGCCACGCGCAAGACCACCCAATGGGCCGTGGGGACCGGCCTTGCCATCGGCGTCGTCATTTTGACCCTGGGCGGATATTTCATCGATCTGATGAGCGTCAGCCCGCCGGTGCGCGAGACCGCCCGGATCTATCTGTTCTGGGCGGCCCTGGCGTCGGTAACCGTGGCTGGCGCCACCCAGCTTGACGGCATCTTCATTGGCGCGACCCGCACGGCCGACATGCGTAACATGATGATTGTCAGCCTCGCGGCCTATCTTGCCGCCTGGTGGGTGCTGGCGCCTGTCTATGCAAATCACGGCCTGTGGGCCGCACTCATCGTGTTCGTGGCCATGCGCGCGATCACCCTGGGCCTGCGCTTCGGCGCGCTGCGGCGCGATGCGTTCGCGCCGGCCGGGCCGCTGCGCGCAAAGTAATGGCGGGAGGCATGTCCGGCCTCCCGCCCTTGTTGTCGTTCGCTAATGCACGGTTTCCCCGTGCAGGTTGATGTCAAGACCTTCGATTTCGACATCCTTGTCCACCCGCAGGCCGATCACCAGATCAACAACCTTGAGAATGACGAAGGTGGCGACAGCGCACCAGGCGATGGTCGCGCCGATGCCGACAATCTGGGTCCAGACCTGGCCTGCATTGCCTTCCAGCAGGCCCGGCGTGCCGCCGATGGCCTTGACCGCGAAGACGCCGGTCAGCACCGCCCCGACTATGCCGCCGATGCCGTGAATGCCGAAGGCATCGAGCGAATCGTCATAGCCCAGTTTCTGTTTCAGCACCGCCGCCGTCCAGAAGCAGATGGCACCCGCCGCGATGCCGATCCACAAGGCGCCCGCGGGCGCGACGAAGCCGGATGCGGGCGTGATGGCGACAAGCCCCGCAACCGCGCCGGACACGATGCCAAGCACGCTGGGCTTCTTGCGCAGGATCCATTCAGCGACCATCCAGGAAAGCGCGGCCGAGGCGGCGGCAATCTGGGTGACCGCCATGGCCATGCCGGCAGCGCCGTCGGCGGCGAGAGCAGAGCCGGCATTGAAGCCGAACCAGCCGACCCACAGCAGCGAGGCGCCGATCACGCTCAAAACCAGATTGTGCGGCGCCATGTTTTCCGACCCGTAGCCGTTGCGCCTGCCGATCACGATGGCCGCGACCAGCCCGGCCACCCCGGAATTGATATGAACGACCGTGCCGCCGGCGAAATCGAGCACCCCTTCATCGGCCAGAAAGCCGCCGCCCCACACCCAATGGGTGATCGGCGCGTAAACCACCAGCATCCACACACCCAGGAACACCAGCATCGCGGAAAACTTCATCCGGTCGGCGAACGCGCCGCAGATCAGCGCCGGCGTGATAATGGCGAATGTCATCTGAAACGTCATGAAGACGCTTTCGGGGATCGTGCCCTGGAGCGTGTCCTTTTCGATACCGGCAAGAAACATCTTGGAAAGGCCGCCCACATAGGCGTTCAGATCGCCGCCATCGCTGAAGGCCAGTGAGTAGCCGGCAATCATCCACAAGACCGTCATCAGACAGGCCACCGCGAAGCTCTGCATGACGGTCGCCAGCACGTTCTTCTTGCGCACCATGCCGCCGTAAAACAGCGCGAGGCCCGGAATGGTCATCATCAGGACCAGCGCGGTCGCCATCAGCATCCAGGCGGTATCGCCAGCGCTCGGTCCGGCGTCCTGCTGAGCCGCCGCGGGATCGAACGCGGCGAGCGCAAGCAGGACACCGGCCGCGCCGATCAATGCGCCCGGCCGAAAACGGGCGCGCAATTTGCATGTTTTCATCATCATTGTCTTGTCCCTGTCCGTTGATCTAAAGCGCGTCGGCGGCGGTTTCGCCGGTGCGGATTCTGAGGGCGTCGGCGACGTCCAGAACAAAAATCTTGCCATCCCCGATCTGGCCCGTATGGGCGGCCGCCTTGATGGCCTCGATCGCCTTTCGCGCCATCCCGCCGGCGCACACGATCTCCAGTTTGATCTTGGGTACGAAGTTCACCTGATATTCCGCGCCACGGTAAATCTCGGTATGGCCCTTCTGGCGGCCATGCCCCTTGACCTCGCTGACCGTCATGCCGCTGATGCCGATATCGGCAAGAGCGGCCTGAACAGCATCGAGTTTGTGCGGCTTTATGACCGCCATCAGCATTTTCATCTGTTCCCTCCTTGCGCCCGTTCGGCGGGCCGGTGGCCTGCGCCAAATCAATCCCGCGCACGCCGCCCCGGCGGAGCCGCCGGAGCCGCTGTCACGTCATCATTGGGGAGGGAATACAAGAGCTGTGCCAGTTTGGCGGAAAATATCAACTATCTGATTTTACTGCCAAAAACAGAGCCATAATGGGGGGGTGAAGTTCCGGAGGCGCAGCCGTCGCCCATATTTTAGCCACATGCGAAAAATTGCCTAAATTTTGGGCGATTCGGGGCAAACGAGACTCGCGCCAGGCGCGGGCGCCGCCCGGCGCGAAGGCCGCCGGCGCGCAACGCCGGCCGTTTTTTTGCGGCAAATCAGAAGATCCGGTTCGCCCGCTGGAGTTCGCGGATATAGCGGATGATCTTGAGGACTTCCTCGCGCGACACCCCCTCAATCGGCGGCATATTTCCAAAGCCCCAGTGATGCGCCCGAACCCCCAGCTTGGCGGCTTGAAGAAACGCCGCCTCGCCGTGGTGGCCCGGGCGGTAAATCTGCTCGATGAACGAAGGCCCGTTTTCCGTGCCGGCTGCGTTCTGCCCGTGA
>JALURZ010000222.1:0-3968 GCA_027058735.1 Hyphomicrobiales bacterium | reverse complement strand
CGGAGAAGTTTGAAAATACAAGAACGACACCGCCAACGAGAAACGCGGTGACAAGGACCGGCAGGAATTTCTGCTTGATCTGTTCAATCATTTTGGACGGGTTCCCTGTGGTCCGGCTCACGCCGGGTCATGGCCTTCGATGATGACGATATCCGCCTCGCCGGCAGAATCGCGCAAGCGTTTCAACGCCTGGCATTCCGCGCAAATGATAGCATGCCCTGGCGTCCTGAAAGGATGGAAATTCAATGACCACATTGCGCGAGCGCGCCTTGCCCTCGACGGCTTCAAACGCTCCGGCGCGAACCAGAAACCGGCCCTTGTATTTCTCCAGCACCGCGCCATTGGCGGCCATGTATTTCATGCACTGATCCGGGTCGCTCACATCCACCCGGGCAATCCAGTAGCCCTTGGCCATCGGTCATCTCCTCAACGGGCGTCATTCGGCGAGACTGTCCCAGAACTCCTTGACCCGCGTGAAGAACCCGGACGACTGGGGCGAATTCCTGGCGCTGGAGGCCTTTTCAAACTCGCTCAACAGCTGTTTTTGCTTGCGTGACAGGGAGACCGGCGTCTCAACGGTCACCTGGACATAGAGATCGCCGGTCTGTCTTGAGCGCAGAACGGGCATGCCCTTGCCGCGCAGGCGGAACTGCTTGCCGGTCTGCGTGCCTTCCGGGATTTTCACCCGGGTGCGCCCGCCCTCGACCGTGGGCACCTCGATTTCACCGCCAATTGCCGCCGTGGTCATCGAGATCGGGACGCTGCAAAACAGGTCGGCACCATCGCGCTGGAACAGTTCGTGGCTGGCAATCGACAGAAAAATATAGAGATCGCCCGCCGGCCCGCCGCGAAGCCCGGCTTCGCCTTCGGCGGCCAGACGGATACGCGTGCCGTCCTCGACACCGGGCGGTATCGTGACCGACAGCGTGCGCTGGGTGGTCGTTCGCCCCGCTCCGTCGCACTCGCCGCACGGATCGGCGATCACCTGGCCCAGCCCCTGGCAGGCCGGGCAGGTCCGCTCGACCGTGAAGAACCCCTGAGAGGCGTGCACCTTGCCGCGGCCGCCGCAGGTGCCGCAGACATTCGGCGATGACCCCGGCGTTGCGCCCGATCCCTCGCAAGCGGCGCAGGCGACACTGGCGGGCACGCGAATTTCGGCGGTCTTGCCGGAAAAGGCGTCGGCCAGCGTGATTTCGAGATTATAGCGCAAATCCGCGCCGCGCTGCCGGCCCGGCCCGCGCTCGCGCCGCCCGCCGCCCATGACCTCGCCGAACATTTCCTCGAAAATATCGGACATCGAGCTGGCGAAATCGCTGCCAAAGCCCTGCCCCGCACCGCCACCCATGGAGCCGTCGAAGGCGGCGTGGCCGAAGCGGTCATAGGCCGCGCGCGTCTGCGGGTCCTTCAGCGCGTCATAGGCCTCGTTGATTTCCTTGAACCGGTGTTCGGCATCCTCATCCCCGTTGTTGCGGTCGGGATGATACTCTTTCGCCAGTGCGCGGTACGCAGCCTTGAGGGATGCCGCATCGACTCCGCGCGATACACCCAGCACTTCGTAGAAATCGCGCTTCACCGGTATTGCCCCCCACGGTCTGCATCGGGCCGGATTACGCAATCGGCCCGGCAACATGCCGGGCCAACCGCGATCTGTATCCTATCGTGCCAACCCACGGTCATTTCCTGTCAGCGGACGGGCCAGCAATCAGGCCGACTTCTTGTCATCCTCATCTTCGACTTCCTCAAAGTCGGCATCGACAACGTCTTCCTCGCCGGAAGCCTTGCCGGAACTCTCCTCGCCGCCCGCCGCATCGCCGGAGGCGCCGGCCTGTTCCTTGTACAATGCCTCGCCAAGCTTCATGGAGACCTGCGCCAGGGCTTCGGTCTTCGCCTTGATGGCGGCGGCATCCTCGCCCTCAAGGGCGCTCTTCAGCTCCGCCATGGCGCTGTCCATCGTGCCCTTGTCGGCTTCCGCAACCTTGTCGCCAAGTTCGGAAAGCGTTTTTTCGCTGGAATGAATGAGTGATTCGGCCTGATTCTTGGCATCGACGAGTTCGCGGCGTGCCCTGTCTTCCTCCGCGTGGGCCTCCGCGTCCTTGACCATTTTCTCGATCTCGGCCTCGTCCAGCCCGCCGGACGCCTGGATGCGGATCGACTGTTCCTTGCCGGTCGCCTTGTCGGAAGCCGACACATTGACGATGCCGTTGGCGTCGATGTCAAACGTGACCTCGATCTGGGGCACGCCGCGCGGCGAGGGCGGAATACCGACCAGATCGAACTGGCCAAGGTGCTTGTTGTCCGCCGCCATTTCGCGTTCGCCCTGGGAGACGCGGATGGTGACCGCACTTTGATTGTCTTCGGCGGTCGAGAAAATCTGCGACTTCTTGGTCGGGATCGTCGTGTTGCGGTCTATCAGGCGGGTGAACACGCCACCCAGCGTCTCGATGCCGAGCGAGAGCGGCGTCACATCGAGCAGCAACACGTCCTTCACATCGCCCTGCAGGACACCGGCCTGGATCGCCGCGCCAACCGCCACGACCTCGTCGGGATTGACCCCTTTGTGGGGATCGCGCCCGAAGAAGTTTTTCACAACCTCCTGCACCTTGGGCATGCGGGTCATGCCGCCCACCAGGATCACTTCGTCGATCTCGCCGGCCTTCAGGCCCGCATCCTTGAGGGCGTCCTTGCATGGCTTGACGGTCCGCTCGATCAGGTCGGCGACCATGCTTTCCAGCTTGGCGCGGGTGATCTTCATGGTCAGATGCTTTGGCCCCGACTTGTCAGCGGTAATAAACGGCAGATTGATTTCCGTCTGGGTGGCCGAGGACAATTCGATCTTGGCCTTTTCGGCGCCTTCCTTGAGCCTCTGCAGCGCCAGTTTGTCGCTGCGCAGATCAATGCCGGATTCCTTCTTGAACTCATCGGCCAGATAGTCCACCAGACGCATGTCGAAATCCTCGCCACCGAGGAACGTATCGCCATTTGTCGATTTGACCTCGAAGACGCCGTCGCCGATTTCCAGCACCGACACATCGAACGTGCCGCCGCCCAGATCGTAGACCGCGATCGTCTTGCCATCCTTCTTGTCGAGGCCATAGGCGAGCGCGGCCGCGGTCGGCTCGTTGATGATGCGCAGCACCTCAAGGCCCGCGATCTTGCCGGCGTCCTTGGTCGCCTGGCGCTGGGCATCGTTGAAATAGGCCGGTACCGTGATGACCGCTTGGGACACCTCGGAGCCGAGAAAGGCCTCAGCGGTTTCCTTCATCTTCTGCAGGATGAACGCCGACACCTGAGAGGGCGAATATTCCTTGCCATGGGCCTTGACCCAGGCATCGCCATTTTTCGCCTTGGTGATCTTGAAGGGAACCAGCTTCTGGTCCTTGGCCACATTGGGATCGTTGAAACGCCTGCCGATAAGGCGCTTGATCGCATAAAACGTATTTTCCGGGTTGGTGACCGCCTGGCGCTTGGCCGGCTGCCCAACCAGCCGCTCGCCATCCTCGGTGAACGCCACCATGGACGGGGTCGTGCGCTCGCCTTCCGCATTCTCAATCACTTTGGGCGTTGAGCCGTCCATCACGGCGACGCAGGAATTGGTCGTTCCCAGATCGATACCGATAACCTTTGACATTGTCGTCATACCTTCTCATTTGGCCGACCGGCGCGGACCTTGTCGAAAAGCGCCCGCGCAAAACCGCCAGTCCACTGGCGGCGTCCGGTCTCCGGATTGATGTGGCATTGTCGCCACGGTTTGGCGTTTATATAGGTTTGAAGTCGACATGCTGCAAGCGCTAGATGTGGGCTTTCAATAGGTTGTCCATTCGGCCCTGACCGAGGAGACTGGATTTACGGGACTTCAGAACTCTTTGGAGGAGCCGAATGAACATTCACAAGAATGCCCGTTTAACACCGCTTGGTCGCGAGCGGATGGTGAAGGCGATGCTAAGCGGGCAGACGCCGGAGGCCGCCGC
>JALURZ010000221.1 GCA_027058735.1 Hyphomicrobiales bacterium | reverse complement strand
CAAGGACATTGCCCTTTACGAGATTGCCGATCGGCTGGCACAAGAGCACGGCGTTCGCGTGGCCCCCTCGACGGTCTGGCACTTTTTCGCCAAGCGCGGCATCACGGTTAAAAAAAGACGGCACATGCGTCAGAACAAGAGCGCGACGAGGTGAGGGCGGCACGGCAGGCCTGGTTTGACGGCCAGCTTGATCTTGATCCCGAACGGCTCGTGTTTATCGACGAAACCGGTGCCTCGACGAAGATGGCACGATTGCGCGGACGGGCGCCGCGCGGCGAGCGGTGCGTCGCGCCCATTCCCCATGGCCATTGGAAGACGACAACCTTCACCGCCGGATTGCGCCTGAATGGCATGGTGGCGCCCATGGTGCTGGACGGGGCAATGAACGGCGATGCTTTCATTGCCTATGTGGAGCAGGTCCTGGTACCGGAACTGACCAAAGGAGATGTCGTCGTCATGGACAATCTGCCCGCCCACAAGGTCACCGGGGTCAGGATCGCTATCGAAGCTGCCGGGGCGACGCTCCGGTATCTGCCCGCTTATTCGCCGGATTTCAATCCGATCGAAAACGCCTTCTCAAAACTCAAGGCGCGGCTGCGAAAGGAAGCGGCAAGAACCATCGACGACCTTTGGGACGCGATCGCCGTAGCCATCGACACTTTCACGCCGCACGAATGCAAAAACTATTTCGCCGCTGACCGGTATGACCACGATTAAATCGAATCTGCTCTAGCTCTGTTCAGCTTTCGATCCTCACCCCGAGCCGGCCTGCGAGATCCTGTATGAACTGCCAGGCGACGCGCCCGGAGCGTGCGCCGCGCGTGGTTGCCCATTCGATGGCCTCGCGGCGCATCGCATCGTCCCCGACCTTCAGCCCGAAATGCGCGGCATATCCGCGAACCATGGCAAGATAGTCTTCCTGGCTGCAGTTGTGAAAGCCGATCCACAGGCCGAACCGGTCGGACAGGGACACAAGTTCCTGCACCGCATCCGTCGGATTGATCGCGCTTGAGCGTTCGTTGTCCACCATGTCGCGCGCGATCAGATGGCGGCGGTTTGACGTGGCGTAAAAGATGACATTTTCGGGCCGCCCCTCGATACCGCCTTCAAGGACCGCCTTGAGCGATTTATAGGACATGTCGGCGCGGTCAAAAGACAGATCGTCGCAAAAGACGATAAAGCGGTGCGGCTGAGTGCGCACCAGGGACATCAGCGCCGGCAGGGTCTCTATGTCCTCACGGTGAATTTCGACCAGCTTCAGATCGCTGGCGAGGGTCTCGTTGATATGGGCATGGGCGGCCTTGACGAGAGAGCTTTTGCCCATGCCGCGCGCGCCCCACAAAAGCGCGTTGTTCGCCGGCAGGCCGCTGGCGAAACGCCGGGTGTTCTCGATCAGCATGTCGCGCAGCCGGTCGATGGCGCACAGCAGATGCAGGCCAACGCGGTTGACCTGCTCGACGCGCATGACGGATTGCAGATCCGCACGCCACACGAAGGCCTCGGCGCTGTCGAAATCGACCGGCGCACCGGGTGCCGGCGCAAGCCGCTCCAGCGCATCGGCGATGCGCGCGACCCGCTCGGCGAGCTGTCTTATCGCGTTTCTGCTTTCAGGCACCGGCCCTGTTTCCTTCCCGATTTCCCGTGTGGCACGGTACCATGGGGTATCGGCAACGCAAATCACCCGCAACAGCGCGATTGATCGTGCGGAGTATTTGCAAAGACGCCCGGCATCGCTATAGTCCGCGCGAATTGGCCGCGCCGCACTGGGAGCGCCGCTTATCGAGGAGAATTACGATGTTCACGACGCCCGCCTTTGCCCAGGCCGCAGGTTCGGGAAGCAGCGATTTTTTCATCCAGTTCATGCCTTTCATTCTGATACTGGTTATCCTGTATTTCCTGATCATCAGGCCACAGCAGCGCCGGGTCAAAGAGCACAAGGCGCTGGTCGATGGATTGCGCCGTGGCGACACGGTGGTGACCACCGGCGGATTGGTGGGAAAGATCGTCAAGGTGTTCGACGACAAGCCCGAGGTGAACATCGAATTTGCGCCCGATGTCCGCATTACCGTTCTCAAGCAATATGTATCTGACGTCAGGGCCAAGGGCGAGCCGGCGAAGATCAAGGCCAAGCCCCGGGCCAAGCCCAAGACCAAGAAATCCGCCTGACTGGCCGGACGGGTTCAGGTTGCGCGGGGTGTGAAGCGGAGCGGCGATGCTGTATTTCTCCAAATGGAAGATCGCAACCATCCTTGGCATCTGCATCCTGGGCATCCTGCTGGCGCTGCCCAATGTTCTGCCCCGCCCGGTGCTCGACGCCATGCCGGGCTGGCTGCCCTATCAAAAGGTCAATCTGGGCCTGGACCTGCAGGGTGGCGCGCATTTGCTGCTTGAGGTGGACGCCAAGGTTGTCGTGCGCGAACGGGTGCAGACCATTGTCGATGATGTTCGCAGCAACCTGCGCAGAAACCGCGTGGGCTACACCAATCTGCGCGCGAACGGCAATGTGGTGTCCGTGACCATCCGCAAGCCGGAAGACAAGCCCAGGGCGTTGCGAATATTGCGGGAATTGTCCACGCCGCTGGAATTGTCCCTGTTCTCCCAGCAGGGCGGCAACGACATCGACGTCAGGTCGGGGCCTGGCGCAACCATCCTGCTGGAGCTGACCGAGCCGGCGATCAATGCGCGCATTACATCCGCGGTCAATCAGTCGATTGAAATCGTGCGCCGGCGCATCGACGAACTGGGAACCACCGAGCCCACCATTCAGCGCCAGGGGCGCGACCGTATTCTGGTCCAGGTGCCCGGTCTCCAGGATCCGCAGCGCCTGAAGGACCTGATCGGGACGACGGCGAAAATGGTGTTCCGGCTGGTCGATGTCTCCACCAGCGCGCAGCAGGCTCTGGACAGCCGCCCCCCAGCCGGGTCCGAAATACTCTATTCGGCGGAAACGCCGCGCACCCCGTATCTTGTGCGCAAGCGGGTCATGGTGAGCGGCGAAAACCTTGTTGACGCCCAGCCGGGTTTTGACCAGCGCACCAACGAGCCGATCGTCACGTTCCGGTTCGATTCCAGCGGCGCAAAACGGTTTGGCCGGGTGACCCAGCGAAATGTGGGCCGGCCATTTGCGATCATTCTCGACAACCAGGTCATCAGCGCCCCGGTTATCCGTGAGCCGATCCTGGGGGGAACGGGACAGATCAGTGGCGGCTTTACGGTGCAGGCGGCCAATGATCTCGCGATCCTGCTGCGCGCCGGCGCGCTGCCGGCGCCCCTGACGATCGTCGAGGAGCGAACCGTCGGCCCCGGCCTGGGCGCCGATTCCATCGCGGCGGGCAAGGTCGCCTCGACCATAGGCATGATCGTGGTGGTGGTGTTCATCGTGGCGTCTTACGGGTTGTTCGGCCTGTTCGCCAACCTTGCCCTGGCGGTCAATATCGGGCTCATCATTGGCGTGTTGTCGCTGTTGCAGGCCACCTTGACCCTGCCGGGCATCGCGGGAATCGTTTTGACGATCGGCATGGCGGTTGACGCCAATGTGCTGATTTTCGAACGTATTCGAGAGGAAATGCGCCTGGGCAAACCGCCCATTACGGCGATAGACAACGGGTATTCGCGGGCCCTGGGAACCATCCTGGACGCCAATATTACGACCCTGATCGCGGCCGTCGTGTTGTTTCAGCTCGGTTCGGGGCCGGTGCGCGGATTTGCCGTGACCCTGGCCATCGGCATCGTCACGTCGGTTTTCACCGCGTTTTCGCTGACCCGGCTCATCATTGCCTTTTGGGTCTGGAAGCGCAGGCCTGCAACGATTCCGATTTGAAGAAGGTATGCCGAATGCGCCCGATTAGAATCGTGCCGCCCGATACGCGCATCCCGTTTATCGCGTTCCGCAAGATTGCCTACCTCCTTTCGGGGACCGCGGCGATTGTCTCCGTCACGCTGTTTCTGGTGATGGGGCTGAACTTCGGGATTGATTTTCGCGGCGGCACATTGATCGAGATCCAGACCCGCGGGCCGGCCGATATCGCCCAGTTGCGCAATCAGATTGGCGCCCTGGGGCTGGGCGACGTTCAACTCCAGGAATTCGGTTCGCCCAATGAAGTTCTGATCCGCGTGGAGCAGCAGACCGGCGGAGAAGGCAAGCAGCAAGACGCGGTCAGGGCCATCAAGGACACGCTTGGCGACACGGTGACATACCGGCGCGTGGAAGTGGTGGGGCCCAAGGTCAGCGGCGAATTGATCCAGGGGGGCATTGTGGCCGTGTTCGTCGCCCTGTTCTCGGTGCTCGTCTATATCTGGTTCCGGTTTGAATGGCAGTTTTCCATGGGCGCGGTGCTTGCGCTTGTGCATGATGTCGTGTTGACCATCGGCCTGTTTTCCGGCATGCAGCTCGAATTCAACCTGTCCATCGTGGCCGCGATCCTGACGATCGTGGGCTATTCGCTCAACGACACGGTGGTGGTGTTCGACCGCGTTCGCGAAACCCTGCGCAAATACAAGAAGATGGCGTTGCCGGAACTGCTCGACGTGGCGATCAACGCCACGCTGTCGCGCACCCTGCTGACCTCGGTGACCACACTGCTGGCCCTGCTGGCGCTTTATATGTTCGGCGGCGAGGTCATTCGCGGTTTCACATTCGCCATGATCTGGGGTGTGCTTGTCGGCACCTATTCGTCCATATTCATTGCCTCGCCCCTGTTGTTGATTCTGGGGGTAAAACGCGATTGGAGCCGGGTTGGTGCAAAGCCGAAGGATGGCCAGGCCGCCTAGCCGTCTGCGCTCATCGCCGCAAGACGGCGCACGCGCGGCCATGCGGCCATGATGTCCCGCCGCGAAGATGCCGCCTATTGCGCGGCGGAAATACGCGACAACGACACCGAGCGGTACTTGTCCGCCCTGCTTGCGCCTATCGAGGTCCGCGCGCACCTGATGGCGCTCTATGCCTTCAATCTGGAGATTGCCAGCGTTCGCGAAAACATCAACGAACCGGCGGCCGGTGAATTCCGCCTGCAATGGTGGTTCGATGCGCTGGGCGAAATTTACGGCGGCAAGGGTGTGGATCACCCGATCGCCCGCGCGCTGGCGGACGCCATCGATCATGGCGGACTGCCCAGGGCGTCGTTCGAAAAAATGCTCGAGGCGCGCCGTTTCGACATCTACAACGACCCGGTGCCCGACCTGCCGTTTCTGGAAGGGTATGCAAGCGATACCGCATCCACCGTCATCGAACTGGCGGTGCGGCTGCTGAGCGCGCCGTCGGGGGGCCAGGCGGTGGATGCCGCGCGTTTCGGCGGCCTGGCCTATGCCCTGACCGGGCTGATGCGTGCGTTTCCCATTCATTGTGCGCGCCGGCAACTCTACTTGCCCGGCGACAAATTGAAGGAGTATGGAATCGACGCATCGCAAATCTTTGAACGAAAAGCAGAAGATTCATTGTCGGTGATGCTGGCGCAAATGCGCAACCTGGCGCGCCGCCATCTGAAGGACGCCCGCAAATGGGCGCCCGCGATCCCCGATGGAGCAATCGCCGCATTTCTGCCGCTGGCGCTCATAGAACCTTACCTGGACCAGATGGACCGGCCCGGCTACAACCCCTATCGCGACGTGCCGGACATGTCCGCCCTGCGGCGTCAATGGCGTCTTTGGCGCGCGTCGCGCAGGGGCGCGTTCTGAATGCCGGCATCGCGGTTATTCGGCCGCCGTTCGCACCGCGCCGTCGAGCCAATGGCCAAAATCGCGAAGCGCGCGCCGGGCCAGCGCCTGCCTGCGCGCCTGTTTGCGCGATCTACCTCTCAATCGCTGCCCGGTCTCGTCTTTCGCACGAGCCTCGATGGGCGGGAACAGGCCGAAATTGACGTTCATGGGCTGGAAGGAGCGTGAGCCGGAACTCGAGCTGTGCGAAATGTGGCCGCCAAGAATATGCGCCAGCAGGGCGCCGGTCGCCGTTGTCGGCGGCGGCGGCGTTGCCGCGAGGCCAAGGCGCTGCCCGGCCGCAAGACGCCCGGCCACGAGCCCGATCGCGGTGCTCTCGACATAGCCTTCGACACCGGTGATCTGGCCGGCGAAACGCAGCCGCGGCTGGGCCTTGAGCCGGAGCTGCCCGTCGAGCAGGGCGGGACTGTTGAGAAAGGTGTTGCGGTGCAGCCCGCCGAGCCGGGCGAACTGCGCGTGTTCCAGCCCCGGTATCATGCGGAAAATGCGGATCTGATCGCCGTATTTCAGTTTTGTCTGGAACCCGACCATATTATAGAGCGTCCCCAGGGCATTGTCCTGGCGCAGTTGAACGATGGCATGGGGCTTGATGTCCGGTTCATGGGCATTGGTGAGGCCGACCGGCTTCATCGGGCCAAACCGCAGGGTCTGCACGCCGCGCTGCGCCATCACCTCGATGGGCAGGCAGCCGTCGAAATAGGGTGTCGATTTCTCCCAGTCGTGAAAGTCGCTCTTCTCGCCTGCCAGCAGCGCCTCGATGAACGCCTGATACTGCGCCTCGCTCAACGGGCAATTGATGTAGTCCGCGCCGCTGCCGCCGGTGCCCGCCCTGTCGTAGCGCGACTGATACCAGGCCTTGGAAAAATCGATGCTGTCCTTGTGAACGATGGGCGCGATGGCGTCGAAAAACGCCAGTTCGTCCTCGCCGGTCAGCGTTTTGATGGCCTGCGCCAGGGAGGGCGACGTCAAAGGCCCGGTCGCGACGATGACATTGTCCCACTCCGCGGGGGGCAGTCCTGCAACTTCTTCACGGTTGATGGAAATGAGCGGTTCGTTTTCCAGCGCATTCGTGACGTGATCGGAAAACCCGTCACGATCCACCGCCAGCGCCCCCCCGGCGGGCACCTTGTTTGCGTCAGCGGCGCGCAGGATGAGGGAGCCGGCGCGCCGCAATTCTTCGTGAAGCACGCCGACGGCGTTGTTGTGCGCATCATCGGAGCGAAACGAATTCGAGCACACCAGTTCGGCGAGGCCGCCGGTGCGATGGGCATCGGTGGTGCGTTGCGGGCGCATCTCATGGAGCACGACCCGGACCCCGGCGCGCGCCAGCGCCCATGCCGCCTCGCTTCCCGCCAGGCCGCCGCCGATAACATGAACCGGGGTTTTTCCGGTATCCGCCATAAGGGCCACTCTATAACGCAATCTGCTCGATCCGGGGCAGGGAAACATCGAACGCCCGTTTGCCGCTGCTGGCCATCCGAGCGCAGTTTCCGCCCGTATCGGAAAAATGCAGGATCGGCACACCGGCGCGAACCTACGCCGCATCCCTTCGTTTGGACAGCCCGAATATATTGCAAGTTGCATCCGTTCACCGCAAAATGACGGGTCCGGCGCAACAAGGATCGCAAAACATCAATGCTGGCCTTTTCTGAAGCTGCCGAAAACAACAAGGAGCCGATTGTCCGCATTCTGCACGATGTATTTGCTGAATGCGAAACCGTTCTTGAGATCGGCAGTGGAACGGGGCAGCATGCCGTTCATTTTGCTGCCCGCCTGCCGCATCTTGTCTGGCAGCCCAGTGAGCTTGCGGAGAACATTCACAGCCTCGAGGCGCGGCTCAAGGCCGATGGCGGGCAGAATATCGCACCCGCCGTGGCCCTCGATGTCACCCGCCACCCCTGGCCGTTCAGCGAACTGGACGGAGTGTTCAGCGCCAATGTCATCCACATTCTGTCCTGGGCCGAGGTCGAGCACCTGTTCTGCGGCGTCGGCGATGTATTGAAAACGCGCGGGACGCTTTGCCTGTACGGTCCGTTCAAATATGGTGGCGACTTCACGACCGAAAGCAATGAACGGTTCGACTACTGGCTGAAAAGCCGTGACCCGCAAAGCGGGGTCCGGGATTTTGAGGCGGTGGATGAACTGGCCCGCCGGCAGGGGCTGGTGTGTGAGGCCGACCACCCGATGCCGGCCAACAATCAGCTTATCGTGTGGCGGCGCTCGTTCACTCCGCCGCGGCACTGGCGCGGCGCGGTTTCAGGGCCTGCCTGAGATAGTGCCCGGTATAGCTGGCCTCGACGCGGGCAACGTCTTCCGGCGTGCCCTCGGCCACCACATCGCCCCCGCCATCGCCCCCTTCCGGCCCCAGGTCGATAATCCAGTCCGCCGTCTTGATGACTTCCAGATTGTGCTCGATCACGACCACCGTGTTGCCCTGTTCGACCAGTTCGTGGAGCACTTCGAGCAATTTGGCGACGTCGTGATAGTGCAGCCCCGTTGTCGGCTCATCGAGAATGTAGAGCGTGCGTCCGGTGGCCCGCTTGGCCAGTTCCCTGGACAGTTTGACCCGTTGCGCCTCGCCCCCTGACAGGGTGTTGGCCTGCTGGCCGACATGAATATAGCCCAGCCCCACACGCTCAAGGGTCGTGAGCTTGTCGCGCACCGCCGGCACCGCCTTGAAGAATTCCCGGGCTTCGGCAACGGTCATGTCGAGGACATCGGCGATGGACTTGCCCTTGAACCTGATTTCCAGCGTCTCGCGGTTATAGCGCTTGCCGCGGCACTGGTCGCAGGTGACATAGACGTCGGGGAGAAAGTGCATTTCGATCTTTATGACGCCATCGCCATGGCAGGCCTCGCAGCGTCCGCCCTTGACGTTG
>JALURZ010000220.1 GCA_027058735.1 Hyphomicrobiales bacterium | reverse complement strand
CCGGGCATCGCCATGACAGTCCGGCGATTGGCGCGCCGGGGCGGCCATCGCTCGGCTTTGGCCGGCTGCGCGCGCTGATCGATGAGACCGGCGCGGCCCTGCGCTCGCTTGGCGTTGCCCGGCGCGCCCGGGTGGCGATTGTGCGGCCCAACGGACCGGAAAGGGCGAGCCTGTTCTTGGGGGTCGCGGGGGGGGCTGTGGCCGCGCCGCTCAATCCGTCCTACCGCGAAGAGGAGTTTGACTTTTATCTTGCCGATCTCGACGCGAAACTGCTGATTGTCGAACGCGGGAGCGCGTCGCCGGCGCTGGAGGCGGCGAAAAAGCGCGGCATCGCCATCGCCACGATCAGCTGGCCCGGGGGCGCGCCCGCCGGCGACTTCCAGATAGCCGGCGCGCGCGGTGGCGCTGCGCCCGGCGACGGTGCGCACGACGACCCCTGTCTGGTGCTGCACACGTCGGGCACCACCTCGCGTCCCAAGATCGTGCCCCTGAGCCATGGCAATCTCATGGCCTCGGCGCGCAATATCGGGGCATCCCTGCAACTCACCGACAAGGACCGCTGTCTCAATGTCATGCCGCTGTTTCACATTCACGGGCTGATCGCGGCCGTTCTGTCGGGGCTGGCGGCGGGCGGCGAAGTGGTCTGCACGCCGGGGTTCAACGCCCTGCGGTTCCGCCGCTGGCTCGATGATATCCGCCCCACCTGGTACACCGCCGTGCCGACCATGCATCAGGCGATCCTGTCGCGGATCAAGTCCGACGGGCCGGTGGAAACCAGCCTGCGGTTTATCCGCTCCAGCTCGTCCTCGCTCCCCCCCCAGGTCATGGCCGCCCTGGAAAAAACCTTCGGCTGTCCGGTGATCGAAGCCTATGGCATGACCGAGGCCGCCCACCAGATGGCCTCCAACCCGTTGCCGCCCGCCGCGCGCAAGGCGGGAACCGTGGGCATCGCCGCCGGTCCCGAAGTGGCCATCGCCGATCAGGACGGGCGGATACTGGAGCAGGGCGCGCTCGGCGAGATCGTCATTTCGGGACCCAACGTGACGGCGGGCTATGAAAACAACCCGGCCGCCAATGCGGAAAATTTCTTCGAGCGCGCCGATGGCCAGGGCCGCTGGTTTCGCACCGGCGATCAGGGCATGATGGACGAGGAGGGCTATGTGACCATCACCGGCCGGCTCAAGGAGATCATCAACAGGGGTGGTGAAAAAATCTCCCCGCGCGAGATCGACGATGTGCTGATGGACCATGAGGCGGTGGCCCAGGTGGTCACGTTCGCCGTGCCCCATGACAAGCTCGGCGAGGATGTGGCCGCGGTGATCGTGCTGCGCGAGGGCGCCAACGCCGATGAACGCGCGATCCGCGAATTCGCCGCGGCCCGGCTCGCCCCCTTCAAGGTGCCGCGCAAGATCCTGTTCATGGATGAAATCCCGAAGGGCGCCACCGGCAAGCTGCAGCGCATCGGGCTGGCGGAAAAACTGGGGATCGGCTGATGCGCATCTGTATCTACGGCGCCGGTGCCATCGGCGGCTATCTGGCGGCGCAGTTGCATCTGGCGGGCGTCGAGACCAGCCTTGTCGCGCGCGGTCCCCATCTGGCCGCCATCAAAAAACATGGCCTGCGGCTGCGGATCGAGGGCGGGGAACGGGTCGCGAAACTGCCCGCCAGCGACGATCCCGGCGCGCTCGGCCCGCAGGATGCGGTCATCGTCACGCTCAAGGCCCATTCGGTGCCGGGTGTCGTTGATGGCATCGCCTCCCTGCTTGACGAGGACGGTGCGATCGTCAGCGCGGTCAACGGCGTGCCGTGGTGGTACTTCTACAAGAACCCCGGACCATGGCGCGACCGGCGCATCGAAAGTGTCGATCCCGGCGGGCGGCAATGGGATGTGCTGAAACCTGAACGGGTGATCGGCTGCGTGGTCTATCCGGCCTGCGAGATCGCCGAGCCCGGCGTCGTCACCCATGTGGAGGGCGACCGCTTTTCGCTGGGCGAACCCGATGGCGAAAAGACGCCGCGCATCGAGGCGATTTCCGCTGCCCTGCGCGTGGCGGGCTTCAGGGCGCCCATCCGCCCGCGCATCCGCGATGAGATCTGGGTCAAGCTGTGGGGCAATCTCACGTTCAATCCGCTGAGCGCCCTGACCGGCGCCGATCTGGCGCAATTGTGCGGCGATGAGGATGTTCTCAAGGTCATCCGCGCCATGATGAGCGAGGGCCAAATGATCGGCGAAGCCCTTGGCGTGCGGTTCCCGGTCTCGCTGGACAAGCGCATCGCCGGCGCAAAAGCGGTCGGCGCCCACAAGCCCTCCATGCTGCAGGACCTGGAACGGGGCCGGCCCATGGAAATCGATGCGCTGGTGGGCGCGGTTCAGGAACTGGGCGTGCTGACAGGCGTTGCCACGCCGGTCATCGACACGGTGCTCGCCCTGGTGCGCCAGCGCGCGCGGCTGGCGGGCTGCTATTGAGCGTGCGGGGGCGGGAGATTGACGGTGCAGGCGAGCGAGGCGGCCTCGACCCCGCACCCAAGGACCCGGACGAATACCGGGCCGGCCCGCGCGGGCGGATGCGAATTTGCCGTGAGACGGAAACTGATGCGGCAGGACGGAAAAACCTCGAACAGCCTTTCCAAGGTCGCGACCGCGCCCCGGCGCCCCTGCGCCGCCGCCTGAGGAGCGCAGCCCGAAGGGCGACAGCGTGAGCGAAATAATGGTGCCGCCGGGGTGAATTGAACACCCGACCTCACCATTACCAATGGCGCGCTCTACCCCTGAGCTACGGCGGCGATGCGATGGCGCTTGTGCCAGGCGAGCGAGTCGCCCGTTTCCATCGGCGCGGACACTGCCATAGAGCGACAGGCAGCACAAGACTTGCGACAGGACAGCCGTTGTTTCGCTCATTGCGCAAGGCGCGCTGATCGCTGTCCGCCGCATGGGTCTCACAGCAGCATGTCGGCCGATCGGGGCGGAATGGCGGTTGAGGGGGCCGGCCACATGGTGCGCCGTTCAGGTCATCGACCTTGACCCGGTGATCGGGTCTCCCGCACAATTCGGGACGGCCCCGAGGGAGCAGCGTCATGACCGCGAAAACCAGCAGCAAGACGGCGCGCAGCCGCGCGCGCGAGGCGCGCCTGGCGCGCGCGCTCAAGGCCAATATGGCGCGGCGCAAGGCGCAAACGCGCGCCCGCGCCGGGCCAACGCAGGAGCCCGGCGGCGCCGCGCCGGACGAAAAAGAGCCCGGGGCGTAGCATTCTGCCCGCAAATGCCTTGCGATGGCGCGGACAGCGTGCTTCAACCATGCGGGCGGGCCGGTGTGGAAGCCGGCGCGTGGGCCCAACAACAATCAGGACATCAGATGGACGCGATCCGTATCCGCGGCGGCAACCGCCTTGAAGGGGAAATTCCGATATCCGGAGCCAAGAACGCGGCCCTGCCGCTGATGATCGCCTCGCTGCTGACGAAGGACCGGCTGGTGCTCGAAAACGTGCCGCGCCTGGCCGATGTCAACATGCTGGGGCGCATTCTCGGCAATCATGGCGTCGATATGGCGATCCGCGGCAAGCGCGCGGGCGAGCACAGCGGGCGGGGCAGCGTCATGACCCTGCACGCCGAAACAATCGCCGACACCACGGCGCCCTACGAACTGGTGTCGAGGATGCGGGCGAGCTTCTGGGTGCTTGGGCCGTTGCTGGCGCGCTGCGGGGAAGCGCGGGTGTCCATGCCCGGCGGCTGCGCAATCGGCACCCGGCCGGTGGACCTGCATCTCATGGGACTGGAAGCGCTGGGCGCGAAAATCGACGTCGAGGCCGGCTATGTGGTGGCGCGCGCGCCAAGTGGCCTCAAGGGCGCGCATATCGCTTTTCCCAAAGTTTCGGTGGGCGCGACCCACAATGTGCTGCTGGCCGCCGTTCTGGCAAATGGCGAAACGATCATCGAAAACGCCGCGCGCGAGCCGGAGGTGGGCGATCTTGCCGAATGCCTGATCGCCATGGGGGGCCGGATCGAGGGCATCGGATCGTCGCGGCTGGTGGTGCAGGGGGTCGCCAGCCTTCACGGCGCCACCCATGCGGTCTTGCCGGACCGCATCGAGGCGGGGACCTATGCCATGGCGGCCGCCATGACCGGGGGGAGCGTCGATCTTGTCGGCGCGCGCGGCGATCAGCTCGAAGCGTTGATCGAAGTGCTGGGCCGGGCGGGCGTCGAGGCGACGGTTACAAATACCGGGCTAAGCGTGACGCGCAACGGCGGCAAGCTGCGCCCGGTCAGCGTGGAGACCAGCCCCTACCCCGGCTTCGCCACCGATCTCCAGGCCCAGCTCATGGCGCTGATGACCCAGGCCGACGGGATATCGAAAATCACCGAAACGATTTTCGAGAACCGTTTCATGCATGTGCAGGAACTGGTGCGCCTTGGCGCGAACATCGCCCTTGACGGGGATACGGCGACGGTCACCGGCACTGACCGGCTGGCCGGTGCTCAGGTCATGGCGACCGACCTCAGGGCCTCGGTTTCGCTGGTCATCGCGGCCCTGGCGGCTGAGGGCGAGACGGTCATCAACAGGGTTTATCATCTCGACCGCGGCTTCGAGAACATCGAGAACAAGCTTGGCCGGTGCGGCGCCGATATCGAGCGGATCAGCATTTAGCGCCCATGCCGGTTGCGCATCGGGTCCGCTGCGGGCTATCAGAGATGCCGCCGGGCCGGTGGTCCGGCGCAGGCTTGAAGAAAGACCAACGACCATGTCCGATCGGTCCCTCGAACCGCTCAAACTTGTCGCCTTTGACGAGGCCGATCTGGAGGTTCTGTCCGCCCATCTGCAGGATGCGGTGATCCGGGTGGCGGACATGAAATATCTGCGCGCCGAGCAGCGCTTTGTGCTGGTGGCCAACCGGTTCGACTGGGGCAGCGCCGATACCCGAAAGCCGCGCCAGGCGGCCAGCGGTTTTCGCCGGCGCCGGACCGGGCTGCATTTCGAGCGCGTGCAGGGTGTGCGCGCCAAGAGCCTGAACCCGGAGGCCCATGATGCCGTCGTCGAATTGCTGGCGATAAAATTCGAGGCCGGCCAGCCGCCATCGGGCACGATCACGCTGTATTTCGCCGGCGGCAGCACAATCAGGCTGGATGTGGAATGCGTCGATGCCCAGATGCGCGATCTGGGGCCGGTGTGGGAGACCAGCAGCCTGCCACAGCACGACCTGGCGGCAGAGGACGACCTTTGAGCCCCGGGCGGACTTGACCATGACCTTGCGCCTCGACAGTTCGGACCCCGATTTTGAGCAGCGGTTCAGGGCGTTTCTGGCCGCCAAGCGTGATGATGCCGAAAACGTCGAGAGGGTGGTGGCGGACATTATCGCGAAGGTGCGCGCGCGCGGCGACGAGGCGCTCGTGGCGCTGACCAGGCGGTTCGACCGCACAACGCTTGCGCCGGATGAACTGCGCCTCGGTGCGGATGAAATCGCCGGGGCGCTTGCGCAATGCGACGGCGCGGCGCTCGATGCGCTCAATTTCGCGCACGGGCGGATCGTGTCTCATCACCGCCGCCAGTTGCCGCCTGATGAGCGCTACACCGATGAGGCCGGCGTTTCGCTGGGCCACCGCTGGACGCCGGTCGGCGCGGCGGGGCTGTATGTGCCCGGCGGCACGGCGAGCTATCCCAGTTCGGTTCTGATGAACGCGGTGCCCGCGCGCGTTGCCGGGGTTGAACGCATTGCCATGGCGGTGCCCGCGCCCGATGGCGAACTGAACCCGCTGGTCATTGCCGCCGCCTCCATTGCCGGCATCGGTGAAATCTACCGCATCGGCGGCGCGCAGGCGATTGCCGCTCTGGCGTTCGGCACGCAGACCATTGCCCCGGTGGACAAGATCGTCGGCCCCGGCAACGCCTATGTGGCGGCGGCCAAGCGGCAGGTGTTCGGCGCGGTGGGCATCGATATGATCGCGGGGCCCTCTGAAGTGCTGATCGTGGCCGATGCGCATAACGATCCCGAATGGGTGGCCATCGACCTGCTCGCCCAGGCCGAGCATGACCGCTCCGCCCAGTCCATCCTGATGACCGATGACGCGGCGTTCGCCGATCAGGTGGCCGCGGCGGTCGATGTGGCGCTCGCGAGTCTGCCGCGCAAGGATATCGCGGCCGCCAGCTGGCGGGATCACGGCGCCATCATCCGTGTCGGCGATCTGAACGAAGCGGCCGGGCTGGCGGACCGGATCGCGCCGGAACATCTCCAGATCCAGTGCGGGGACGCCGAAGCACTGGGCGCGCGCGTGCGCAATGCCGGCGCCATTTTTCTGGGCCGCTATACCCCTGAGGCCATCGGCGATTATGTCGGCGGGTCCAGTCACGTGCTGCCGACGGCGCGCAGCGCCCGCTTTTCTTCCGGCCTGTCGGTGCTCGATTTCATGAAACGCACCTCCATTATCGCCTGCGATGGGGACAGTCTGGGCAGGATCGCTCCCGCGGCCGTCACGCTGGCCGCGGCCGAAGGGCTCGACGCCCATGGCCGTTCGGTGTCGATCCGGCTCGACAGGCACAACGACAATGACTGAGCGCGGCCCGAGCCGGGGCACCCAGCATATTGTTGACGTCCGCCTGGACGGCGCGTCGTTGTCGGTGAGCAATCCCGACATCGCCCATGAGCGCAATGTGGCGATCTATGATCTTCTCGAAGACAACGCGTTCGATGTGCTTGGCAAGGAGGCGGGCCCCTATGTTCTGACCCTTTCCATTTCCGAGAACAGGCTGGTGCTCGACATCGCCACCCAGGCGGGCAGGCCCTGTACCGTGATGATCTTGTCGCTGTCGCCGTTCCGGCGCATCGTCAAGGATTATTTCCTGGTTTGCGAAAGTTACTTTTCCGCCATCAAGACATTGGCGCCCAGCCAGATCGAGGCCATCGATATGGGCCGGCGCAGTCTGCACAATGAGGGCAGCGAAATTCTGCGTGCGCGCCTCAAGGACAAAATCGAAATGGACGACAATACGGCGCGGCGCCTGTTCACCCTGATCTGCGCGCTGCACTGGAGAGGCTGAGTGAGCGGTGCGGGGCAGGCGGATTTACCGGGTGCGGTCCTGTTTGCCTGCAACCTGAACGCCGTGCGTTCGCCGATGGCCGCCGGACTGACGCGCCACCTGCTGGGCCACAGGGTCTTTGTGGCGTCCGCCGGCGTGCGGGCGGGGGCCCTCGATCCGTTTGCGATTTCCGTGCTCGATGAACTGGGCATAGACATATCGGCCCATGAGCCGGTCAGTTTCGACGACCTGCACGACACCTCGTTCGATCTGGTGATCTCGCTGACGCCGGAAGCCCAGCACAAGGCCGTCGAGATGACCCGCACGATGGCGGTTGAGGTGGAATACTGGCCGACATTCGACCCGACCCTTGCCAGCGGCAGCCGCGCGCAGATCGCCGATGCCTATCGCGCTGTGCGCGAAACCCTGTATCAGCGCATCAAGGAGCGCTTCGATGTGCGCCCGCCGCCGAGCGGCTAGGCGCGCGACCCGTCGGCCACCGCGCCAAACCAGGCGACTGGGGCCTTGATTTTCCGCAGGTGAACGATCATTGTCGCGTCCCATCGACTGGAAACTGCCCAGACCCTTGGAAAGGAGGAGCATGGCTAAGGAAGAACCACTTGAGTTTGACGGTCTCGTCACCGAACTGTTGCCCAATGCGACATTTCGCGTGCGGCTCGAAAACGACCACGAGATCATTGCCCACACGGCCGGCAAGATGCGCAAGAACCGCATTCGGGTTCTGGCGGGCGACAAGGTGCTCGTTGAAATGACGCCGTATGATCTGACCAAAGGGCGTATCACCTACCGGTTCAAATAGCCGGTAACGGACCAACGATTTTCTCAGGCGGCGCGAGATGAGCGAAAGTCACGCCAAACTGGTCTTGGCGAGCGGGTCGCCGCGGCGGCTGTCCCTGCTTGAGCAGGCGGGTATCAGGCCGGATCTGCTGAGCCCGACCAATATTGACGAAACGCCGAAAAAATCGGAAATGCCGCGCAAGCTGGCGCGGCGGCTGGCCCATGCCAAGGCGGAAGCCGCGGCCGACACGCTGCAGGTCGCCCAGCTTGGCGCCCACACCTATGTGCTGAGCGCCGATACGGTGGTGGCCGTCGGGCGGCGCATTCTGGACAAGACCGAATCCATCGACGATGCGGCCCAGTGCCTGCGGCTTTTGTCGGGGCGTGCGCACCGGGTTTATACATCGGTGTGCCTGTTGACCCCCAATGGCCGGTTCCGCGAGCGAACGGTGGAAACGCGGGTGCGCCTGAAACGGCTGAGCCGCCAGGATCTGGAAAGCTATCTGGCATCAGGCGAATGGCGCGGCAAGGCGGGGGGCTACGCCATACAGGGGCGCGCGGAGGCCTTTGTCCAGTTTCTCAACGGCTCCTATTCAGGGGTCGTCGGGCTGCCGCTTTATGAGACCATTTCGATGCTGTCCGGGGCCGGCTATCCGGTTTATTTCTCCTGGTTCAGTTCCGCCTGACAAGGGGATGCGCGCGATCATGAACGACGGGGGAAAGAGCGAAAAGACCGATTCGCGCCGCCGGTTCCGGCCCCAACCCTGCCCGGTCTGCAAGAAGATGTCGCTCTTTGATTTCCGCCCGTTCTGCTCGTCGCGCTGCCGCGATGTCGATC
>JALURZ010000219.1 GCA_027058735.1 Hyphomicrobiales bacterium | reverse complement strand
GCAGCGTCAAATTCGCCGGCAATTTCCGCAGCTACGGACAACTGTTGATTATCGACGTCGGCGAGGGTTATCATGTATTGCTTGCCGGCATGGCGCGAATCAACGTGGAGGTCGGCCAATTCGTTTTCTCTGGCGAGCCTGTCGGGAATATGGCAAGCAATGCGGTGGCGAGTGCCGCGCCGGATTCCGCGCCAGATATTGCGCGGCAATTATTGTATGTTGAATTTCGAAAGAACGGTCGTTCGATAAATCCAGGTCCCTGGTGGCCCGGAATCGTTGGAAAGGTAAATGGGTGATGCGACACGCATTTCTTACCGGAATTGGTTGTGCGGCGGCTGGCGCTCTGGCCGCCAGCGTTGCGATTTACAGCTTCGATACCGCCGGCGGCGCTCAAGCGGCCGCCAAGAGTGACATCTATCGGCAACTGAACCTGTTTGGCGATGTGTTCGACCGTATCCGATCCGACTATGTGGAGAAACCCGAGGAGAGCAAGCTGATCGATTCGGCGATCAACGGCATGCTGACTTCGCTCGATCCTCATTCGAGTTTCATGAACGCCAAGACCTTCCGCGAAATGCAGGTGCAGACCCGCGGCGAATTCGGCGGCCTGGGCATCGAAGTGACCATGGAAAAGGGCGTCGTCAAGGTCGTGACGCCGATTGACGATACGCCGGCCGCGCGGGCCGGAATTCTGACCGGCGACTATATTACCCATCTGGATTCCCAGCCGATCAACGGTCTGACCCTGAACCAGGCGGTCGAGAAAATGCGCGGCCGCGTCAATTCGCCGATTGTCCTGACGATCGTGCGCAAAGGCGTCGAGGAACCGTTCGACGTTACGGTCGTGCGCGACATCATCCGCATCAAGGCGGTGCGCGCGCGCGCGGAAGGAAATGTGGGCTATATCCGCATTTCGACCTTCAATGAACAGACCCAGGTCAACCTGACCGCGGCGATCAAGAAACTGAAAAAGACCATTGGCCCGAAGCTGGCCGGCTTCGTGATCGATTTGCGCAACAACCCCGGCGGTCTGCTCGATCAGGCGATTTCGGTGTCCGATACGTTTCTCGACCGTGGCGTCATCGTCGTGACCCGCGGGCGCAATGCCGAGGAACATCAGCGCTATACCGCGACCAAGGGCGATCTTGCGGATGGCAAGCGGGTGGTCGTTCTGGTGAATGGCGGCTCCGCGTCCGCGTCCGAGATCGTGGCCGGCGCGCTGCGCGATCACGACCGGGCCAAGATCATCGGCACCCGGTCGTTCGGCAAGGGCTCGGTGCAAACGATTATTCCCCTTGGCAGCAATGGCGCCATGCGTCTGACGACCGCGCGCTACTACACGCCGTCCGGCACCTCGATCCAGGCCAAGGGCATCGTTCCCGATATCCTGATCGAGCAGGAGATCCCCGAAGATCTCAAGAAACAGATGAGCCGGGCCCGTGGCGAGGCCACTTTGCGCGGGCATCTGAGGGGCGAGGACGGTGAGGAATCGGCCGGTTCCCCGTCCTATGTGCCGGCGAAGATGGAAGATGACAAACAGTTGATTTTCGCCCTCAACTATGTGCGTGGCGGCGGCAAGGAAAGCCAGAAGAAAACGAAGCCGGGCACGGCGGCGAACTAGCAAGACCCGGCCCCGGCCCGCGGCGGCGACGCCGCGCGCGCAGGGCAGCGCGGTTTTTTGGAAAAATGGCGGTAGATCATGACGGTGAATGATCTGGGCACTTCCTTGCATCGCCGAAAATTGCGTTTCCGGATTTCTCGCGAACAGATATCGCCCCTGCGGCTGGCCACCGGGGTCACTGTTGCGGCCGGGCTGGTATTG
Organism: Hyphomicrobiales bacterium; assembly: GCA_027058735.1. Lineage (GTDB taxonomy): Bacteria > Pseudomonadota > Alphaproteobacteria > Rhizobiales > JALURZ01 > JALURZ01. Next base: position 6,822 of record JALURZ010000219.1, on the reverse strand, counting down.
GGGTTGTGGCTGACCGTGGGACACGATCCGCTGGGCGGCGAACCCAATGTGGTCGTCAGGCTGGAACCGGAAAAAACGCCCGCGCCCCCGACAGACGGCGCAGGCGGGCAGACCATCGGCATACGCGAAGGGCTGAGCCCGGAAGGCCGCGGCACCAAGGTCGCCGCGCGCCGCGCCGATGAACCGGCGCAGCCAGATGACGCCGATGCGGACGACGCCGTGTACGCGGGACCCTCGGCCCTGCCGCGAGCGCCCATCAAGGGGTTTTTCGAACGTGGCAAACAGGGCCTGTTGCCGAAGATTGCAAGCGATGGCCGCACGCCAAGCTCGGTCTATGCCCGCCCGGCCGCCGGGGGCGCATCCGGCGCGAACGGGGCACGCATAGCAATTCTCATCGGCGGCATGGGCCTGTCGCCGGCCGGCACCAGCGATGCGATCAACAAATTGCCTGACGAAATCACGCTGGCCTTTGCCCCTTATGCCCGGAATCTGGGGCGCTGGGCGGCGCGCGCGCGCGCTCAGGGCCACGAGATCATGCTGCAGGTGCCCATGGAACCCTATGATTATCCCGACAATGATCCGGGCCCCTATACGCTTCTGACAACGCTTGAGACAGCCCGCAATATCGAACGGCTGGAATGGCTGATGAGCCGGTTCACCGGCTATACCGGCGTGGTCAACTACATGGGGGCGAAATTCACCGCTTCCTCCGGCCCGCTGCGCGCAATCCTTGCCGCGCTTCACAGGCGCGGGCTGCTGTTTGTGGACGACGGCACCTCCCCGCGCAGCCGCGCGGCTTCCGCGGCCGCGGCCATCGGCATGAGGGCGGCGACCGCCAATCTTGTCATCGATGCCGTTCAGAGCGAGACGGCGATCGAGGATGCGCTGGCGAAACTGGAAAAGACGGCGCTGGCAAAGGGCATGGCGATCGGCGTCGGCTCCGGCCTGCCGGTCACGATCGAGCTGTTGAGCGAGTGGGCGCGCACGCTTGATGACAAGGGCATCACGCTCGTGCCGGTCAGCGCCCTCGTGGCGCGCAAAAAAGGCTGAAACCCCATGCACCGGCAAAGACCCGGCAGGGCGCGCCTGCCCTTGCGCCCCTGTGTCGGCATCATGCTCATCAACAAGGACGGTCTCGTGTGGGTCGGCCGCCGCCTGCCCAAATGGAAAGACGATCTGTCGCAGAACATGTGGCAGATGCCCCAAGGGGGCATCGACAGGGGCGAAAAGCCGAACCAGGCCGCGATGCGCGAATTGCGCGAGGAAATCGGCACCGATCAGGCCGACATTATCGCCAGGACCAGGGGCTGGCTGACCTATGAACTGCCCAAAAACGCCCTTGGCGTCGCGCTCAAGGGCAAATATCGCGGCCAGAAACAAAAGTGGTTCGCGATGAAATTCACCGGCAGCGACGATGCCATCGACATCCGCGCGGCCCGTGGAGAACCGGCGGAATTCGACGCCTGGAAATGGATCGACGCGAAAGAGCTGCCCGGCCTTGTGGTGCCGTTCAAGCGCCCGGTATACGAACAGGTTCTGTCCGAGTTCCGCCATCTCGTGGGCTGACAACGAAATGCCTATATGGCGCTTGCGGCAAGGCGGCGCTGCTTGAACGAAACATAGCGCCACGCCACCACGCTGCCGAATTTGGCGATCCAGCCCCGGGGCTTCAGTCCGCTGGCCTTGGCGATCATCGCGATCAGCCGCGCGATATGCGGCTTCCGATAGACCTTCAAGGCGCGCTTTTCATAGGCATTGGCGAAAGTCTTGCAGTCGAATTCCAATCCGCTGCCGGCCCCGTGATTGGCGCAGTAATAGGCCCCGGACAGCTCTTCGTCATCGGCCTCGCCGACCCGGCCAAGGGCGATGGCCAGCTTCTGCCAGACCCGCGGCAGTTCCGCCTCATAGGCCTTGAAACTGTCGTAGAACAGCTTGTAATGGGCGAATTCATCGGCCGCGATATTGGCGGCGATCTGGCGCAGCACCGGCTCGTCGGTGGCATCCTTGATCGCGGTGTAGAAGGTCGAGGTCCCGCTTTCGACCACGCAGCGCGAAATCAGCTCCCCGGCGCGGCTGCCGCGCCGCGATATCGCGGCATCGGTATCGATGTTCTGAATGGCGCGAAATTCCTTGAACGCCTTATCGAAATCAAACCGTGGATCGGCCAGCCGCGCCCATCGCGCCAGGGCCCGGCCGTGCTGCGCCTCCTCCTTGCCCCACTGCACGATCGCGGCCTTGAGCGTCTCGTCCTCCTTGAAGACGCCGCACAGATAAGACACATAATCCGGTGCGTTGAACTCGACCAGGGCCGCGGCCTTGACCGCCTTCACCAGTTCGCCATCAACGCATGCGGGGTCGAACCGGTCCCACTCGATATCGTCCATTGTCCAGCGCAAGGCAGGGATCCTTGTTTCACTGTCGCGCATGCGCGGTCACGGCTCTTCGCCGCAACGCCGGCCGGCGCACGGGATATGAGACTATCGCGTGCAGGATTGTCCGGCAACCCGGCCCGCCCGTGGCCTCTGGTCGCGCCGGGCTCAGAGCGCCTCGGCAAGCTGGCGCAGATGATTCAGCGTTTCCTGCGCGCGCGTGCGGGTCGCATCATCGCCGGCGTCGGCGACATCGTCCTCGGCATTCTTGATCTCTCCGGCAAGCTGCTCCCTGCTGAGATCGGCCAGGGCGATCGCCTGCTCGGCCAGCACGCTCAGGCCCTGCGGCGTCGCCTCGGCAAACCCGCCGCGCACGAAATAGCGCTGCGTATCGCTTTCGCCGACAACGATATCGACGACACCGGGCCTGATCGTGGAGAGCACCGGCGCATGACCCGCGAGCACCGTGAAGTCGCCCTCCAGACCGGGCACGGTGACCTGCTCAACCTCGCCGGAAAAGATCAGCCGATCCGGCGCGACCAGTTCGAAATTCAGCAACTCTGCCATCACATGATCCTGTTGTGCAAGGCGGGGAGCGGGGAAATCAGGCCGCTTCGGCGGCCAGATCCCCGGCCTTTTTCACCGCTTCCTCCATGGTGCCCACCATGTAGAACGCACGCTCGGGCAGGTGGTCGTACTCGCCCGCGCACAGCCCCTTGAAGCCCTTGATGGTGTCGGCGAGATCGACAAACACGCCCGGTGAGCCGGTGAACACCTCGGCGACATGGAAGGGCTGCGACAAGAACCGTTCGATCTTGCGCGCCCGGGCCACCGCCAGCTTATCGTCTTCCGACAGTTCGTCCATGCCGAGAATGGCGATGATGTCCTGCAGGGATTTATAGCGCTGCAGAATTTCCTGCACCTCGCGCGCCACCGCGTAATGCTCCTCGCCGACGACGCGCGGATCGATGATCCGGCTGGTTGAATCCAGCGGATCGACGGCCGGGTAGATGCCTTTTTCCGCGATCGCACGATCGAGCACCGTGGTCGCGTCAAGATGGGCGAACGAGGTCGCAGGCGCCGGATCCGTCAGATCGTCGGCGGGCACGTAGATCGCCTGCACGGAGGTCACCGACCCCTTGTTGGTGGTGGTGATGCGCTCCTGCAACGCGCCCATGTCGGTGGCAAGCGTCGGCTGATAGCCCACGGCGGACGGAATCCGGCCCAGCAGCGCGGATACTTCGGAGCCGGCCTGGGTGAAGCGGAAAATATTGTCAACGAAGAACAGCACATCCTGGCCCTGGTCGCGGAAATGTTCCGCCACCGTCAGCCCCGACAGACCGACGCGCGCGCGCGCCCCTGGCGGCTCGTTCATCTGGCCGTAGATCAGCGCGCATTTGGAGCCTTTGCCGCCGCCTTCCTTGTTGACCCCCGATTCAATCATTTCATGATACAGGTCATTGCCCTCGCGGGTGCGTTCCCCGACGCCGGCAAATACCGAATAGCCGCCATGGGCCTTGGCGATATTGTTGATCAGCTCCATGATGAGCACGGTCTTGCCGACACCGGCGCCGCCGAACAGGCCGATCTTGCCGCCCTTGACGTAAGGAGCCAGCAGATCCACGACCTTGATGCCGGTGATCAGGATTTCCGTGTCGGTCGACTGTTCGGTGAATTCCGGCGCCGGCTGGTGAATGGCGCGCGTGGTCTTGGTCTTCACCGGCCCCGCCTCATCGACCGGCTCGCCGATCACATTGATGATCCGGCCAAGGGTTTCCTCGCCCACGGGCATCGCGATCGGCGCTCCGGTATCGGCCACCGCATTGCCGCGCACCAGGCCTTCGGTTGAGTCCATGGCGATGGTGCGCACCGCGTTTTCACCCAGATGCTGGGCCACTTCGAGCACCAGACGATTGCCCTGGTTGTCGGTTTCCAGTGCATTCAGGATTTCCGGCAATTCGCCCTCGAACTGCACGTCCACCACCGCACCCATCACCTGGGTCACTTTTCCTGTCGCGTTTTTCTTGGCCATCGTTCCTGGTTCCTGACATTCAAGTCGTTGTCTAAACTGCTTCCGCGCCGGAAATGATCTCGATCAGTTCCTTGGTTATCTGCGCCTGACGCTGGCGGTTGTAGCTGAGCGTCAGCTTGTCGATCATTTCGCCTGCATTGCGGGTCGCGCTGTCCATGGCGCTCATGCGCGCGCCCTGCTCGCTGGCGGCGTTCTCCAGCAACCCCCGGAATATCTGGACCTTGACGTTGCGCGGCAGCAGATCCTCCAGGATTTCCTTTTCCTCCGGCTCATATTCATAGGCCGCCGGCGGGCCGGCCTGCGCGGTGCGCGCATCCTCGTCCCCGTCGGCCTGCGGCAGCGACATGGGGATCAGTTGCAGCGCCGTGGGCACCTGGCTCATCACCGTTTCGAAGCGCGCGTAAAACATCGTGCACACATCATATTCGCCGGCGTCGAACCGCGAGAGGACGATTTTCGCAATCTCGTCAACATCGGCAAAACTGACCCGCCTGACGTGGCGCAGACTGATCCGGTCCTCGATATGGCGGCCATATTGACGCTTCAGGGCGTCATGGCCCTTCGCGCCGACGCACAGGATCTTGACGGTCTTGCCCTCGGCGATCAGTTTGCCGGCCATCTCGCGCGCCAGCCGCACGATGGAAGAATTGAACCCGCCGCACAGGCCGCGTTCGGCGGTCGCCACGACCAGGAGATGGGTGTCCTCCTTGCCGGTGCCAACCAGCATGCGCGCGCCGATATCGTTGCCCTCGAGCGCCCTGGCCAGATTGCCCAGCACCCGATCGAAGCGGTCCGCATAGGGCCGCCCCGCCTCGGCCGCCTCCTGGGCGCGGCGTAATTTGGCCGCGGCCACCATCTGCATGGCGCGCGTGATCTTCTGCGTCGCCTTGACGCTGGCGATCCGGTTCTTGAGATCCTTGAGGCTGGCCATGCGCGCAGACCCTAGGCGAAACTGCCGGCAAAACTATCGACGGCGGATTTCAGTTTTTCAGCGGTGGCATCGGAAAGCTCGCCCTCCGCGCGGATGGCTTTCAGCACATCGCCATGCTTGTCACGCATGAAGCGCAGCAGTTCTTCCTCGAAGCGCTTGATGACATCGACCTCCAGCTTGTCCAGGTAGCCGTTGACGCCCGCATAGATCACAACCACCTGCTCTTCGATCTGCAGCGGCGAGAACTGATCCTGCTTCAAGAGTTCGGTCAGCCGCGCGCCGCGATTGAGCAATTGCTGGGTGGCGGCGTCGAGATCGGAGCCGAACTGCGCGAAGGCCGCCATCTCGCGATATTGCGCCAGCTCGCCCTTGATCGGGCCGGCCACCTGCTTCATCGCCTTGACCTGGGCGGCGGATCCCACGCGGCTTACCGACAGACCGACATTCACCGCCGGGCGAATGCCCTGATAGAACAGATCGGATTCCAGAAAAATCTGGCCGTCGGTGATGGAAATCACATTGGTGGGAATGTAGGCCGAAACGTCATTGGCCTGGGTTTCGATAATGGGCAGCGCGGTGAGCGAGCCCCCGCCATTGTCGTCGTTCAGCTTGGCCGCGCGTTCCAGCAGCCGCGAATGCAGATAGAACACATCGCCGGGATAGGCTTCGCGGCCCGGCGGGCGGCGCAGCAGCAGCGACATCTGCCGGTAGGCGACGGCCTGTTTGGACAGATCATCATACACGATCAGCGCGTGCATGCCGTTGTCGCGAAAATATTCCCCCATGGCACAGCCGGAAAAGGGCGCCAGAAACTGCATCGGCGCGGGCTCTGAGGCGGTGGCCGCCACAACGATGGAATAGTCCATCGCGCCGTTGTCTTCCAGCGATTTTACGAATTGCGCGACGGTCGAGCGCTTCTGGCCGATCGCGACATAGACGCAATAGAGCTTCTTGCTCTCGTCGTCCGTGTCGTTGATGCCCCTTTGATTGAGGATGGTGTCGAGGGCGACAGCGGTCTTGCCGGTCTGGCGGTCGCCGATGATCAACTCGCGCTGGCCGCGCCCGATCGGAATGAGACTGTCGATCGCCTTGATGCCGGTCTGCATCGGCTCGTGCACCGACTTGCGCGGAATGATGCCCGGCGCCTTGACATCGACGCGCGCGCGCGTCTTGGTCTTGATCGGCCCCTTGCCGTCAATGGGATCGCCAAGGGCGTTGACCACGCGGCCGAGCAACTGCTTGCCGGTCGGCACTTCGACGATCGCGCCGGTGCGCTTGACGGTATCGCCTTCCTTGATATCGCGGTCATCGCCGAAAATCACGATGCCCACATTGTCGGTCTCCAGATTGAGTGCCATGCCGCGAACGCCGCCGGGGAACTCCACCAGTTCGCCGGCCTGGACATTGTCGAGGCCGTAGACCCGCGCGATGCCGTCGCCCACCGACAGCACCTGGCCCACTTCGGAAACCTTCGCTTCCTTGCCGAAATC
>JALURZ010000218.1 GCA_027058735.1 Hyphomicrobiales bacterium | reverse complement strand
CCCACGCGCCCGTTGCCCCGGTGGCGACCAGATATCTGTCGCCATCGGCGGGCGAACCGGGCGGGGTTGCGAGATCACGGTCCAGGACGGACAGTTGAACAATGGCGTCAAGCCCAAGCAGCGCCTGGTTCATTGTGACGTGTTTTTGCGCCTGCGCCGCCTCAAGCAGCGGCAAAATGAGATTGGCCGTGTTAGACATTCAAGGTGACCTCGCGGGTGGTGCCGCGGCCGAAAGCCGCGCTCAACTGAGAAATGCCGAGGGTGAGCGATGCGGGCAGCGCGCCCCAGTCATCCATCTGCATCTGTTCGCTATAGGTGACGCCCGGCGCCGTGGCGCTGAGCGTTCTCTTGGTGGCGGCGCCATCGAGGATGTCAACCTCATAGGCTTCAAAATCCTCGCCAAGGGGCACTTCGTTCGCGACCCAGCTGTCGCCGCCGATGCGGGTGCGCCGGATCCAGCTTATGAGGATGTCGTTGCCACTGCGCCGCGCCGCTATATGAACCGGGCTGAGCGGGCGCAGGCCAAGGCCGTTGAACGCGCATTGAACTTCGCTGAACGAGGGGTCCGCGATATCGCGCGACACCGGCCCGAACCGGTAGTTGAACGGCAGGCCGACCTCGTTGGGCGACATTGTCGCCTGCGCAATCGCACCGTTCAGCAAGACAAACCGCGCACCGGCGGGCACCGGATCGCGCATCGCTTTTTCGGTTCCCGCAAGCCCCCGCAAGAACCCGTAAAGTTCATATGTGTCGGGCGCAACCAGGTCCGCGTTTTGAAACTGCACAACCTCCCATTCGCCGTCGCCGTTCTCTATCGCCGCCAGATTGGCGCCGTTCAGCAGCAGGTCCGTGGCAACGGAACTCAGCGTGCCGCCAAACAGGCGCACCTGAATGCGATTGCCCCGGTCCCAGCGGCTGACCGGCCCCGAATACAGGTCCCAAAGGGTGTCGCCCATGGTTGCGGGCGCATCGAGCGTCTGGCTCAGTTCGAAGCCTGAGGCGCCGGGCGCCCGGTAGACCGCGACCGCGCCGGGCCAGGGCTCGGCAAAGGCGGCGAAATGGCCGGCATGGGCGACCTCGTTGCCCGTAATGAGCGGCAGATCGAGACATTCGAGAACGGCCTGCCCCAGTATCTGGCCGGCGCCGGGCTCAAGGGAGCGCCCGGGCGCATTGCTGCTCAGAAAATGCGCCGGCTCGATGCTGCGCGCCTGAACGGCGCGCGCCTGGGCGTCGGTGATGCCGGTTATGCGCAACAGCCGCGAGCGCCCGTCCAGCGAGACGTTGACGAGATCGCCCGGATCGAGCGCCAGCATGGACATCGGCAGGGAGAAACGGGCGCGCTCCCGGCCCGCCCAGATATTCTGCAGCCAGATGTCGGCAATCGCCTGCGCGCGCGCCTGGGTCGTCACGATCGGCACATCGGCGCTCGCCTGGCGCTGGCTGCCGCCGACCAGACGGCGCGATTCGACCGCCGCCTTGCGGTAATTCGCATCGCCATCGACATAGGTGAACCGGGCCGAGACGGGCAGTTCGGTTTCCTGCCCCCGGATGAATGCGATGTCCTGGGCCGGGCTGTCTCCCGCCACAATTTGCGTTTCCCCAAGCGCGGTTTCGGCGCCGCTCGCGTGATGCCGGAACTGGATGGCCCCCGCGCTTTCGACGCCATCGAAGAAAAAGGCCAGCGCCAGCGGCTCGAGGGCTTCGCGCACGGACATCGGCCGGTCGATGATGTAGCCGTCAACGAGACCGTCGAGCCGGGAGGCGTCATATGCGCTGAAACCCGTCGGCGCGATGATCGCGTCGATCAGCCTGGCCAGAGGTGCTGCCCCCAGCCGCCCGTTGAGCCAGTGCCCCAGCTCCCAGTTCGCCCCGTCCGACCAGACATTGATGAGAAACGGGAATGCCGGGAATGGGCGGGCGTCCCAGGTCCAGATATAAGTCTCCTCTATATCGACCATGGGTGCGCCATAGACCGCCGATACCGGGTTCAACGCCGGATCGGCGCCGGGCGCGGCCGGATCCCAGTAGGTCGTCACGGCCTCTATGAACCGGCGCTGGGCGACATCGTCGCGCTGCCCGTTGGAATAATAGGGTCTGGCGCTCTGGGATGATTTGGGATCGACAAACACATTGGGCTGGTTGGGGCCCTTGTCGATGGCGGGGCAACCTATCTCGGTGAAGCAGATCGGCTTGGATTCCGGCACCCACGAGGTCGCGGTACCGCTTTCGACACCCGCCGGGCGGTCGAAATGCGGATTCTGCCACCAGGAAACCAGGTCTTTGTAACGAAACACCCACGGCTTGCCATACGCCCCGTCGCTGATGGGCGTGCGGATCTGATTGTCGCGGTCCGCGGGACTGGCATAGTACCAGTCGAAGCCTTCGCCACCGGCAATGTTGCCCTTCAGATAGGCCAGATCATGGGCTGAGCGGACGCCGGCATTCCAGTCGAGATGATTGCGCCCGTCCCGCCAGTCGCTGAGTGGCATGTAATTGTCGATGCCGACGAAATGTATGTTGGCGTCCGACCACAGCGGATCGAGGTGAAAAAACACATCGCCGCTGCCGTCCGTTGGCTGGTGGCCGAAATATTCCGACCAGTCCGCCGCATAGGAAATGCGGGTGGCCGGACCCAGAATGCCCGCTACATCGCCGGCAAGGGTCTTGAACCGGTCGACGGCGGGATAGTGGCTGGCGCTGTCGCGCACCTGGGTCAGGCCGCGCATTTCGCTGCCGAGCAGAAAACCGTCGACGCCGCCGGCCGCGGCGCACAGATGCGCATAGTGCAGGATCATGCGCCGGATCGACCATTCGCTCGCGCCGACATAGCTGACGGTGGTGCCCGAGACCGAAAAATCCAGCACCGTGGCGGCGCCGAACAGGGCATCGACCTGGGCGGCGGCGGCCGCGGTCTTGTCCGGTGTGCCGGCCTGACCGGGAGCGGGATCGCAGGTGATCGATCCGCGCCACGGATAAGGCGGCTGCCCGCTCGTGCCGGTATAGGGGTCGCCCAGCGTGTTCGTGTCGGGAATATCCATCATCAGGAACGGATAGAACATCACCTTCAGGCCGCGCGCCTTGAGATCCTGGATGGCGCGCACGATGGAGGCATCGGATGGCGTTCCCCCGAAGGCTGGCCGGCCATCCACAAGGCTGACCACATGCGCGGCACTGCGGGTTACCCCGTCGACCACCCAGCTTTCCGGCGTTGTGACTTTCCCCGCATTGTCGACGCCCGGCCGGATTTCACACTGCCCGCAGCGCAGATCGGTGCCAAACCAGGTGGCGACGAGGGCGACCGATTTGAGATTTTTCGCGGTGGCAACCAGCTGGTCCAGCGACACGGTCCAGTCGGTTTCGCCGAGGCTGGTATTGGTGTTCTCAGGCGCGGTAACGCCATTGCCCGCATAGCGCACCACCGGCGTCGTGTCATAGCCGAATTCGGTGGCGCCGGGGATCACGGTGACGGCGCGGATACTGGCCTCCACATCGTCGAGCGCATTGAACAGTTCAAAGGCGAGTTGCGGGATGCGGTTGCCGAAGCGGGCCAGCGCCAGACGCTCAAACACGATGTAGCAAAGCCCGCGAAAGCCCGGCACATTGCCCGTGCCCTCCTTGGTCTCGATCAGGCTGTCGGGAAGCTGCGTTTCGCTGCCATCATAGAAGCGGTAGGTGACTTCGCTCAGGTCGAGTTCCTTGCCGTCCGCCCAGACGCGCCCCAGACGGGTGACCTGGCCTTCGCTCAGGCCGATTGCGAAATTGGCGAAATAGAGATATTCGGTGATTGTCGTGCGTTGCTTGCGCGAGCCGCCGCCACCGCCGCCCTTGCCTCCCGACGTTTCGGTGCGCGTGGTGATCTGTTCTTCGAAATTGGTCGCCCAGATCATTTGCCCGGCGAGCCGCACCCGGCCGAATACGCGCGCAATGGCGCTGCCTTCGCTGGAGGCCTGCACCTGCAGATCGCTCAGCCGGGGTCCGGAAACCTGGCGGTTCTCGCCCTTGGGTCCCAGCAGCGCCTGATCGAACTGCCGGCCGGCAACGGCCCCGGCGGCTCTGCCGATAACCCCGCCGAGCGGACCACCGACAACAGAACCAAGGGCCGCGCCGGCGCTCTGGAGTACAAGAGTGGCCATCAGTCGCATATGTCCCTGAATGAGAATACGAATGCGAGATGCCGCCGCCACCAGCCGTTGATGGCCACCTCCGCGACAACCGCGCCGTCATGTGCGTGCACCATGGTGCCCGGCGATGCGGCGATGGCCGCGTGTTTGGCCGGCAGATGCGCCCGCCAGCGAAACAACAGCACGTCGCCGGGCCGGAATTTCCGGCCGCGCACCGCGATCATGTGGCGCGATGCCGCCTGCGCGAGGGTTTCGCGCCCTTCCGCCTCCGCCCAGTCGGGCGAATAGGCCGGCACGGGTTCAGGTTCCCGGTGATGGAAGGCGCGATAGACCCCGCGCAGCAGCCCCAGGCAATCGCAGCCGACCCCCCGCACGCTGGCCTGATGATGATAGGGCGTGCCGATCCAGCGGCGCGCTTCGGCAACGATGCTGGAGCGTGTCATCGCCAGGGGAGCCCGCATCCCGGTTTCCTCACCCCGCAAGGCGGCTGCTCCCGTCATTGTCGGCATCGCCGCGATTGGGGTACGAGATCGCGAAATCGTTCCCCGGCATGAGCGGAAAACCGCGAAAATTCACGCCATTGGCGAACTTGTCCCTGCAGGTGGAAAACTGTTTGTCGCAGCCGGCGCGAATATCGAACTGGTCGCCGGGCGCAACCGCCTCGCTCATCGGCTGCCACAATTCGACGATCTGGTTGCCGGCGGCGTCGATCACCTGGGACTTGACCTCCATGGACCGCCCGGCATTGGCCCCCGATACCCATGTGATCTTGCCGCGCTGGAACCACTGATCCGCAAACCCGCTCAGACCGGATGCGGCGAACCGGGCGTTGTCGTCACTCGTTGCGACCGTGCCCTGGCCCTTGAAGGCGGCCTGCTCAAGATCGACGCCGCATCGCGTGTCGCCCACATCGGCATCGCAACTGAACTGATATATCCGGCCGAACGGCTGGTTCAACTGGTCGGCCAGCCCCCGCACTTCGGCGGAAAACGCGCCACGCCCGCGCGATATCTCGCCCAGATGCCCCTTGCGCAGCAGCACGCGCTGATCGGGAGATTGCCAGTTGACGGCAAAGATCTCGACCTGCGCGTTGTCGAACGCCCCGGCAGCCAGTTCGCTTTCGCTCAGGCGGCCCGACTGGAGCGCGCCATCGACATCCAGATCGTCCACATTGAGACCGATCGAGCTGTCGATCTCGCTGGCCTGAAATCCGGAGGCCGCTTCATAGACGACGCCATCGAACGAAATGTCGCGGTCATGATCGGTAAAGCCCAGAACCGTCGCATCGGCGCGGACAAGTTTCCAGCACCAGCACACGGTGGTGGCCGCACCATCCAGATGCGCCTGAAAGCCGGGTGGCAGGGTCTTCACAATCTGATTTCCACAATCGGGATGGACGGGATGTCGCCGGCATTGAAGGCAACAAGGTTGATCTCCAGGAAGTCGGTATCGAAGCGCACCGGAACATCGAATTCGTAGCCGGCGCTGACCTGGGCGCCGTTCGCCGGTTCCTGGCCGGCAACAAAGGTGATGATCCCGGTGGTGTCGTCCAGCGTGAAGGCGGTTCCCTCGACTGCCTCAACCCCGTCGACCGCGACCTTGATCGAACCGCTGACCGGCTTCTCGATGGTCCGCACATAGGGGTTGGCGCCCGAAACATACGATTTGACAAGCTGGAATGACGCGGTTGTCCCGTCGCCCGTTCCAATGACCTGATCCGAAGAAAGCGGCGCGCTTGCCGGGCTTGCAGACCGGAAATCCGCATGATCCTTCCAGCGGAAACCGTGCAGCCGGCCCCGGCGCGCTTCGAAAAAGCGGACAACCTCATGAATGTCATCGAGCGAGCGGACACCATAGCCGGCGTCATAGCGCCGGCGCGATTGCGCCCAGCGCGTGTTGCGTTCCTCGTGACCGGACCCGAGTACGACAATTTCCGTGCGCCGCTCAGGTCCCCCCGACGCGCCGCGCGCGATTTCCGTGGGAAAACGAATTTCGTGAAAAGCCATGGGTCTACAGGTTCCGGGTGCCGCGTTCCGCCGCACGGGAAATCATGGCGGCGATCTGAGATCGGGAACGGCGGAAGCTGTCCGCATCGTTCGCGGTGACGTTGAAATTGATGGTGACGGCCCGCCCGCCCTCGCCCGCGCGCACCCCGAGCCTGCCGTCCGGGCCGCGCGCGAGCGGCAGGATCGCTTCGGAACCGGCCTCACCGGCCAGGCCCATGCGCCCGTCGCCAAGAGGAAAAACGGCCGGCGAGCCGATAATACCACCCTTGGCGAAGGGCAGAATATTGCGAAAAAGGCCGCTCAGCCCGGTGCTCACCGAGGCGCCGGCCGAATCCGCCACGCCACTGAACGCCGATCGCAGCGGGTCCAGCGCGTCACGCAGCGCCGAGCGGGACAGATCGAGGGCAAGCCCGCGGACCACATCGCCCAGCTTGCGCCCGTTGATGGCCGCATCCTCGAAGGCCGAAGTGATCGCCGTGCCGAAGCCACGGCCAAGCCGGGTGGCGTCGCTCAGTCCGGCGCGCAGTTTCGTCGTGTCCGCCTCAATCGAGACGATCAGGCTGTCCAGGCGTTCAGGCATCGGAAGGGTTGGGCTCCTCGGTGTCGGGAAACTGTTCCATCAACATGTTCAGGTCCCGCCTCGCCAAGGGGGGCGGCGAGGCGGGCGGGCCGCTGAGAGCGCGCGCGGCCGCTGTGATCTCGCGCGGTGTCATGGCCCAAAAACGGTCTGCGGGCAGGCGCAGCCGCCCGAGCCCTAATTGCATCAGGGGTTGCCAGGGGAAGGCGGCGGCGGGTGATCCGCCGCGCCGGGTCCGTTTCCCACCGGCTCGTCCGGGGTGTCATCGCCGCTGCTGTCGGCGGGAAAGGTCGCGTTGAGCAGATTGGCGACAGTGCGCACATAACCCGCCGCGCCGCCGTCGATATTCATCGCCGCCACCGCCTCGTCATTGATGTCGTAGCCGGCGCCGCGCAGCCCCGCGCCGATGATGCGAATGGCGTCGCAGGCCTTTAACTGGCCGGTCTCGAACCGCTCAGCGATCGCCAGCATGTCCTGGTCGCCATAAGCGCCTTCCAGTTCCGCAAGCGCCCCAAGCGTCAGGCACAGCCGGTAGGTCTTGCCGTCGAGAACGGCCTGAATTTCACCACGATGTCGATTGGCCATGGGCGCCTCAGATTACTGTGAATGTCAGGGAACCGGCGGATTCGAGGGCAAGCTCGTAGGACAGCTCGCCATTGTATTGTCCGGCATATTCGAGGCTGGTGACCTGAAACGCGCCTTCGATGGTGCCGAAATCCGGCACGATGACCTGCCAGTCGCGGATCGTGCCGTTGAAAAAATAGGAGCGCGCGGTTTCATCCGACGTCGCATCCTTGAACAGGCCTGTGCCGCTGATCGCCGCCGTCTTGACCCCGGCGCCCGCCAGCAGTTCGCGCCATTCACCCTGGGATTCGGCATTGGTGATATCGACCGTCTGGGTATTGAACGCCAGTTTGTGGGACCGCAGTCCGGCCACTGTCGTAAAGGTCCCTGTGCCCGTGTCGTCGACCTTCAGCAATAGGTCCTTGCCCTTCTGGCTCGCCATTTCAGGCTCCTCTCCTCGCTAGTGTGATTGTTCGCATCGTTGCGGCTACGGCGCCGGCTCGGTCACCGCGCGAAACTGCACGATGGCGTGATAGGTGCGCCCGTCGGGATCACGCAAGGCGCGTGATGTTTCGAACCTCAGATTCACCAGCCGGTGATCCTCCAGCGCAATCAGCGCGTCGTTCAGGGCGGCGATGGTCAGGTGCGCCATGTCCTTGACCTCCTTGCGCCCGCCGGCCCGTGACCAGGCATGTATGGTGAATGTGTGCTCGGTCGCGGTCTCGGTGAAGGTGCCGTTGTCGCGCTCCGTGACTTCACCGATGGTGAGAAACGGGAATGTGGCGTCTTCCGGCACATCGTCATAGATCCGCGCCGCGCCCAGAAGCGCCAGCAGATCGGCATCCGCCGCCAGGGTCTGAAAGACGCCCTTCTGAAGCGCCCAGCTTTCGCCGGTAATCATGTCGGTGCTCCGCGCTGCGTTGTCGGGTCAAGGACGCAAGGTCCTGGCAAGCCGGTCCAGGAAACCGGCGCGCGCCCCCTCGAAAGCCGGTCCCAGCCAGGGGCGCGGCGGGCGCTGGAGCGTGCCGAATTCCAGATACGCCCCGTAGTCGAGGGTGGTGCCGATGCGTTTCTGGTGTGCCCGGTCGCCTTGGCGGACCTCGATGGAGGCTTCGAGTTCGCCGCTTCGCGTCTCGGGCGGTGCTGCGTCGTTGAGCGCGCGGCGGGCGCGGCGCGCGATGTCGTGGGCCGTGACACCGACCGCTTCTCGGACATCACCGCTCCGACCGATCCGCGACAACCGGCCGGCAATCCGCTCAAATCCCGACGAACGGACGCGCAGCATCATGCGCCAAACTCCTCTTCGCAAAGACAGTCCAGCCAGCGGCCGCGCCCGTCAGGATCAAACATCGTCTTGATCCGGAAAACCCGCCCCGGCGCGCTCAGTCGCATGGCCGGCGTCACGTCGCTGCGGTATCGCAGCGACGTGACGCCGGC
>JALURZ010000217.1 GCA_027058735.1 Hyphomicrobiales bacterium | reverse complement strand
CCGTTCGCCTGTCCGGCGCGCCGGCGACACGGTCGGCGCCCTTGGCGCCCTTGCGGATTGTGATGAATTCGCCGATAAGTGCCGGGTCGCAAGGTGGAGCTGAACCGCGCTTGCGTGCGGTTCGGAGCCGGTTGCGAGCGCCCGGCACGGCGCATGGGAAAGAGTGAGCATGAAATTCGAAGCGCTGATCCGTTCGATTCCGGATTTTCCCAAAACGGGCGTCGTTTACCGCGACATAACGACCCTTCTCGGGGATGCCGGCGGGTTCCGTGGCGCCGTGGACAGGCTGGTTGAGCACTATAACAATCACCAGGTCGATCTGGTCGCCGGCATTGAGGCGCGCGGGTTCATAATCGGCGGCGCCATGGCGCATCAGCTCAACACCGGGTTCGTTCCCGTTCGCAAGAAGGGGAAGCTGCCGTGGACGACGATCGGGCAGCAATACGAACTCGAATACGGCACCGACGAGGTTGAGGTTCACATCGATGCGGTGCGTGAGGGCCAGCGGGTGCTGATCGCCGACGATCTGATTGCCACCGGGGGCACGGCGAAGGCGGCGGTGCACCTCATCCGGCGTTCGGGCGGCATCGTGGTCGCGGCCTGCTTCATGGTCGAGTTGCCCGCGCTTGGCGGGCGAAGCGTGCTGCACGGCCTGGGTGTCGAGGTTGAGGCGCTTTGCGCCTTCGACGGTGAATAGCGCGCTATATTTTTTGTTTTTCCGCATTTTCCGGGCGCAAAAATGCATACACTTTCGCTTATAAAAGCTCTAGATGTGAGCCCTCAACAGGTTGTCCCTGTTTAATCCGGGGTGCGAGATTGGCGTTTGATCCTTTATGCTGCCGCGAGGACGATGCCAATTGTACATGTGGGTCCATATTGGCAGGTGCTGGGCGCGTTCGTTTGAGGTCTGATATGCGCCTCTCAAGGCCTGCGTTGCCTGATCCAGGTCAGGCGCTTGCGGCGCAACGCAACGATCCGCTCCACAGTCTCGGACGGGGTCGGCTGGCGCAGCTTTTTCGGGCGCGGTGAGCGCCCCTGCGGGGTTTGCCCGCTCAGCACCATCCGCACCATTCGCTCTCGACCATGGGGCGTTAAACGGGCATTCTCGTGGATGTTCATTCGGCTCCTCCAAGGAGTTCTGAAGTCTGGTAACTCCAATCTCCTCGGAAAGGGCCGAATGGACAACCTATTGAAAGCCCACATCTAGTCCACAAAATGAGGACGGCCTTCGGGCCGTCCTTTTTTCGACCGATCGTCTTGCCGGTGGTTGCGCTGCAACCCTTGCGGATCGGATGCGCGGTTTTTTGGGGGACTCCCACCATCTGCTGCGCGGACCATCGCCTGCACCGGGGTTCGTGACCTGCTGTCGGTTGTCAGCGTTGATCCGGCGTCTGAAACAATCGTTCACGATGCGGTTTGGTCAACCGGTCGGCGGCAAGGGAAGAGCGGGGCCAGACCGCGTCCGGCGTGAGAGTGCGCCCTCGGGGAGCGGCAGGTCATTCCTCAAATGGATCTGCAGGAGAGGGCGCGCTGATCACCGCTGTAGGCTGTGGAGTCTCGTTCACGTGAAGACGGAATACGTCCGGGCGGGCATAGTGGCCGGCAACATCCATGTCGTACTTGCCGCGGGTGATCTCGGCCAAATCAACATCGGCCGTCACAATGCACTCGCCGTCACAATTCGGCCCGGCGACAATTTTTCCCAACGCGCTGACAATGCAACTGCCCCCGTTTGTCAAAACCGGCGCCGGCTGTGGTTTTGTTCAAGGGGCCGGCGCGTCCTTGCCGGCCGCACGAATTTCCGATGTGGCTTGTTCGTCGATGCTGAACTCCCGGCCGCATTCTATGATTGCGACGCCATAGTCCCGTCTGGCCCCCTGAACGGTGACCTTGCCGAGAATGACGTCGTTCAGCACCGCATTGGCGTCGCGCTCAAAAGCCCTGCCGTAGCCGCCGCCGCTTGCCATCTGATGGCTGAAGACATCGCCGCGCCGCAGCGCCACCGGCTCGCTCAGTAGCACGGGGAGAATGCGGTCTGCGTCTTCGCTTTTTATGAGGTTCATCGACGCCGCGCCCGCCGATCCGCCACTCAGGCCGTGCGGCGGATAGGCGCGTTTGTCGGACCGCACATTCAGCAGTGCCGTTTCGGACAAGATCCTGTAGTCACGCCGAATGGACAACCCGCCACGCTGCCGGCCGGGGCCGCCCGAATCGGCCACGAAGCCATAGCGCTCGATCCGGATCGGATAGGCGGCTTCGATCATTTCGACAGGAATGTTGGACTGGTTCGCGCCGATATGCGGTACGCCTTCCTGGCCGTCATTGGCACGGCTTGCCCCCCAGGTGCCCATCGCGGTTTCGCAGAAAATATAGGGCCTGCCGTCCTGCATTCCCGAGATCGTCGGCAATGTGGAGCCGCCGGAACCGTCCGCCGTCACGCGGTCGGGCAGGGCTTCGGCCAATGCGCCAAACAGGCAGTCGATCATCCGGTAGCCGGTAATTCCGCGCGCGCCGCAAGGCCCGGGCGATACCGGCCGCACGACGCATCCCGGCGGCGCGCGCACCTCGATCACCTCGGTAAAGCCGTGGCAGTTCGGAATGTCCGCAAGCATCACCGAGCGCAGCGCGGCATAGGCGCAGGCCTTGGTGAACGGAAAGGTCGAATTGATCCCTCCGGCGACCTGGGGCGAGGACCCCTCCCAGTCGACGATCATGCGGCGGTCCTCGATCGTCACCGCGACGTTCAGAATGACGGGTTGCGGATCTTCGCCAATGCCGTCTATGTGGTCGGTGAACCTGTAGGTTCCGTTGGGCATGTCGGAAATTTCCGCTTCCGCCAGGCGGCGCGAATAGGCGTTGAGATCGTCGATTGCCCCGTCGATCGTGGCCACGCCGTAGCGATCGTAGAGCCTGCACATGCCGCGCGCGCCGATGGTACAGGCCGCCATCTGCGCCTGCAGGTCGCCGAGGACAAGCTCGGGCGTGCGCACGTTGAGCGCAATCAGCTTCCACAATGTTTCGTTACGCTCGCCACGCTCGATCAGTTTCAGCACCGGCAGGCGCAGCCCCTCCTGCCAGATTTCCGTGGCGCCAAGGGCGTTTGAGCCCGCGACAATGCCGCCGACATCGGAATGATGCGCCAGCGTCGTCGACCAGCCCTTCAGGGACCCGTCGAAGAAAACCGGCTTGACGACATAGATGTCGGGAAGATGCTGGCCGGCCGCCGCATAGGGGTCGTTCATGATGTAGTAGTCGCGCTCGTCGATCGTGCCGCCGATCTCGTCAATCATGACTTCAAGCGCATCAAGAAAACTGCCCAGATGCATCGGCGTGCACACGCCCTGGGCAAAAGTCCGCCCGCGCGCATCGCACAGGGCCGTCGAGAAGTCGAGGGAATCGCGGACAATCTGCGAATAGGCGGTGCGAATGATCGTGAGCGTCATTTCCTCCGCGATCGTGTCGAACGCATTGCGCAACACTTCCAGCAAAAACGGATCGCTCGCCTGGCTGCGGGTCATGGCCGGCCCCGCCGCTCGTAGTCAAGATCGATGATGATATTGTCAAAGCGATCGCGATGGACCACCGCATCGGGGGGCACGACCGTCGTGCCTTCGTATTCCTCGATGATGAGAGGGCCGCTGGCGGGCTCCAACTCGAGGGCCGCGCGCCCGATGACCGGGGTTTCCAGAATCCCGAACGCGTCGCCGAAATAGACATTCCGCGTTTCCCTCTCGCGCTGCCGGGCGCTCATCCGCAACTGCGCCGGCACATCGTCCTCCTCAGCCTCCGCCCGGACTTTCAGGGACACGATCTCGACGCTGTTGCGTTCATCGAACTTGTGGCCGAAGCGGCGCTCATGTTCGTCATCAAACAGCTGGCGCAGATGTTTTTTGGCTTTTTGCGAAAAGCTCAGATCATCGATCGGGATGCTCAACTCAAAGGCCTGGCCGACATAGCGCATCTCCACTTCGCGCCTGTATGTCACTGCATTGGCGGACAGATCGAGAAGCCGGGCCGCCTGCATCTGCAGATGGCGAAACCGTTCATCCGCCGCGCCGGGCCCCAGCCGGCTCAGTTCGTGCGCAAAGGCCCCCGCCACGGACACGGCGCGCTTGGCCACCAACAGCCCCACCGCGCTGAACACGCCGGCCGCCGGCGGCACGATGACGCGGCGCACCTCCAGGCTTCTGGCGATACCCGCGCCATGAACCCCGCCATTGCCGCCAAAGGCGATGATCGCGAAATCCCTTGGATCGCGCCCGCGATAGGTGGTGACCGCCTTGATCGCGCGCACCATGGTTGCATTGGCGACCAGGTGAACCCCATAGGCGGCCTTGTGCAGATCGAGATCGAGGGGGGCGGCGATCGTTCTGTCAATGGCCTGGTGCGACAGCGCGGCGTCTATCGCAACCGTGCCCCCCGCCAGGGCGGTCTGGTTCAAAAAGCCCGTGACCACATTGGCATCGGTTACCGTTGGCGCATCGCCGCCCGCACCATAGCAGGCCGGCCCCGGCATCGCGCCTGCGCTTTGCGGCCCCACCCTGATCGAGCCGCCCCGGTCGATGCGAACGATCGATCCGCCGCCCGCCCCGACTTCGGAAATATCGATAACCGGCAGCTTGAGCGCGTAACCGCCGCCGCCGGCGATTGCGCCGGCCGTGCTCATCGCGGCGCCGACTTCATAGCTTTCCGCATAGATGAAGTCGCCATGCTCGATCAACGAACCCTTTGCCGTCGTGCCGCCCATATCGAAGGTGATGGCGCTGGCAATACCGAGTTTTTTGCACAGATGGGCGGCGCCCACGACCCCGGCGGCCGGTCCGCATTCCACGATCTGGGCAGGCTTTTGCATCACCGATGCGGCCCCGACGGTTCCGCCGGACGACTGCATGATCATCACTTTCGCAGGACACCCCGCCTGCCGCAGATCGGCGCTCATCTCCTCCACATAGCGGCGCACGGGCGGACCGACATAGGCGTTTATGACCGTTGTGCTCGTTCTCTCATATTCGCGGATCTGCGGCAGGACATCGATCGACAGGGTGATGAAAAGGTCGGGAAGAAGGCCGCGCAGAATGTCGCCGGCGCGCCGCTCGTGATCGGGATAGACGTAGGAATGAAGAAAACAGACCGCGACCGCCTCCACATTCCTTGCACGGATGGTTTCGGCAATGGCGCGTATGTCGTCCTCGGCCAGCGCTTCCACGACCCGCCCGTCCGCGCCCACCCGTTCGCGCACCTCAAAACGCAGGTCGCGGGGCGAAAGCGGCGCCGGCTTTACATAGAGCGGATCATAGAGCCGGGGCACGCGGATGCGCCTGAGTTCGAGGACATCGCGAAAGCCGGCGGTCGTGATCAGGGCGGTGCGCGCGCCCTTGCCTTCGAGTATGGCATTCGTGGCGATGGTGCAGCCATGCACCATTTCGTTCATCCGCCCGAGCAGAAGGGATTGCTTTTTTGCAAGCTCCTTAAGGCCGTTCACAACGCCGCGCGCATACCTGTCCGGCGTCGAGGGCACCTTGCCGGTATGGACAACGCCGTCGTTGTCGAGATAGGCGATATCGGTAAACGTTCCGCCGATATCGGTTGCGACACGCCATTGCATGGCTGCGGTTTCCTTCGGGCCGCCTCAAGACGGCCGGGTATCGGGACTGTGAATAATCCGACAGGCTCCCGGAAAAAGCCAACAGATATAGTCGATGGCGATCAATAGAGAATCCTTATTGATTCGCCGTAGTTCCGCGTCGTCAGAAATTCCTTTGCCAGATCGCGGATCCTCGATTGCGCGGCCATGTCCGGGCCTGTCGAATAGCTGATGCAAAATTGCAGATCCGGCAGTTCAATTTCAGACCGGAGCACCGTCAGTTCGCCGGACGCCACGTCCTTTTCGATCACGGCCATTGGCACCGCGCCGATGCCAAGCCCCCGTTTTACCAGCAGTATGATGGCCTGAAGGGAGTTTACCGGGCTCAGGCGTATCGCGGAGCGTCCGGTCTCGTCGAGATGCTGGCGAAAATCCTGAAATGGCCGCGTCAGCCGGTCGAACGTGAAAATCTCGTGCGCAAGCAGATCGCGGGTTGTCAGTTTCCTGGCGGGAAGATCGAGTTTCGCAGCGGCGGTCAGCACCATGGGGCAGGCGCACAGGGGATGGTTGACGATCTGTGCGTGGGAAACCGGTCCGATCATGAAGGCGATATCGATCTGACGGGCGAGAATGTCGTTCCTGAGCTGATGGGAGGCGGCGATATGAAGCTCCACAACGGCTTTCGGATGGCTTTGCCGCAAGAAGGAAAGGAAGTCGGGAATCCACGTGATCGCCATCGTGTCGGAGGCGCCAATGCGCAATATTCCGGCAAGTTCGCCGGTGCTGCCGATTGCGCGAAGGGCGTCTGCGCGGGTGCGCAGAAGCTTTTCGGCATAGCCCAGAAACAACCGCCCCTGCGGCGTCAGGGCGACGCGATGTCCGGATCTGTCAAACAGGCGTGTCCCCAGGCGATCCTCCAGCGCAAGGATGCGGGCCGAGACGGTCGGCTGGGTCGCGTTGAGCTGTTCCGCCGCGCGGCGATACGTTCCCAGCGTGGCGACCATATAGAATGTCTGGATTTGATCGAATGTCATGCCGCCTCGTGCCCGCCAGCGTCAATCGGCGGCGACACCGCGCGCAGCAGGCTCTCCACGTCTCCCGACTTCAGCCCTTCCACGGCCGCGACAACCCGATGGGACCGGGTGAATGGCGCCCTGTCTTTCAGTAGCTTCACGAACTTTTGCCGCAACGCGGCACGGCTCGTGGCCCCGCCGGCGTCTCCCCATGCCTCGACAACGGTTTGCCGGAAACTTGCGCTGCCGGTTTCAACGCTCACGCGCGCCGGCGTTCTGTTCGGCAGATAGCCATCCATTTCAGGTGCGTGAGATACCACAACGCGACTTGCGAATTCGACAGCCGGTTCGTGGTTCAGCACCGCGACCGGCATCGGCGAGAGCATGGCGTCCCCAAGGGTCGCGGCGATGCCCATGGCGAACGGAAGGCTGTATTGAGCACTTTCGAGGGTTTGCGGATGAGGGCAGTTGTTGAGCGCTGCCGCCTCACGAAAGGTCTCCACCCTGACCCGCCGGACCTGCGCGGCATCGATCCCGTGGGAGCGCGTGATCCGCATCAGTGCTTCCACCGCGGCATGCGACCACCGGCAGATGGAGTATCGCTTGAAATAGACATTGGAAATCCGCAAGTCATGACCAAGTTCGCGGGTCGCCAGGCCTGTGTCGAAACGGCCATCGAGATCCAGGGCGTCCCGGCATCCGGTATAGCCGCGCTGCGCCAGATCACAGGCCGAGAGGCCGGTGATGACAGACCACGGAATGGATTCCTTGACGTTCCCCCCCATGAATCGGGATTGCGTAAGGTCGCCCAGACGCGGCCCGTGATAGGCCGTGATCGTGAGGGCATGGGCCGCCTGCGCCGGGGAAAGGCCGCGCAGCTTTGCACCGGCGATCGCCGCGCCAAAGCCGCTCCAGTTGCCGGAGTGATAGGACTTCCGCGCCTCGGCTGCACCGAGCCGCACCGCTATTTCATAGCCTGCGACAATTGCGGCCATGACGTCCCGGCCGCCGGCCCCGCCTTCCGCGGCGATGGCCAGTGCCGATGGGATCACCGCTGCTCCCGGGTGTCCCATGGCGAGCCGGTGGCCATCGTCGATATCCAGCGCGGATACCGCGGCGGAATTCGCAAAGGCCGCGCCGGGCGCGTTCAGCGAGGAGGAACGGAACCAGACGGGCGATGCGCCGTCACGATACTGATGCGCCGCCAGATCGCGGCAACGCCGGGCCCCGGGCGCCTCGAGGCCGGCGGCGGCACACCCGATCGCATCGAGAATGCAGTCCTCCGCGCGGGCGACGACGTCTGCGGCGAGATCGGCGAAGGAAAGCGACATCGCCCACGCCGCGAGTCGGTCGGCTGTCCACGCCATTTCGCTCATGACGCCATGTCCCGGCAATCCTTTGGGGCCTCCAGCCCCAATTTGTCGGCAAATTGGCCCGGCAGTTCAAACCAAATATTTTGTTGGAGTTTGATAGATTTTTTTTGGCACGCCGTTTTGAGCATGACCCGCGCTTCCCCGCGGCGCGTCATTTGCGCACGCGCACGCGATATCGCCGGGCGCGGCGGCCATGCGCGGAGGGCGGGCGAAAACGACACTCCCGTGACAGGACTGCGCGCGAACACATTCAAGCGGGTGTCCCTGTCGGCCGGCGCAATTGCGTTTTCGCCGGACCTCGCCGCCCGGCATGTGCTATTGTGGTGGCGCGGCAGCGAGACGGGAGACGTGAATGGGGCAGGGCAAGCCTGTCGTGCAAGAGTGCGAACCCGCTGTACCAGGCACGCGAAAATGCCCGCATGGAACGGGCAAACGCGGGCCGGGGCGGCCGCGCCGCGCCGCGAGCCGGCGGTGGCGTGCCGATTACGGGTCTGGCGCGCGGCCGTGTCCTGTGCCAGTTTGGACCGTGCACGATTTCTCCGGCCAGGGTGCTGGACCCGTGAAAATCTGTCGCATCCAACGAGCCTTAACACTTACTGGGAGATAAATGATGAAACGACTCAAGAGTGGGATTATCGCGGCCGCCGTGGCGACCCTCGCGGCAGGCACGGCCCTGTCGGCGGAAACAAAGATCGGCAGTCTCGGCGCGATAACCGGCCCGATTGTCAGTCTGGTGGCCGAGATCAATGCCGCCGAACGGGCAGCGGTTGCGGAAGTGAACGCGGCCGGCGGCGTGCTTGGCGGCAAGCTGGTGCTGGTGGAAGCGGACACCAATTGCAATCCCCAGACCGCCGTTGATGCCGCCAACAAGCTGGTCAACGTGGAACAGGTGACCGCGATTGTCGGTGCGCTGTGTTCGAGCGCCTCCATCGCCGCCATGTCGAATGTCGCGAAAGGCGCCGGCGTGGTGATGGTTTCCCCGGCCTCCACCTCGCCCGCGATCACCACGCTGGAGGACAACGATCTGATGTATCGCGTGGTCCCGTCGGACGCCTATCAGGGGTTCATTCTGGCCAAGCTGCTGATTTCGAAGAACATCAAGAAGGTCGCGCTCACATACATCAACAACGACTATGGCAACGGGTTCGCCGACAGTTTCCGCAGCGCGTTCACCGCCAATGGCGGCACGATCGCCGGCGACCAGGTGCATGAGGAAAACAAGGCGTCCTACCGCTCCGAGCTGGCGACCCTGGCCAAGGGCGGCGCCGACACGCTGGTCGTTCTGGCGCTGGGCGATGGTTCGGGCCTGACGATCATGAAGCAGGCGCTGGAATCGGGCCTGTTCAAGCGCTTCGTCGGCGGTGACGGCATGCGCTCCGACGATCTCATCAAACAGATCGGCGCCAAGGCCCTGGAAGGCAAATTCTTCGGTACGGTGCCCACGTCGATCCCCTCGCCGAACGCGGACAAGTTCAAGGCCATGTATTCCGACAACAAGGCATTCAAGTTCGGCTCGGCTTTTACCAGTTCCGCCTATGACGCCACCATGCTGCTGGCGCTGGCGGTCGAGGCCGCGGGCTCGAAAGACCGCGGCAAGATCGCGGCCGCCCTGCGCAAGGTCGCAACGGCGCCGGGCGAGAAGATCGGACCCGGTGAATTCGCCAAGGCCAAGAAGCTGCTCGCCGCGGGCAAGGACATCGACTATGACGGCGCATCCGGGCCGCATGAATTCGACGCCAATGGCGAGGTCGATGGCGTGATCGCGGAATATGTCATCAAGGATGGCAAATTGAGCGACGGCAAGCCGCTGAAATTCTGATCTGGCGGCCCACGCCGTGAATGTGCGGGCCGGGGGTGTGCTCACCACGCAAGGGGGGCGCCGCGATATGGTGTCGCGGCGCCCTTTTCCCAGGCTCAGGATTCGCCGCGCCTGGGACCCAGAATGCCGCTTTCATAACGCTGCAGAACGATCACCAGAACGAAGCCGATGATGAACACCCGGACAAAGGCGGCGCGTGTCGCCAGTTCGCTCGGCAGGTAGCCGGCGAGGATCTCGCTCACCGACCATACCGCCCACATCAGGAAGGCCCCCAGTATCGCGCCCTTGTTGGAGCCGCTGCCGCCAACGATCAGCATGACCCAGACCAGGAAGGTGGCAAGCAGCGGATCGGTGGCCTCGGGGCCGATGAATTTGAGGTAATGCGCGGTGAGGGCCCCGGCGAGACCCATGAAGGCGGCGCCGGTGACAAAGGCGCGGGTGCGGAACGCATCGACGTCCTTGCCCAGTGCGCGCGCGGCTTCCTCATTGTCGCGGATGGCCCGCATCGTGCGTCCCCAGGGCGAGGTTCGCGCCCGCTCCGCCAGCCAGTAAACGCCCAGCACCAGCACGATCACCAGCGCCAGGAACGCCAGTTGGCCGCCGGCCCCGGGGACCCAGTCGAACGGCCGCGGCAGGTTTGAAATGCCCAGGGTTCCGTTGGTCAGTTCCCTGGCGTTCTTGACCACGAGGCGCAGGATTTCGGCGATGCCGATCGAGGCGATGGCCAGATAGTCGCTGCGCAGGCGGATGCAGATGCGCGCGATGCCATAGGCGACAACCGCCGATGCCGCCATGGCGGCCGGAAAGGTGAATATGGCCGGCATTGCGAAACCACCCAGATGCACCGGGTGGGGGGCCGAAGCGAGAATGGCGCTGGTATAGGCCCCCACCGCAAAGAAGCCGGCAATGCCGATATTGAGTATGCCGGTAAGGCCCCAGTGCATGTTGAGCCCGAGCGCCAAGACGGCGTAGATGCCGCCCATGGTCAGCAGCGAGATCCCGTAGAGGAAAAAGCCGTATAGCTGGTCCGGCGACATCAGAACACTCTCCCCTTGAACAGACCGTGCGGGCGGAAAATCAGGATTGCCACCATGATCGCGAAGGCGACGCCGGTCTTGTAGCCCGGCGAAATCAACGGCTCGGTGCCGAGCCAGGGATAGGTCGAAAGCTCCTCCGCCAGCCCGATGACCAGCCCGCCGATCATGGCGCCATAGGGTCGGCCGATGCCGCCAAGGATGGTTGCGGCAAAGATCGGCAGCAACAAGAACCAGCCCAGCATGGTCTGCAGGAACGTGTCCCAGGCGGCGAACACGCCGGCCACCGCGGCAAGGCTTGCCCCCACCACCCAGGTGAGGCGCACCACCCGTTCGGTGGGAATGCCCGTCAGTTGCGCCAGTTCTGCGGAATCGCTCATGGCCCGCATGGCCTTGCCGGCCCGCGTGCGCGACAACAACAGATGCACCGCCAGCATCAGGACCATGCTGCTGGCGATGATCCAGATGTGTCTTTCCTGGACGATCAGCCAGTCGAAACGCAGCGGCGGGGTAATCTGGCCGGTGGTGTAGGACTGGGTTTTCACCCCATAGCCCACCTGAATGGCCGAGCGTATCATCAGCGCGATGCCGAGCGAGACCATCGCCGAGACGATGGTCGGGCGCGCACGCACCGGTTGATAGCCGACCTTGTCGATGCCCAGCGCCACAACGGATGTCATGAGCGCTGCGGCCGCGGCCCCGGCCAGCGGGTGCAGCCCGAGCCCGACCACCACCGGCAACGCCAGATAGGCCGCAAGCGTCATCATGTCACCATGGGCAAAGTGGGCGAAGCGCAATATGGAAAACAGCATGGACACGCCGATCGCGCCCAGCGCATAGATCGAGCCCAGCACCAGTCCGGGAATAAGGTAGAAGTTGACGAATTCGTACATGCCGCTGCCGCGCTATCCTCCCAGAAACATTTCCGCCACGTCCGCGCGTGACAAGAGCACCGATGCCGCATCCTCCAGCCGGTTCCGCCCGTCCACCAGGATATACCCCCTGTCGGCGATCTCGAGCGCCTGTTTGGCGTTCTGTTCGACCATCAGGATCGGCACGCCTGACGCGTTGATGTCGCTGGCGATCGAAAGAATATCATCCTGAAAGGCCGGCGACAGTCCGGCGGTCGGCTCATCCAGCAGCAGGACCTTCGGCTTCACCATAAGCGCCCTGCCGATCGCCACCATCTGGCGTTCGCCGCCCGACAGGGTGCCCGCGGCCTGGCGCCGCCGTTCGGCCAGCGGCGGGAACATGTCATAGATTTCGCCGGCTCGCGGCCGCCAGTCCTCATCGCTTGTATAGGCGCCCAGTTCCAGGTTTTCCTCAACCGAGAGATTGGGAAACACATTGCCGGTCTGCGGCACATAGGAGATGCCGCGGCCAATCAGTTTTTCCGTTGACAGGCCGGTAATGTTCTCACCGGCCAGCCGGATCTCCCCCGACGATATGCGCAGCAGCCCGAACACCGCCTTGATCGCGCTCGACTTGCCCGCACCATTGGGCCCGATGACAACCACGATCTCGCCCGCACTCACCGTCAGTGAAACGCCGTGCAGAATGTCGGCCTCGCCATAGCCGCCGGAAACATCGGCCAGCTCAAGCACCGGCGCGCTCACCGGCTGCCCCCCAGATAGGCGTCGAGAACGCGCTTGTCCTTGCGCACCTCGTCCATCGTGCCCTGGGTCAGCACCGCGCCCTGGGCCATGACGATGACCGGGTCGCACAGTTTGGCAATCATATCCATATTGTGCTCGATAATGCAGATCGAATATCCGCGCGTGCGGTTCAGTTCGATGATCATGTCGCCGAGATGCTCAAGCAGGGTCGGGTTAACGCCGGCCCCCGGCTCGTCGAGAAGGATCAGCGCCGGCTCCGCCATCATCGCGCGCCCCAGCTCCAGAAGCTTCTTCTGTCCGCCCGACAAGGTGCCGGCCGGATCGCCGGCGACCCGGTCGAGCTTCAGAAACTCCAGCACATCATCGGCCTGGGCGCGGATTCTGTCTTCCGTTTCGCGCGTCTTCGCAGGCGCCAGCCAGGCCCCCAGCAGCCGCTCTCCCGGCTGGCCCGACGGCACGGTCATGAGGTTGTCGCGCACGGTCAGATGGCCGAATTCATGCGGGATCTGGAAGGTGCGCACCAGCCCCATGCCAAACAGCTTGTGGGAGGGCATGCCGGTGACGTCGCGGCCGGCGAACCGGACCGACCCACTGTCGGGACCGAACACGCCGGCGACGATGTTGAATGTGGTTGTCTTGCCCGCGCCGTTGGGACCGATAAGGCCGGTGATCGAACCCTTTTCGACCGAAAACGTGCACCCCGATACCGCCTGCAGGCCGCCGAAGCTTTTCGCTACGTCCTCGATCTCAAGAAGCACGCCATCCCCCCTTATCGTCACCGCGCCCGACCGCACCGTGACATGCTGGCGCCTGCATCACAACAGTGACCTAAATGAAACGAATATTCGATGTCAATCGAACCCGTCCTGGGCGATGCGACGGGCCTTCCAGGATGCCGGCGGGCTTGCGGATTGACAATTAAATAGCCGATTGGTATACATTTATACTATTAATGGGCGTCCGTGGAGCGAGCCATGGCCGGCAAACGGAAATCGGGAAAAAAGCCGGCCGCCGGCGGGGGGCGGGCCGGGGGATATTGCCCGCTCGGCGATGCCGTGCGCGCCGGCATCCGCCAGGTGATCGATGCGCAGGGGCGCCTGACGGGCGACCTGCCGGAGCCCGATCTGGACCGCGACACCCTGATCCGGCTCTATGAGATGATGGTGCTGGTGCGCGCCATCGATGAGCGCGGCTGGGTGCTGCAACGCTCCGGGCGGGTGGAATTCTGGATACCCCACAAGGGCCTAGAGGCGGTGCATATCGCGGCGACCATGGCGTTTGCGCGGAACGACTGGATTTTTCTCGGCTACCGCCATCCCGGTGCGCTGCTGCTGCGCGGCGCGGCGCTGGTGCAGTTGTTCGCGCAGTTTTTCGGGCGCCGCGATGAACCCTTCAAGGGCCGCCGGCTGCCGACACTGATGGGCGACCGCAGGCTCAATGTGGTGCCCATGACGACACAGGTCGGCTCCTATATTCCGCACGCCTGCGGCGCGGCCTGGGGGGCCAAGATCAAGGGCGACGACACCAGATTCCTGACCTTTTTCGGCGACGGGGCGACCTCCAGGGGCGAGTTTCACAGCGCGCTCAATTTTGCCGGCATTTTCAAGCCGCCGGTGGTTTTCATCTGCGAGAACAACGGCTGGGCGGTGACGACGCCGGCCAGCGCGCAGACCGCCTCGCGGACCTTCGCGCAAAAGGGTGACGCCTATGCGGTGCGCAACCTGCGGGTGGATGGCAACGATCCGCTGGCGGTCTACGCCGCCGCCCGCGAGGCCCGCGACCTGGCGGCGAAGGAGGCTCCAAGCCTGATCGAGGCGGTCACCTACCGCCTCGGCTTTCACACCTCGTCGGACAATCCGGACCTGTACCGCGAGCCCGAGGAGGTCGAGGAATGGGCGGCATGGGACCCTCTTATCCGCACCTGCAAGTATCTTGAGCGCAAGGGATATTGGGGAAAGCGGCAGGAGGCGGACCTGTGGACGCGCTGCACGCGCGACATCGACGCGGCGGTGGAGCAGGCCGAGGCCATGCCTCTGCCCGATCCGGCATCCATGTTCGACGATACCTTCGAACAGATGACGTGGATGCTCGAAGAGCAGAAGGCGGCCCTGCTGGGCGATCTGGAGCGCTGCTCATGAAGGCGCGGCGCCTGAATGTCATGGAAGCCCTCAATGCCGGCATGGCCCATGAGTTGGAGAGCGATGCCGATGTCGTTCTCATGGGCGAGGACGTCGGGCGGGCCGGGGGCATTTTCCGCACCACGAGCGGGTTGCAGCAGCGCTTCGGTTCCGCACGTGTGATCGACACGCCGCTCGATGAAAAAGGCATCGTCGCGCACGCGGTCGGCATGGCGCTCTATGGTCTGCGGCCGATCGTCGAAATCCAGTTTTCCGGCTTTATTCACGACGCCTTTGAACACATCATGTTTTGCGCCACCCGCTATCGCTGGGCATCGGGGGGCCAGTACAGTTGTCCCATGGTCATCCGTTCGCCGTCCTATGGCGGCATCAAGGGCGGCTTCTGGCACTCGCAAAGCTGCGAGGCCTATTTCGTCCACCAGGGCGGCATCAAGATCCTGACGCCCGCCACCGTGGACGATGCCTACCGCATGATGATCGCCGCCATCCGCGATCCCGACCCGGTGCTGCTGGTCGAGCCGGTGCCGCTTTACCGCGCCTTGTCGGACGAGATCGTTCTCGACGGGCAAGCCGCCGAAATCGGCAGGGCCGAGGTGGTGCGCGCAGGCCAAGACGTGAGCGTGCTGACCTATGGACCCATTCGCCATCAGGTGGCGAAGGTGGCCGACGATCTGGCCGCGCAAACCGGGATCGATGTTGAGATCATCGACCTGCGCTGCCTGATCCCTTACGATATCGGCTGCATCCTGGACTCGGTCACAAAGACCGGGCGCGCGGTCATCGTGCACGAAGCGCCCTTGAGCCTCGGGTTTGGCGCGGAACTGGCGGCGGTGATCCAGGAAAAGGCCTTCGGCTATCTGCACACCCCGGTCCTGCGGGTCGCCGCGCCCGATGTTCCCTATCACTTTTCCATCGGCGATGAGTGCTACCGCCCCGATGCCGGGCGCATCCGCATCGCGATCGAGCGCATCATGGAGTTCGAGCATTGATCTATGAGTTCATTCTTCCAGATATCGGCGAGGGCATTTCAGAAGCGCGCCTGATCAACTGGTCGGTCAAGGCCGGCGACCGGATCAAGGAGGGTGAGGAAGTCGCCACCATCAGCACCGACAAGGTCGATGTGGAACTCCCATCGCCCCGTTCCGGCACGATTGCGGAATTGTGCTGGGAGCCCGGCGACACGATCAAGGTGGGCTCGGTGTTCTTGCGCATCGAGACCCGGGGCGAACCGGCGGCCGACAAAACCGCAGGCCCGGCCACCACCGCCAAGGCAAAAGCAAAGCCAAAGGCCAAGGAAAAGCCGCGCCGGCCCGGCCCATCGGCCACGGGGCAAATCCTGGCCGCGCCGTCAACGCGCAAATACGCGCGCGAACTGGGCGTTGCGCTGAGCGATGTATCGGGAAGCGGGCCCCGGGGCCGCATTTTGCGCGGCGATGTGGAGGCGGCGGCGCAAAGCCGGGGCGGGGCGGCCCGCGGTGAAGCCGCCGACGGCGTCGGGCTGGCCATGGCCGAGCGCATGTCCCAGTCGGTCCATGTGCTTGCCCATTCGACGATAAATTTCGAGGCCCGCGCCGATGGGTTTTGCACCCTGCTGGACAAACTGGCGCCAAAGGCCGAAGCCCGCGGCCTCCGGCTGTCGCCGACGGCGCTGTTCGCCAAATGCGCCGCCGCGGCGCTGAGCGAGCACCCGCGCCTCAACGCCACGATCGATGAGGACCAATGCCGGCTGGTGCTTCACAAGGACGTCAATCTGGGCATCGCGCTGGCCAGCGAGCGCGGCCTGCTGGTGCCTGTCGTAAGGCGGGTCAACCGGATATCGCTGTTTGCGCTCGCGGAACAACTGGCGGCGGCAATCGGGCGCGGGCGCGACGGCGCGCTGCGGCCTGGCGACATGCGCGGCGGAACCTTCACGCTGTCCAACACCGGCGGGCTGGAACGCGCCACCATCACCTCGACCCGCCCCATCATCAACGCCCCGCAGGCCGCGATCCTGTGGGTTTCGCGGATCACCGATCAGGTGCGTGTGGACAACGGCGCGCCGGGGGTCGGAGCGATGGTCAGTTGCAGCCTTTCGTTTGATCACCGGTTCATCGACGGCGCCGGTGCGCTGGCCTTCGTCAACGACATGGCCGATCATATCGAAAGCCCGGGCCAGGCGCTGGCCGCCGACTGAAAGGAGCAACAGGCATGGACCAGGCATCCCGCCAGTATCATGAACCCGCAGACAAGGAGTAACGACTTGGCTGTCTTCGATTCTCCCGATTTCGACGAGCACGAACAGGTGTTGTTCGTGAACGACCGCCCGGCGGGCCTGCGGGCGATCATCGCGATCCACAACACCAACCTGGGGCCGTCCCTGGGGGGCTGCCGCATGTGGCCCTATGCAACCGAAGCCGAGGCACTGCGCGACGTGCTGCGCCTGTCGCGCGGCATGACCTACAAGGCGGCCATGGTGGGGGTCGAGCTTGGGGGCGGAAAATCCGTCATCATCGCCGATGCCCATAAAGACAAGCGCCCCGAACTGCTGCACGCCATGGGGCGGTGGATCGACAGCCTGGGGGGGCGTTACATCACCGGCGAGGATATCGGCACCAATCCGCTCGACATGGCGGAAATAAGGAAAGAGACAAAATTCGTCAGTTGCCTGCGCAAGCAGGATGGCGGCTATGGCGACCCGGCCCCGATGACGGCGCTGGGCGTTTATCAGGCGATCGATGCCGGTGTCGAAAGGGCATTCGCGACCACATCACTGAAGGGGGTGCGGGTGGCGGTTCAGGGCGTTGGCAATGTGGGCGCGCGCCTGTGCGCCCTGTTGGCGGAGGCCGGCGCCGAGCTCACCGTCTGCGACATTTTCGCGGACAACCTGGAGCGCGTCGTCGAACGGCATGGCGCGGCAAGCGTCGCGCCGGACGAGATTTTCGCGCTCGAGGCGGACGTGTTCGCGCCCTGCGCCATGGGTGCTGTTCTCAACGATGAAACAATTCCGCAACTCAAGGCGAAGGTGATCGCGGGTGCCGCCAACAATCAACTAGCCGGTGAACGCCACGGCCAGATGCTGGCGGAGCGTGGCATCGTCTATCTGCCCGACTATGTGGCCAATGGCGGCGGGCTGATCAGTTGCGCCGCGGAATGGTACCGTCATGACCCCGCCGAGGTTGAGAAAAACGTCATGAGAATCAGGGAGACCTGCGTGGAGATCCTCGAATATGCGGAGCGGAACGCGGTGCCGAGCCATGAGGCGGCGGATCGTCTCGCCGAGCAACGGTTTCGCCCCTGACCGCTCAAGCCCCATGAACGCAACCAACGCTTCTCCGCAATACCGTCAGGTCGCCGATACCTTGCGGCGGCGCATCGTCAACGGCGAGTATCGCCAGGGCGAAGTCATCCCCAGCGCGGCTGAACTGGAGAAGCTGTTTTCGGTGAGCAACATCACCATCCGCAAGGCGCTGGCCATTCTGTCGCACGAAGGCTGGCTCGCCGGGCAACGCGGTGTGGGAACCATCGTGCGCTCCGCGCCGCCTGGCCGGCGCATGAAAATCGCGGTTTCGGGCAACTTCGCCGAATGGGTGGATACCGCCAGCGGCAAGAGCCTGCCGATCGAGCAGAAAATCCTGGAGATATCGCACAAACCCGGCCCGGCCGCGGTTTCGGCTATCCTCGGCGCGCCACCGGAAGCCGCGTTGTGGACCATGCGGCGGGTCCGCCGGGTCTGCGGGCATGTGGTCTCCTACCATGTCAATTTCGGTCTGCCGCAGGTGCTCGATGCCATCGACGAACGCTCGATGGCGGGCAACCGCAACTTCGTCGACGTGATGCGCGAGGATCTGGGGATCACGCTGCATCGAATGGACCAGATTGTCGAGGCCAGCGTCGCTGAGCGCGATCTGGCCGCGCTTCTGGATGCGGGCTTCGGCGATCCGGTCTTTTTCGTTGAAAATGTCTACACCGACGCGGAGGGAACCGTTGTCGCCGTAACCCATCTGTTTTTGAGGGGCGACCGCTACGCCTATCAGACATCGATCACCCTGGCCGCGCCGGGCGGTCCGGCGGGGCCGCCGCAATGACGCGGGGGCGGCATTCCAGACTGCCTCTTGCGGGCATCCAGGTGATCGAACTCAGCCATGTGGTGATGGGATCGTCCTGCGGTCTGCTGCTCGCGGACATGGGCGCCGATGTGATCAAGGTGGAAAAGGCGCCCGATGGCGATGCCACCCGGCGCTATGGCGGTTTCGGGGTCGGGCTGTTTCACTTTTTCAACCGCAACAAGAAAAGCCTGGCGGTCGATCTCAAGCGCGAGGCCGGCAAGGAGATTCTGCGCCGCGCCATCGCCCGCGCCGATGTTCTTGTCGAGAATTTCGGCCCCCGCGCGCTCGAGCGGCTGGGCTTTGGCTATGACGACTGCGCGGCCATCAATCCGCGGCTGGTCTATTGCGCCCTGAAAGGCTTCATGCCGGGGCCATACGAAAACCGTCCGAGCCTCGACAATCTGGTGCAGATGATGGGCGGCCTCGCCTATATGACCGGCCCGTCCGGACGGCCGCTGCGCGCCGGCGCGTCGGTGAGCGATATTCTCGGCGCGACATTCGGTGCGCTCGGCATTGTCGCGGCCCTGTATGAACGCCAGGCCACCGGCAAGGGCCAGAAGGTGACCTCCTCCCTGTTCGAGGCGACCGCCTTTCTGGTCGCCCAGCATATGTCGGGCGCCGCCATCACTCAGGAAAGCCCGCCGCCCATGCCGGAGGGCGAAAATCCATGGGCGATCTACGATCTGTTCACCACCGGATCGGCAGACCGGATCTTTGTCGGGATCATCAGCGACAGGCACTGGTCGCGGTTCTGCCATGCCTTCGCGCTCGGCGATCTGGCAAGCGCGCCGCAATATGCCGGCAACGATGGCCGCCGGCGCCATCGCCGGCATCTATTGCGCCGCATCCAGACCCGGTTCGATGATCTCGACACCGGGCAGGCGATCGCCTTGTGCGAACGCGCCGCCATTCCGTTCGCGCCGGTGCGCCGGCCGGACGATTTGTTCGGCGACCCGCAACTGGTCGAGGGTGGCGGTCTGGTCGATACGGTGCTGGAGGACGGGCGCACGGTTCCGCTTCCCCGAATTCCCCTGCGCATGAGCGGCCACGACTTCCGGTCCGCCCCGCGCCCGCCGCGCATCGGCGAGGGCAGCCGCGAATTTCTGATTTCGCTCGGCTACAGCCGCGATGAGATCGATGCCCTTGAGGCAAGTACGGCGATCGCCGTCGAAGACACGCTCTAGCGGCGACTTTTCGGCGGATTGTTCACAGGCTCCGGCCGGGAAGCGTGACCGCCACGCTCAATCCCCCCTGCTTGCGGTTGTTCAGTGTGATTTCGCCGCCATGCGCGTGGATGATCGTGCGCGCGACGGTCAGCCCAAGGCCCGTGCCGCCGGTATCCCGGCTGCGCGATTCCTCAAGCCGGATGAACGGCTTGAACACATCTTCCCGGCGGTCCTCGGGAATGCCCGGCCCGTCGTCCTCGATCGTGACCACAAGGTTGTCCGCATATTGCGTGAGCGACACCCGGGCCCGGTGCCCGTATTTGATCGCATTGTCGATGAGATTGCCGAGCGCGCGGCGCAGCGCCACGGACCCGCATGCAAACGGCACGGCAGTCTTGCCGGTGTCCAGCGCGACCGTGTGTCCGGCGTCGGCCGCATCGTCGCACACGCGCTGCAGCAGGGTTGTGAGATCGACCATCGCGTGGGGTTCGCTGGTGGCCTCGTCGCGCGCGAATGACAGGGACAGCGACACCATCTTTTCCATGTCATCGAGATCGGCCAGCATCTTCTCGCGCTGGTCCGGGTCCTCCACCAGCTCCGCGCGCAGCCGTAACCGCGTGAGCGGGGTGCCCAGGTCATGGGAGATGGCCGCCAGCATCTGCGTGCGGTCTTCCACGAAGCGCCGGATCCGGTTCTGCATTTCGTTGAACGCCCGTATCGCCTGACGTATTTCGGCCGGCCCCTTTTCGGGTATTCCGGGCCCCCCGACATCGGTTCCGAGCCGGTGGGCGGCGGCGGCGAATGTTTCAAGGGGCCTGATCAGATGGCGTACCGCCAGGATCGAAAAGATGCCCACGCCCAGCAGCATGACCCCCATTGAGAGCACGAAGCGCAGTGACCAGAAGGATGATTGCGCCTCCACCGGCGCGGCGAAGTTCAGCCAGCTCCCGTCGCTCAGCGGGAGGGAGATCAGCATGGTCCGGCCCGGCCTCTGCGAAACGGGCTTTTCGCGCATATGCGCCTGCCAGACGGGTGCCTGGCTGTCGTCCGAATAGCCCAGCCTGAAGACCCGTCCGGCACCGTTTTTCAGATGGGCCAGCAGCGCATCGCGCAGCACATCGGGTGTTGCGGAATTGAACTGGCGATCCTTCAGGGCGCTTTGCTCGCTCCAGGTGACGTGAAGATCGGGATTATCCGCGTGTTCCGCGATGCGTTGCCGGTCCGCTTTGGGCGCCTGCTCCATGAGACGCTGGATGGTCGTGATCCTCTCCCCGGTCTGCTTGCCGGCGGCGAATATCAGGGCGCTGGTGCGATCGTTGAAATAAAGGGCCACGCTCAACAGATGCGAGGCGGCCAGCCCCAAGAGAAGAACCAGAAGCATCCTGGAGGCGAGGGTGTCAGGTATCAGCCGTCTCATCGTGTGTAACGATTGCCGTGAAAACATAGCCCCCCCCGCGCACGGTCTTTATCAGTTCGGGCGCCTTGGGGACCTTTTCTATCTTGTGGCGCAGACGGCTGACCTGCATGTCGATGCTGCGCTCGAACGGCGCTTCGCAGCGGCCGTGGGTCAGATCCAGAAGCTGATCGCGGGTGAGCACGCGCTGGGGATGCTCGGCGAATGCGACCAGAAGATCGAACTCGCCGGCGCTCAGATCGACAATCAGCCCCTGGGGCGAGCGCAGGCGGCGCAGCCCCGGATCCAGCTTCCAGCCCGAAAAGCACAATATCTTCCGCCCCCCCGCCGGCGGCGCGGCGGCGCCCCTGGAGCGGCGCAGCACCGCCTTCAGGCGCGCCAGCAGTTCGCGCGGATTGAACGGCTTGGGCAAATAGTCGTCCGCTCCCATTTCCAGCCCGATGATCCGGTCGGTTTCCTCACCCATCATCGTCAGCATGATGACGGGAATCTGCGATCTGGCCCGCAGGTCCCGGCACAGGGACAGGCCGTCCTCGCCCGGCAGCATCAGATCGAGGACGACCAGATCGATCTGCCAGTCCGCCAGGGCGCGGCGCATCTCCTTGCCGTCGCGCGCCGTCGTGACCCGGTAGCCGTGCTTGTTGAGAAACCGCGCGAGCAGATCGCGTATCTCCCGGTCGTCATCGACAACCAGCAGGTGTGCTTCGTTTTCTGCGCCCGGTGCATTCATGGGGGCGACCGTATCTCCCGTCGAGGCGATAAACGCCAACAATATTGTAACGAATCATAACGCTGCCGGGACCCGTGACAGTCCGTTACCAAACGCCGTGTCCGGCGTGAACGATCCGTTACACACCATGCCTACATGAACAATGCAGAAGAATGCAGAAGGATGCACGCGAGCATCACCCATGAGGCGTCGTCATGCAACAGATTGGCACAGTGCACGGAAGCGCGATAGCGCGCCCGCAGGAGTTTGCCCCCCCC
>JALURZ010000216.1 GCA_027058735.1 Hyphomicrobiales bacterium | reverse complement strand
GTGTCAGCCCCCTGATACGGATGCGCGGCCCGCGCAGGCGCGGCAGCAGGCGCTCGCGGCGCAGCATGAACGGAAAGGCGGTGGCAAAGCGGGCGCGGCGCAGGAAGCGGCTGTTCCACGGCGCCGGCCGGCCGATCAGGCCTTTCGCGTCGATATGAAGAAAATAACCCGCCCGGTCGAGGGCGCGGCATTGTCCATCAGCGCCGCACACATCGACGCCGCCGGACACCAGCCCCACGGCGGCCTCGCCATCTTCATCGACATACCAGTCGAAGGTCGTACCGCGCACGCCGATCGTGGCGGTCGGCGTTTTGATCGTGTAGGCGGTCTTGGCGGATTTTCCGGATACGAAACGAAACGCGCCGCGCGCGGCCTCGATCACCACCTCGCCGGTATTTTTCGCCGGATCATAGACGAAACGGTCGAGCACCAGTTCGGAATTCGGCCCGATCGCCAGCATGGTGTCGTCACGCAGCACGAACTGTCCGGTGGCATTGTCCTTCGACGACAGGCGCTCGTCGAGATACACCGGGCTGTCCTTGGCGAGGCGCTCGATATTTTCGGCCACTGCGCCGGTGACCGTGTTCTCGATCTTTGCGGCGACACCGATTTCGACGGGTTCCTGCGCATGCACCGGCCCCGGCGTCAGGGCGGCCAATATGATGGCGGCCCAACGCAAAAGCCCCGGCCGCGCTCCAGTGCGCGGTTCAATCATCCGCCCGCATTTCAATGGCGCCCCGCTTCGCTTGCACACGGCTGGCGCGCAGCCGCGACTGGAGGAAAAAATCCGTGCGCGGTGCGGTTTTGTCAAGACGCGGCACGCGCAACTTGTTATGCTGGCGCGGCAGAACCCGGCACACAAGACCGTTGTCGCGACCACAGGGCGTGCGCAGCCAAATGTACAAGTATCGCCTCGCAATCGTTATCGTTGGCTGTCTCGCGGTTTTTGCCGGCGCCGGAGGCGCGGTGCGCGCGGGCGAACTGGACGCGGTGTTCGCGCAAATTTTGCGGTCCCCCGGCAACGTGTCCCTCAACCTGCGTTATGCGAAGATGGCGGAAGCCGCCGGCAGGCGGCGCCATGCGCTGGGGGCTTATGAACGGGTCCTTGCGGCCGATCCTTCCAACAGCGAGGCCAAGGCCGGGCTGGCGCGGCTGCGCGGTGTTTTCCAGCCGGCCATCACACGCATCACCGCGAGCGTCGGCGCGGATTACGAGACGAACCCGCGCAATCTGCCCAAGCGGATCGGCAAGCGCAATGATGCCGCGCTGAACGGCTCACTCAAGGTCGTTGACCAGCGCGTCTTGTCCGGCACCGCATGGCGCAGCCTGATCGACGGCTATGGCGAAATCCATACCGATATCAGAGATCTGGACTATGGCACCGTGCAGGCCTATAGCGGCCCGGTTTTTGATTTACCGGGCTCGGCGCGCGTGCATATTGCTCCAGGCGTCGCCACCGCCATGCTTGATGGCCGGTTCTTTTATGTCGAGCCGGGCGTGAGCGTGGGGCTTGAACGATTGTGGCCCGGCATTCTGGACGCGATCACCTTCAAGGCGGGCTATCGCGATGTGGCGAAGCGGTTTGGCTCGCGCGATGGCGTTCTGCTGGATCTGTCCCTGCGCACATCGCTGCGCGGATTGCTGACGCCCAGGGACGCGCTGCACGTCATGCCGCGCGTGCGCTACCGCGAGCCGGCGGGCAGCAGCAATCCCGGCGGCGGCGCGCCCGGCGCGCCCGGCGCGATCCTGCCCGGCAACTATGTCGGCGTTGGCGGCGGCCTCACCTACTATCTGCCGGTGGCCCAGGACGTGACCTGGGGGCTCAATCTGACGGTAGCCTATCGCGATTACGCGCATGATATTCGATTCGGCACGAAAGGCCGCCGCGACTGGTATGTCGCCCCCGGGACGGATCTTCTGTTCAGAAACGTTCTGTGTACGCGCTGCGACCTGAAGGTCCATTACCGGTTCGAGGACAATGGATCGAACGATCCGAGCGAACGCTATGAAACGCACAATGCCGGGCTGCGGGCGATCAGGAGATTTTGATGAGATCAGTAGTTTTCTTGGTGACCCTGGGTCTGCTGGCGGCGGTCACCGCGCAAGGGGCGGCTGCGGCCCGGATCGGTGTCGCGGCCACGGTCGTCAACGAGGTGACCGGAACGATCGGTGGCCGGACGGACAGGCTCAAATCCAGCGATCCGGTGTATCAGAGCCAGATTGTCGCCACCGGCGCGCGGTCCAGCGCGCAGATGCTGTTTGTGGATCAGACGACATTCTCCCTGGGCGCGAACTCCCGCGCGGTGCTCGACCGGTTTGTATTCGATCCCAACCGCAGCGCCGCGTCGGTCGCCTTCAGCGTTACGCGCGGCGCCTTCCGCTGTGTCACCGGCACGGCCAGGCCGACCTCCTACACGGTGAAGATTCCGGTCGCCAGCATCGGTGTGCGCGGCACGGTTTTCAGTTGTACGGGGATCACCCTTCTGTATGCGGTCTGCACGCTGAGCGAGGGGTCGATCGTCATCTGTCCGGTGCCCGGCGGCCATGTGTCGCCACAGGGGCGCCCCGCCGGCAACGGCTGTACGGTGATCGACGAGCCGGGCGAATACCGGATCAGCCTCAATGGCGGCTCACCGCCCGTTCCAAACGGTGACCCGGACATCAATGACGGGCTCGACAATCAGAACGGCACCTTCCAGCCGCCGCCCCCGCCGCCCCCGCCGCCGATGTATGACCAGTAAGCCGGCGCACGGGTGGCGCGCCTGTGCTATCC
>JALURZ010000215.1 GCA_027058735.1 Hyphomicrobiales bacterium | reverse complement strand
GTTCCACCACCGCGCGCGGCGCCTCACGGATGATCGCGAAAGGTTGGGATTTGACACGATCGGCCCTTAACAATTCGTTAGGATGCGGTGCGCCGGAGGTTGGAAAAATCGACCAGTTGGCCTGTAAGCCGGGTTCTGTCCACAGGGTGCAGCGTAACGCCGCGTCCTGCTGGATAACCATTCATCTAGTGGGTGCGCGTTGCCGGGCACCTCTTGCAACCAACCCGGACAGCCAGCCTGGAAACCGGCCTGAACGATAAATCGCCCGTGCTGTCCCTATTTGGTCTTGCTCCCGGTGGGGTTTGCCGTGCCGCCGCTGTTGCCAGCCGCGCGGTGCGCTCTTACCGCACCCTTTCACCCTTACCTGGACCGAAATCCGGGCGGTTTGCTTTCTGTGGCACTTTCCCTGGGGTCGCCCCCGCCGGACGTTATCCGGCACCGTGTTTCCATGGAGCCCGGACTTTCCTCCACCGCCTGGGCCTCGGCCCGGACGGCAGCGGTTATCCGGCCAACTGGTCTGTCCGGGAGATAGGCCCTCGCGCGGGGCGAAGTCAAGGCGGAGCGCCGGGCAATGGTGTGCAAAGAGCATTTGATCTGGCGGCGGGTTCGCGTCAGTCTGGGCACACATTCACTCAGCCGGAGACCCTCATGACCCATCTCGCCAGACGACCCTGGGTGCCCGCCGCGTGCGAGGATCTGATTGAATCCATCGCCGCGCCGGCCGCCCGATCGGACAGCGACGCGCTGGAAACCCGGATCAACGCGCTGATCGCGGAAAACCGGCAGATCCACGAGCGCGACTGCTTCAATCTCAACCCGGCCACCAATGTCATGAACCCCAAGGCCGAAGCCGCGCTGGCCGGAGGTCTTGGCTCGCGCCCCTCGCTCGGCTATCCCGGCGACAAATATGAAATGGGCCTGGAGGCGATCGAACAGATCGAGATTCTCGCCGCCGAACTGGCCGCCGAAATATTCAATGCCCGCTATGCCGAAATCCGGGTCGGGTCGGGCGCGCTCGCCAATCTCTATGCGTTCATGGCCACCGCCAGGCCCGGCGACCATATCATCGTGCCGCCCGTATCGATCGCCGGGCACATCACCCATCACGAGGCCGGCGCCGCCGGGCTTTATGGCCTCAATATTCACCCGGCGCCCATCGACCGCGACAATTATACTGTCGATCCCGCGGCCTTGGCCGATCTGGCTGAACGCGTGAAGCCGAAGCTCATCACCATCGGCGGCAGCCTCAACCTGTTTGCCCACCCGGTCGGCGAAATCCGCAAGATCGCGGATGCCGTCGGCGCCTGGCTGCTGTTCGACGCCGCCCATCTTTGCGGCATGATCGCCGGAGGCGCCTGGGCCAATCCGCTCGATGAAGGCGCCCATCTCATGACCATGAGCACCTATAAAAGCCTCGGCGGGCCGGCGGGCGGGCTGATCGTGACCAATGAGGCGGAGCTTGCCGAACGCATCGACGCCATCGCCTATCCCGGCCTCACGGCGAATTTCGACGCCGCCAAATCAGCCGCCCTGGCCATCGCCATGCTGGACTGGCGCGATCACGGGCGCGGCTATGCGGAGGCGATGGCGCAAACGGCGATGGCCCTGGCGGCGGCGCTCGACGGGCTGGGCGCACCCGTGTTCACGACCGCGAACGGGTTCACAAGCTCGCATCAGTTCGCCCTCCAAGCGGCCCGCTACGGCGGCGGGCAGACGGCGTCGAAGGCCCTGCGGCGGGCCAATATTCTGGCCTGCGGAATCGGCCTGCCCGTTGACCCGGTCGCCGGCGACGTCAACGGGCTGCGCCTGGGCACGCCGGAACTGGTGCGCTGGGGCATGACGCCGGGCGACATGCCGGCGCTGGGCGATCTCATCATGCGCGCGCTGGAGGCGGACGACCCGTCTCTGCTCGCCGCCGAAACAACCGCGATGCGCCGGCAATTCTCCACACTGGCCCATATCCGCTGAGTTCACCCGCCCCGCGCCGCCTTCTGCGCCAGCAGCTTTTTCTGATATCGGCCCTGCACGATATCGACCACGACCATGACAAAGATGGCGAAATAGAACGTCGTCTTGGACATCGGCTCGACCGCAAAGCCGAACAGGCGCAATTTCGCCAGATCACCGCCTTCCGACAACAGCAGGACGCCGACGATAAGAAGGATGAACAGGCCGAGCACCTCATACATGCGGTTTTTCTGCAAAAACACCGTCACATGATCGGAAAGCCAGATCATCAGGATGCCGGAAATGACGATGGAGACCGCCATGACGATGAATACATCGGTCAGTGCAATGGCGGACAGGATCGAATCGAACGAAAAAACCATGTTCACGGAAACGATCCAGAACAGGGCCGTTCCCACCGAGCGCTTGGCCTCGCCCCCGCCGGAGCCGATGTCGTCGAACGACATCATGTGCATGATTTCCTTCATCGCCGTGTAGATGATGAAAATCCCGCCAAGCAGAACAATCAGTGCGTGCACATTGAAGACCGCCTCGAAAATCCCACGGATGCTGATGGTCAGGAACGGTTCCTGAAAATACTGGATCGCGCTCACCAGGGCGAACAGCAGGACAATCCTGAGTATGATGGCCAGGGCGATGCCGACGCGCCGCACATAGGCTTGGCGCGAGGCCTCGACGCGCTGAGACTCGATCGAAATATACAGCAGATTGTCAAAGCCAAGCACCGCCTGCAGCGCGCTCAACATGGCAAGGGTCGCCAGATTGTCGATGGTGAACAGACTGTCCATGGGTTCGTCTCCTGTTGGTTTTCGGCGACCGGATAAGGCGCCTAGTTTTCGGGCAATGCCTCGATCAGCCGCTCAAGGGTGTCGCGGGTGGACACATCGGCGAGGCCATCGACGCGCGCGGGCCTGAAATGGCGCTGGAAGGCCACCACCGTCTGGCGCGTCCGGGCATCGAAAAGACCGCTCGTCTCGATGCCGTATCCGTAGTGCCGCAGCCGCGACTGTAATGCGGCGACCTCGTCGCCCTCATCGCCCAGTTGCAGGACCGCCCCATCGCGAAGCGGCGCGGGCGCGACCCAGTGCCCAATACCGGCCCGGTGAAGACGGGACCAGTCGAATTTCTCGCCCGGATCGGCCTTGCGCATGGGCGCGATGTCGGAGTGGGCCAGCACCCGGCGCGGCGGAATTTCGTGGCGCGAGAGAATGTCGAGGCACAGTGCCTCGACGGCTGCCATCTGGGGTTCTGGAAATTCCGGATAGCCGGTCTCGTGGCCGACATTGTGGATTTCAATGCCGATGGAACAGCTGTTG
The DNA here is from genome assembly GCA_027058735.1 of Hyphomicrobiales bacterium. Taxonomy (GTDB): domain Bacteria; phylum Pseudomonadota; class Alphaproteobacteria; order Rhizobiales; family JALURZ01; genus JALURZ01. The sequence continues at coordinate 19,149 of JALURZ010000215.1, read as the reverse complement.
ATGTCGGTCTCGCCCGCCCAGTGCGATTGGCCCGCATGCCAGGCGCGGCGGTCTTCGCCGACCATCTGGACGATGGCGCCGCCGAGATCGACCAGATAGTGGGCGGATGCCTGGGCGTCCTCATGACACAGCCAGCGCTCGGCGGCCTGCGCGCTCGCGGTCGCGGTATAGTGCAGCACCAGCAGATCGGGATTTCGCCCGCCCTTGCGGGGACCATGATTGGGTGAGGCGCGGTAGCGGATCGGCAACGCGGATTGACGGCGATCCCTCAAAGTCCGCGCTCCTTTTCGATCCGGTCATAGGCGGCATTGATGGCGGCCAGCTTCTGGTTGGCGATTTCGACGAATTCCTCCGGCACCCCGCGCGCGGTCAGCTTGTCGGGGTGGTTGTCGGCCACCAGCTTGCGGTAGTGCTTTTTTATTTCCGCATCGCTGGCGGAGCGGTGCAGGCCCAGAACCACGTAAGGGTCGCCCCCGCCGGCGGTCACATGACGGGCCTGTATGCGGGCGAACTCCGCCTCGCTGAACTCGAAAATCTCCGCCACCGAACGCAGATAGTCCAGTTCGGCGGGATGAACGACCCCGTCCGCCTTGGCGATATGAAACAGACCGTCGAGAACGTCTTCCAGGGTTTCGCGCCTGTCCTTGAACAGGCTGGCGAGTTGGCGCGCATAGGCGTCATAGCCGGCGACATGTTCCTTGGCCATGTTGAAGACCCGGGCGAAATTCTGCGTTTCGCCCGGCGGCATCCGGAACACCTGCCTGAACGCCTCGATCTCATCGCGGGTCACGACGCCGTCCGCCTTGGCCATCTTCGCGCCCAGCGCGATCACACCGATGGTGAACGCGACTTCGTGCTCCTTGGGGCCGGGGGCGGCGCGGGTCTTGTCGATGGCCAGATGGCCCGCCGCCATGCCGATCAGCGCGCCGATCGGGCCGCCAATGGCAAGGCCCGCCGCCGCTCCTGCGAGTTTTCCCCATATCGTCATGGTGACGTCACGCCTTTTGATTCGATGAAACGCAACCGGCGCAGACCGTATGCGATCCGGGGACGCCGCGCCACTGCTCAATTATCGCGGGCTTGCCGGAAAATCAAATTGGCTGGCCGCTCCACCGGCAATCTGATAGAGCGTAGCGCTTGCCCGCACCCATGGACAGCGCCAATGACCACGGACACAAAAGGACTGCTGCTCGGCCTGACCGGCGTGGTCATTTTCGGCTTCACGCTGCCGGCGACGCGCCTCGCGGTGGGCGGGTTCGATCCGGTGGTCGTCGGCATCGGGCGCAGCGTTGTCGCGGCCGGCATCGCGGCGGGGATCCTGATCGCAACCCGCACCCGGCGTCCCCATCGCGGCGAGTGGCGCGCCCTGATCGTCACCAGCCTCGGGGTGGTGATCGGCTTTCCGCTGTTTTCCGCGCTCGCCATGCAGAGCGCGCCGGCTTCCCATGGCGGCGTCGTGCTCGCCGTTCTGCCGCTCACCACGGCGCTTGCCAGCGTGTTCGTGGCCAGCGAGCGGCCCTCGGCCGGCTTCTGGCTGTGCGCCATCGCCGGTTCGTCCGCGGTCGTCGTCTTTGCATTGTGGGAGGGAAGCGGCGGGTTCGCCAAGGCGGATATCCTGCTGCTGCTGGCGGTCGCCGCCGCCTCGATCGGCTATGGCGCGGGCGGCGCCCTGTCACGCGCTCTTGGCGGCTGGCAGGTGATCTGCTGGGCGCTGGTGATCGCGCTGCCGGTGACGGTGCCGCTGGTCTGGATTTTTGCTGGCGCCATCAATCTCGCCGCGCCGCTGCCGGCCTGGGCGGGGTTTGTCTATGTCGCGCTCATGAGCCAGCTGGTCGGCTTTTTCGCCTGGAATGCGGGCATGGCCCTCGCCGGCGTCGCGCGGGTGGGCCAGTTGCAACTGTTGCAGACCTTCGTCACCCTGGCCGCCGCCGCGCTGTTGCTGGGCGAACGCATCACATTGACCCAGATCGGATTTGCCCTGCTCGTCATCGCCATCGTCGCGCTGGGCCGGCGCATGCGGGTCGAACGCACGCTCGATTAAAGCGATGTCGCCGCGCGGGCCGCCTGGTCATAGTGGCCGGCCAGGGCGCGCAGCAGTTGCGACAGCCGGCTGAGATCGGCGCGATCCACATTCAGCGTTTCCAGCGAGGCGATCAGGCAGTCTTCGCGAATCCCGCGGTAGCGCTCACACGCCGCCCGGCCGCGCGGCGTCGCGCCGGCATATTTCTCCTTGCCCTTGCGCGTGGACGAAACATAGCCCGCGCGCTCCAGCTTCTTCAGCGCATAGCTGACCGTGTGGGTATCCTCCAGATTGAGGATCATGCAGATATCGGCCAGGCGCTTGGCGCGCCCGCGATGGTTGACCACATGCAGCACCAGCACATCGAGCGGGCTCATGTCGGGCACCCCCCCGGCCGCCATGCCGCGCACGATCCAGCGCTGAAACGCATGATTGGCAAGCGTCAGCGCAAACTCCATTTCACTGAGTTCGGGCATGACCGAGTCCGTCAGATGGGCGGATGAAACGATCGGTGTGCGGCCCGTGCCCTCGCTGGCGCCCATTGGCCTTTCCTTTCGGTGTCGGGTTCGCGATTCTGCTACAATATAATCTTATTTATAATTTGTCGATAATTTATTGACGTTACCGCTCCGATCTGATCTAACAGACCAAACGGCATACGGTCACGAGGGCGTAACGATGGCGCGAGACGAGGCAGGAAAATGGGACTTCTGGATCGATCGCGGCGGAACGTTCACCGATATCGTCGCGCGCACGCCCGACGGCGACATTCTGGCCCACAAGCTGCTGTCGGAAAATCCGGAAAGCTACGCGGATGCGGGCCTCCAGGGCATCCGCGATCTGATGGGCGTTGGTGCGGGCGAGACCATTCCGGCGCACCGGATCGGCACGGTCAAGATGGGCACCACGGTCGCCACCAACGCGCTGCTCGAGCGTAAGGGCGACCGCACCCTGCTGGTCATAACCGAAGGCCTGCGCGACCAGCTCAGGATCGGCTATCAGGCGCGCCCCAACCTGTTCGACCTCGATATCAAGCTGCCCGAAATGCTCTATGAGCGTGTGGTGGAAGCGCCCGAACGGCTTACCGCCGATGGCCAGATCGACAAGCCGCTCGATCTTGAGGCGACCCGCGCCGGCATGCAGGCCGCGTTCGACGATGGCATCCGCGCCGTCGCCATCGTTTTCATGCACGGCTATCGCTATCCGGACCACGAAGCGCGCGTGGCGCAGGTCGCCGAAGACATCGGCTTTACGCAGATTTCCGTGTCCCACCGGGTCTCGCCCCTGATCAAGCTGGTGGGGCGCGGCGATACGGCGGTGGTCGATGCCTATCTCTCGCCGATCCTCAGACGCTATGTCGACCGGATCGCCGGTGAACTGCAATCCGGTGAAACCGGGTGCCGCTTGATGTTCATGCAGTCGAGCGGCGGGCTGACGGCGGCCAATCTGTTTCAGGGCAAGGACGCCATATTGTCCGGTCCTGCCGGTGGCGTGGTTGGCGCGGTCGAGACCAGCGCGTTTGCCGGGTTTGACAAGATCATCGGCTTCGACATGGGCGGCACGTCGACGGATGTGTCCCACTACAGCGGCGAATTCGAACGTGCATTCGAGACCGAGGTCGCGGGCGTGCGCATGCGCGCGCCGATGATGCTGATTCACACCGTGGCGGCGGGCGGCGGATCGATCCTGCATTATGACGGCGCCCGGTTCCGGGTCGGGCCAGATTCCGCCGGCGCCAGTCCGGGCCCCAAATGTTACCGGCGCGGCGGCCCGCTGGCGGTGACCGACGCCAATCTCATGCTCGGCAAGATCAATCCGGAATTTTTCCCCCCCATCTTCGGGCCCCGCAGCGATCAGCCGCTCGACGAAGCGGCCACGAAGTCCGCCTTCGCGGAACTCGCCCGCGACATCGGCGATGGCCGCAGCCCGGAGGACGTGGCCGAAGGGTTTCTGAAGATCGCGGTGGAGAACATGGCCAACGCGATCAAGAAAATTTCGGTTCAGCGCGGCTATGACGTGACCGAATACGTGCTCACCAGCTTTGGCGGCGCCGGGGGCCAGCATGCCTGTCTTGTGGCCGATGCGCTGGGCATGGAAACCGTGCTGCTGCATCCCCTTGCCGGCATTCTTTCGGCCTATGGCATGGGGCTGGCGGACATCCGCGCCAACCGCCAGCGCGCCGTGGAACTGCCGCTCGATGAGAAGGTCATCGCGGTCATCGAAGCCGCCGCGAGCGAACTGGGGGCGGAGACATCGGGGGAATTGCGCGCCCAGGGCGTCGACGGGCGCGAAATCCGCACCCATGCGCGCGCGCATCTGCGCTATGCGGGAACCGATACCGCGATCGCCGTCGATGCCGATGCGCCCGGCGTGGCCACGCTCAAGGCCGCCTTCGAGCGCGCCCACAAGCAGCGCTTCGGCTTCGTCTCGGGAGAAAAACGGATTGTCGTCGAGGCGCTCGAGGTCGAATCCGCCGGCGGCGGCGCGCACGCGCTCGAACCGGACCATCCGACAACGGATGCAACGCCGGCGGCGAAGGCGAAAACCCGGTTTTACTCCGCGGGCCGCTGGCATGAGGCGCCGGTCCACGACCGCGAGGCGCTGCTGCCGGGCCAGCGGGTTGCCGGGCCAGCGGTCATCATCGAACCCCACGGAACGGTGATCGTCGAAAATGATTGGACCGCCGAAATGAGCGCCAAGCGCCACCTCGTGCTGCGGCGCGCGAAACCGGCGGCACGCGGCCAAGCGATCGGCACAAATGTCGATCCCGTCATGCTGGAAGTGTTCAACAACCTGTTCATGTCGATCGCCGAACAGATGGGCGTCACCCTCCAGAACACCGCCTATTCGGTCAATATCAAGGAACGGCTGGATTTCTCCTGCGCCATTTTCAAACAGGACGGGTCGCTGATCGCCAACGCCCCGCACATGCCGGTGCATCTGGGCTCCATGGACCGTTCGGTGCAGACCATCGCCGAACTGAACGAGGGCACCATCCAGCCGGGCGACGTCTACATGCTCAACGCGCCCTATAACGGCGGCACCCATCTGCCCGACATCACCGTGGTGACGCCGGTGTTCGATGAGGCGGGCACGGACATCCTGTTCTGGGTGGCCAGCCGCGGCCACCACGCCGATATCGGCGGCATGGCCCCCGGTTCGGCCACGCCGCGCGCGACCATTGTCGAGGAAGAGGGCGTTTATATCGATAATTTCCTGCTCGTCGACAAGGACGGGTTTCGCGAAAAGGAAACCTACGACTTGCTGACCGGCGCGAAATATCCGGCCCGCAGTCCCGACGACAATATCGCCGATCTCAAGGCCCAGGTCGCGGCCAACGAAAAGGGCGTGCAGGAACTGCGCAAGATGATCGAGCATTTTTCCCTGCCGGTGGTGAGCGCCTATATGGGGCATGTTCAGGACAATGCGGAAGAAAGCGTGCGCCGGGTCATCGGCGCGCTGAGCGATTGCACGTTTGAAATCCGCACCGATCAGGACGCGCTCATCAAGGTCAAGATCACGGTCGACCGCAAGGCCCGCTCGGCCAAGATCGACTTCACCGGCTCAAGCCCGCAGATGCCGAACAATTTCAACGCGCCGCGCCCGATCACGCGCGCCGCCGTGCTCTATGTGTTCCGCTGCATGTGCGCGGACGCCATCCCGATGAATGCCGGATGCCTGCGGCCCATAGAAATCGTCGTGCCCGACAATTCGATCCTGTCGCCGGAATACCCGGCCGCCGTCATAGCCGGCAATGTGGAGACCAGCCAGATCGTCACCGACTGCCTGTTTGGCGCCCTCGGCGCGCTTTCCTCGGCGCAGGGCACCATGAACAACCTGACCTTCGGCAATGACCGGTATCAGTATTACGAAACGATCTGTTCCGGCGCACCGGCCGGCCCTGGCTTCAATGGCGCATCGGGCGTCCACACCCATATGACCAATTCGCGCCTGACAGACCCGGAGGTGCTCGAGCAGCGCTTTCCCGTCCTGCTGGAGAAATTCGAGATCCGCGAGGGCTCCGGCGGCAAGGGCAAATGGCGCGCCGGCGATGGCACCTACCGCCGGCTGCGGTTTCGCGAAAAAATGGACTGCGCCATCATTTCCGGCTTCCGCAAAGTGCGCCCCTTCGGCCTTGAGGGCGGCGAACCGGGCCAGTGCGGCAACAATACGGTTCGCCGCAATGACGGCACCATCGAACAGCTTTCAGGCTGCGACCAGACCGTGATCGACGCGGGCGAAGCGATCATCGTCGTGACCCCGACCGGCGGCGGCTACGGCAGGGCCTGAGCGCGGCGGCCGCGAAATTGCCCTGGATCAATGCGCGGCGCTGGCCCGCGGCGCAGAATCGCTTTGCCATCCCTGATCTGTGGAGTGCGACATTATGGAACTGGACCAACTGGAAGCCGAACTTGCGTTGCTGGTGAACGAGATGCAGACCGCAACGAAGGGCCGCCATGAACTGTATCTTGGACTGCGTGCAAAGATGAACGAATTGCGCGCCTACAACATGCCGCTCCCCGATGATATCAAGACCCTGATTGCGGGCCTTGAAAAGGAATTCGAGGCCGAAACGCAAAACGCCGGGCGGCGCTGACCTTCAAGCCCGTCCTGCAAAAGAAAAGCCCGGGCGCGTGGCCCGGGCAAAACAAAAAAACCGTGTGCGCTATTCCGTCGCCTTCCTGGCAGCGTCTTCAGCCGCCTTCTTGGCGGCCTCCTCGGCTTCCGCGGCCGCCTTGGCCTCCATTTCAGCCTTTTCCGCGGCTGCCTTGGCCTCCATGGCCGCCTTCTCGGCCGCCGCCTTTTCCGCTGCCGCCTTTTCCGCTGCCGCCTTTTCCGCTGCCGCCTTTTCCGCTGCCGCCTTTTCCGCTGCCGCCTTCTCGGCCGCGATCCGCTGAGCTTCCTGCTGCGCCGTGTAATACCAGCCACCGCCTCCGATCAGAGCCAGAGTGATGATAATCCAGATTACTTTTTTCACTTCACGTCTCCCTGTTTGTCCCGTGCTGCGGTGCGATGCCGCTGGCGCCTCACGATCCGGAAACCGCCAATCGCCGAAGTCAACCCTACACCAAACCATGGCGCATGCGTATTGGTCACTTCGCCTCACACGCTATGGCAAACGCGTACCCGAAGTCCAGAACATAACCCGGGCCCGGCGCGCGACCATGCTCGCCATCGCGGCCGCGTTCTCCTATAATGCCGTGCGGCGCGAAAGGAATTCCCGATCATGATCGTCCACAGACCATCCAGCGAAAGAGGACGCGGCCAGGCCGACTGGCTGGACAGCCGTTTTTCGTTTTCCTTCGCCGAGTACCATGATCCGGCCTTCATGGGGTTCGGTCCGTTGCGGGTGATCAACGAAGATGTGATTGCGCCGGCCGGCGGCTTCGCCACCCATGGCCACCGCGACATGGAGATCATCACCTATGTGTTGTCCGGCGCGCTTGAGCACAAGGATTCAACGGGCGGCGGATCGATCATCCGCCCCAGCGAAGTGCAGCGCATGAGCGCCGGGTCCGGTATCCGCCACAGCGAATTCAACGCCTCTGACAAAGAGTCCGTTCATCTGCTGCAAATCTGGATCGAGCCGGACAAAACGGGAATAGCGCCGGGTTATGAGCAGAAGTTGTTCGATCCCGCGGGCCGCGACAACCGGCTGCAGCTCGTTTGCGCCGCAAAGCCCCGTGAGGGAGCCCTTACGATTCAACAGGATGCCCAGGTTTTCGCCGCGACACTTGAAGCCGGCAAAACAATCCGCCATCAACTCGCACCGAAACGGCGCTGCTGGCTGCAGATCGCGCGCGGCGCCGTTCGCCTCGGTGATCTGGCTCTCGCCACCGGCGATGGCGCGGCAGTCACGGACCAGGGCGAAATTGTCGTTGAGGGCGTGGAAGCGGCGGAATTTCTGTTGTTTGATTTGCCATAGTTCCCGTCACCGCCCGCGTCTGTTTCAGGTTTTCGCCTCCGCCGCGCCAAACCTGTTGATCTCGCGCTGACCCCGCGTCATGATACCGGTGCCCGCCATCCCTGCGCCGATCACCCGGCAGGGGGCGTGCCCGGACGACCCGAAACGACAACTGGAACCGGACCATGGCCAGACAGGACGCGATTTCGGTTGTTGGCGTATCGGGCAGCCTGCGTGCGCAGTCTTGCAACACCGCCACCCTGCGCACGGCGTGCGACCTGGCGCCGGATGGCATGACAATCAGCATCTTCGATCTGGCGCCCATTCCGCTGTTCAACCAGGACCTCGAAAAAGACGGACTTCCAGCAGTGGTGGAAACCATGCGCCAGACAATGGCCGCCGCCGACGGACTGCTGATCGTTACGCCGGAATATAATTCCTCCATTCCCGGTGTTTTGAAAAATGCCCTGGACTGGGGCTCGCGGGGCGCCTCTCACCCGTTTTGCGACAAGCCGACGGCGATCATGGGGGCAACCCCCGGCATGGGCGGGACGGCGCGCGCCCAGACCCACCTGCGCCAGATATTGGGCCGTCTCAATGCGCGCATGATCAACAACCCGGAAGCCCTGATCGCCAATGCGCCGGAGCGCATCGGTCCGGACGGGCTGATCGGCGATACCCCCACCCGCGCCGTGATCCAACATGTCCTCACCGCCCTGAAAGACCTGATCGAGCAGCACCGCTGACGCCACCGGGGCGGCGATTCAGGCGGCATCGCGCAGATTCTCTTTGGGAATATCCAGAATGATCCGCGCGCCCTTGCCCGGCCGCCCCTCCGCCGACAGGTTCCAGCCGTGGCGCTCGGCGATTTTCGCGCACAATGTCAGCCCGATGCCGGTTCCCTCGAAATCGCCCTGACGGTGCAGCCGCTGAAACGGCTCGAAGATCTTTTCGTTATATTCTTCGGAAAATCCGATGCCGTTGTCGCTGATCGTAACCGTCACGCCCGCGCTGTTTTCATGGGCGGCGATCCTGATCCGGCAGCCGCGCTCCTTCTGCCGGTATTTCAGGGCGTTGACGAGGACGTTCTGCAGCAATTGCCGCAATTGCACGGGATCGGCCATGATATGGGGCAGAGCGTCATACTCGACGAGCGCGCCGGCTTCCTCGATCTGTTCGTCCAGGTCCTCGCATATCTGCGAAACCACGCTATCGAGAGCAACGCTCTCCAGCATGATCTGCGCGTTCGACAGGCGCGAGTAGCGCAACAAGGCGGCAACCAGGCTGCTCAGCCGGACGGCGGACTCTTCGATCACATCCAGCGCATAGCGGCTGTCATCGCTGGCCAGCGCGCCCAGATCCTTGGACAGCATGTTGGCCAGGGAGCGTATTTTTCGCAGCGGCTCCTGCAGGTCATGGGATGCGATCATCGCGAAATCGCGCAGATTGTTGTTGGCGCTCTGCAATTCCTTGTTGATGCGGCCGAGTTCGCGGGTTCTCTGGTTGACACGCTGTTCCAGATCATCACGCAGTTTCGCGACATTCTGTTTTTCGACATACAGCAGCACGACCAGTGTGCCCGCCGTCAGGAACGCGGCGACAAACAGCACGATCGCCTGCCAGAACCGCGATCGCAGTTTCGCGCGCCGGCCAACCGCCAGGTCCGCCTGGCGCTGCACGGACTGCAGCACGACCTGTTGCAAGGGGTTTGACAGGGCGTTCAAGGCCGGGCGAATGCGGGCCGCGCGCTCCACATCGCCCGGCTTCAGATCGACAGCATCGGATTCTATCAGTTGCAAAAGGGTCTTGGCTCTGGCAATCGCCTGGGCAGCGCCCGGCAGCGTCATGTAGCTTTGTCCCATGACGCCGCTGCCGGCCTCGTTGATCCGGCTCCAGAACACGTCAAAACGCCGGGCAAATTCATTGCCGGTGGCGGGGGGATTGCGGCTGGTCATCGCATTGAGTTCATTGAGGAGCTGAACGCGGTCATAATCGATCCGGGTGGCGAACCAGACGAGATTGCCGCGAAAATCGCGTTCGGCCTGGGTGATGTCGCGCTGAATCCCCGACAACATCAAGAACGCCGTCGCCGCAAGCACGACAAGGCCCATGGACAGCGCCAGATAGGACGGGTTCAGCCAGCGGCGCATCATCGAACGACCAGTTCCTTCAACTGCCAGACCGAACGGACGTAATATAATTCATTGCGCAGGGCCTTTTTGTCTGTCCACGGATAGATGATCCACAGCGGCCCGCGATCCCGGATTGTCAGTCTGCGGCCATTCTTCCGGTATGCCAGTATGACCCGGTGGCGGTCAAAATCAGTTGCCGGAATTTCGGCCTGATAGTCGTTGATGGCAAGCGCCAGAACGCTGCGCCCCGTTGCGCCCACCGCGGCAAGCACCTTGCGCATCAGCACGCCCTCGAACAGCGCCAGGCCGTCCGTCCAGGGGGTGCGCGTGCGGATCCGCTCAGAGCCCAGGCTCTCCAGCATGGCGAGATCCAGCCGCGCCGCGCCGCGCGAATTCGTGTGCGTGATCTTGCCGGTGATGGTCAAAATGACTTCGCCGCGAGGCTCGGCCAGCCCGCTGGCCGGCGCGCGCGCCACCGTCAGGGCGCATAACACCGCAGCCGCGCAAAGCGCCCGGGCCAGCAGCACCAATCCGTTCCACGCTCCGGCCGCCGGCCGGCCCAATGTCAGACTCATGCGCGAACGCATGGTCAGGATTGTCCTGCGTGCCAATTGGGCCTCAACACGCTGATTCGAACCTAGCGTTCAGATATCATACACCATCCCTCGACGTGCCACATCTTTTCGGCGGATCCGGCGGCCCGCCTTCGGTTTTGCCGGGATTTCCCCCCGCCGCCAGGTGCAACGGCCAACCGGCTCACAACGGCAAGACCGGGTGTCACACAGCCTGCCTGTCGGTCGCCTCGGGCAGGTAGTTCAGGCTGGGAGCGAGCCACTTCTCCACCTGCGCAATGCTCATGCCCTTGCGCCGGGCATAGTCCTCGACCTGATCGCGCTCGATTTTTCCAAGCCCCAGATAGTGGCTTTCGGGATGGGAGAAATAAATCCCCGACACCGCCGAGCCCGGCTGCATGGCATAGCTCTGCGTGAGGCTGACGCCGGCCCGCGCCTCTGCGTCCAGCAACGCAAAAAGGGTGCCTTTTTCGGTGTGATCGGGCTGGGCGGGATAGCCCGGCGCCGGGCGGATGCCGCGATAGCTCTCGGCGATGAGCGCCGCGTTGTCGAGATTTTCATCGCGCGCATAGCCCCAGAACTGCGTGCGCACGCGCTGATGCATGCGCTCCGCGAAGGCTTCCGCCAGCCGGTCGGCAAGCGCCTTCGACAAGATGGCGCTGTAATCGTCATTGGCCCGCTCGAAGCGCTCGGCAACCGCCGCCTCGCCGATACCGGTCGTCACGACGAAACCGCCGATATAGTCGGCGAGACCGGTTTCCTTCGGGGCGATAAAGTCCGCCAGCGCCGCATTCGCGCGCGCGCCGCGCCGCGCCATCTGCTGGCGCAAGGTATGGAACACCGCACACCGTCGGGTACGGGTCTCGTCGGTGTAAACCTCGATGTCGTCGTCATCGGTGGCGTTGGCCGGCCAGAAGCCGATGACCGCGTTGGCGGTGAGCCATTTCTCCGCCACCATCCGGTCCAGCATCGCACGCGCATCCTCGTACAGCGAGCGGGCGACCTCGCCGACGGTGTCGTCATCGAGGATCTGCGGATACTGGCCGGTGAGTTCCCAGGCGGCGAAGAACGGCGACCAGTCGATATAGTCCACAAGCTCGCCGAGATCATAATCGCTAAAGCTCCTCAGGCCCAGAAAGGACGGCCTGGGCGGCGTATAGCCCGCCCAGTCTATGGGGGTTTTGTTGGCGCGCGCCTCGCCAAGCGTGAAGCGGGTTGCGCCGGCGCGCGCGCGGCCATGGCGCGCCGCCATGCGGGCATAATCCGCGCGCACGGACTGCTCGAACCGCGCGCGCCGGTCGCCCGAGACCAGGGTGGTCGCGACGGCGACCGCGCGGCTGGCGTCGGGCACGTAAATCGCCTGCGCGCGCCGGTAGTTGGGGCTGATCTTGACCGCCGTGTGGATCTTGCTGGTGGTCGCACCGCCGATCAGGAGCGGCAGATCCAGCCCCTCGCGTTCCATTTCCGCGGCAACATGGCACATTTCATCGAGGCTCGGCGTAATCAGCCCCGACAATCCGACGATATCGACGTTTTCCTTGCGCGCGGTCTCCAGAATTTGCGCGGCCGGCACCATCACCCCGAGATCGATCACCTCGAAATTGTTGCACTGAAGCACCACGCCCACGATGTTCTTGCCGATATCGTGGACATCGCCCTTGACCGTCGCCATCAGCACTTTCTTCTGTTCGGATTTGCCGGTGTCGCCGGCGTCTCTTTTTTCGGCTTCCAGAAAAGGCTGCAGATAGGCGACCGCCTGCTTCATGACCCGGGCGGACTTGACCACCTGGGGCAGGAACATTTTGCCCGAGCCGAACAGGTCGCCGACGATATTCATGCCGTCCATCAACGGCCCTTCGATAACCTCGAGCGGGCGCCCGGCCGCCTGCCGCGCAGCCTCGGTATCTTCGATGATGAAATCGGTGATTCCATTGACGAGCGCATGGGCCAGCCGCTGCGCCACCGGCGCCTTGCGCCATTCCAGATCGGCCTTTTTCTTCTGCCTGCCATTGCCCGTATAGGCTGTTGCGGCCTCCAGCAGACGTTCAGTCGCATCATCGCGCCGGTTGAGCACCACATCCTCGATCAGTTCGAGCAGGTCGCCCGGAATATCCTGATAGATTGCAAGCTGGCCGGCATTGACGATGGCCATGTCGAGGCCGGCCTTGATGGCGTGATAGAGAAAGACCGAATGCATCGCCTCACGCACCGTGTTGTTGCCGCGAAACGAAAACGACAGGTTCGACACCCCCCCGCAAACATGGGCGTGGGGCAGTTCGGCGCGGATCCGCCGGACCGCCTCGATAAAGGCGACGCCGTAATTGTTGTGCTCCTCGATGCCGGTCGCGACGGCGAAGATGTTGGGATCGAAAATAATGTCTTCGGGCGCCAGACCGACGGTCCCGGTGAGCAGCTCATAGGCGCGCCGGCAAATCTCGAATTTTCGCTCGGCCGTTTCCGCCTGGCCTTTTTCGTCGAACGCCATGACGACGGCGGCCGCGCCATAGCGCCTGATCTTGCGGGCCTGCTGGAGAAACGGTCCCTCGCCTTCCTTGAGACTGATGGAATTCACGACCGCCTTGCCCTGGCAGCATTTCAGCCCCGCTTCGATGACCTCCCATTTGGAGGAATCGATCATCACCGGCACCCGCGCGATGTCCGGTTCGGCTGCGATCAGGTTGAGGAAGGTGACCATCGCCTCCGCGGAATCGAGCATCCCCTCATCCATGTTGATATCGATGATCTGGGCGCCGTTTTCGACCTGCTGGCGGGCGATATCGAGGGCGGCGGCATAGTCGCCCGCGCTGATCAGCTTGCGGAACCGCGCCGACCCGGTGACGTTGGTGCGCTCGCCGATATTCACGAAGTTGGTTTCCGGCGTGATCGTGAACGGCTCCAGGCCCGACAACCGCATATGGCGCGCGATCCGGCGCGGCTTTCGCGGGACCGCCCCCTTGACCGCCCCGGCAATGGCGCGGATGTGGTCGGGCGTGGTGCCGCAGCAGCCACCGGCGATATTGATGAGGCCGCTGTGGGCGAACTCGCCCATGAGTTCGGCCATGTATTCGGGCTGCTCGTCATATTCGCCGAATTCATTGGGCAGGCCCGCATTGGGATAGGCGCACACAAGCGTGTCGGCGGCCTGGGAAAGTTCATCGATATGCCGGCGCATTTCCTTCGCGCCCAGGGCGCAGTTGAGGCCGACCGCGAAGGGAGCGGCATGACGCACCGAATGCCAGAACGCATCCGGCGTCTGGCCCGACAGGGTGCGCCCGGAAAGATCCGTGATCGTGCCCGAAATCATCACCGGCACACGCCTCGCCTGTTCTTCGAATATCTCCTCGATGGCGAACAGGGCGGCCTTGGCGTTCAGGGTGTCGAAGATGGTTTCGATCAGCAGCAGATCGACCCCGCCCCCGATGAGATTGCGGGCCGCCTCGCCGTAGGCGAGGCGCAGATCATCGAAGGTGACGGCGCGGTAGCCCGGATCGTTGACATCGGGGGATATGGACGCGGTGCGGTTGGTCGGCCCGATGGCGCCGGCGGCAAATGCCGCGCGGCCCGTCTCCTGCATGAACCGGTCGCAGGCCTGACGCGCCAGTCTGGCGCCCGCCAGGTTGATCTCGCCGGCCACCGCCTCCAATCCGTAATCGGCCTGCGCGATCGCGGTGGCGGAAAAGGTATTGGTGACGACGATGTCCGCTCCCGCATCGAGATAGGTCCGGTGCATGGAGCGAACGAGATTGGGCCGGGTCAGATTGAGCAGATCGTTGTTGCCGGCGAGATTGCGCCGGTGGGAGGCGAAACGCTTGGCGCGGAAATCCGATTCCTCCAGTTGCTCGTCCTGAATGAGCGTCCCCATCGCCCCGTCGAGAATGAGAATGCGCTCGCGCGCCAGCGCGCGCAAGGTGCCGGCGCAATCGGGTGCGGCGGCCTTCGCATTTGCGCTTGCGGCCGTGTTCATGCCGCCACCACGTCGTCCGGCGCCCCCAGTCCCAGCAACCGGCAGATCGCATAGACCAGTTCGGCGCGGTTGAGCGTATAGAAGTGAAATTCCCGCACCCCCCGCTCGACCAGCGCGCTGACCTGTTCGGCCGCCACCGCGGCGGCGACGAGCTGGTGCGCCTCGCGGTCATTTTCAAGCCCGGCAAAACGCTCCGCCAGGCCATCGGGCACGGAGGCGCCGCATTGCGCGGCGAATTTCCGGATGCGCGCAAAATTCGCAATGGGAATAATCCCCGGGGTCACGGGAATGTCGATCCCGCGCGCACGCACCCGGTCCAGAAACCGGAAATAATGATCATTGTCGAAAAAGAACTGCGTGATCGCCCGCCTGGCGCCCGCATCGATCTTTGCCTGAAGCATGTCGAGATCGGCATCGATGTCCCGGGATTCGGGGTGTTTTTCCGGATAGGCGGAAACCGTGATTTCGAAATCTCCCGCCCGCCTGATGCCGCCCACCAGATCGGCGGCGTTTTGATAACCGCGCGGATGCGGGCGGTATTGCGATCCCACCCCGGCCTCCGGGTCGCCGCGCAGCGCCACGATGTGGTTCACACCCAGCGCCTTGTAGGATGCGACCACCGCGTCCACATCATCGCGGCTCGCCGAAACGCAGGTCAGGTGCGCGGCGGGCACAAGCCCGGTCTCCTTCAGAATGCGGGCAACCGTCGCATGGGTGCGTTCGCGCGTCGAACCGCCCGCCCCATAGGTCACCGAAACGAACTGCGGAGCGACCGGCTCCAGCCGTTTGATGGACGCCCACAGCGTCGTTTCCATCTTTTCCGTGTTGGGCGGAAAAAACTCGAACGAAACCCTGATATCCGGCTTTTCCGCGCCGCGGCCTGTGGTCATCCAACCCGCTCCACCATGCGGCCCTCACCGCCCGTTGCTCCGATTGCGCCTTTCGCCCCCGCCAGCCAGATCGAGACCGTCAACCCCTTGTTCCCGCCCGGTTTCCTGGCCGGAAGCTGGCGAAACCGGGCCACTTCCAGCCCCGCGCGCTCGAGCCAGGCCGCCATCTTCTCGGCCGATATCCCGAGGCGTCGATGGGCGTGGTCATCGCGCAGATATTCAAGATCGTGAGGCGCGAAATCGACAACCAGAAGCCGCGCCTCCCGCTTCATGATGCGCGCGGCCTCCTGCAGGGCGAGGCCCGGCTCCTCCAGATAGTGCAGCACCTGATGAATGATCACCGTATCCGCACAGGCGTTGTCATAGGGTAAATTGAAGATATCGCCATAACGGACCTGGCAGTGGACGCGCCCCGCATTCGCCAGATTGGCACGCGCCAGGCTCAGCATTTCACGGCTGGTGTCGATCCCGGTCCCCGCCTCGATCCGGTCCGCAAACAGCTCCAGCATGCGCCCGGTGCCGGTTCCCAGATCAAACAGGACACCCAACTCGCGCCCGCCCAATGCCGCCAGCATCGCGGCCTCGACATCGGCATCGTCCACATGCAGAGAGCGAATCGTGTCCCAGTCCGCGGCATTGGCCTCGAAATAGGCCCGGGCGGCTTCGGCACGGGCATCAAGCACCCGTTGCAGGCGCTCCAGATCGCGGGCGACGACGCGGTCATGGGCCGGCACCATCTGCGAGATCATCCGGGCGACAGCCGCGGCCGGCCCGCTCTGCGCGCGCCTGAAAAAGACCCAACTGCCCTCGCGGTGGCGCTCCAGCAGTTTTGCTTCGCACATCAGCTTGAGATGGCGGCTGACTCGCGGCTGGCTCTGGCCCAGAATGCCGGTGAGGTCCTTGACCGTCAGTTCGCTGGTGCTCAGCAGGAACAGGATTCGCAGCCGCGTCTTTTCGCCCGCCGCTCTCAATCCGCCAAGAAGTTGATCCATGTTTCCGCCACCAGGCCTGTTGCTCGCCGGCTTTCATCCGCCGGTCGCAAAACCATCCGCCGGTTGCGGAAAGCGGCCAGCCGCACCCCGCATTTCGCAGTGCGGTTGCCGGCACCGCCCGCACCTTTGACATAACGATATCCTTATATCATTATTTCCAATTGGGCAACCGGCTATCGGAATATGTGTGGCATTAAAGTTACACATGCAAAAAAAGTGACCGTGTTCGACACCGAATCGGCCCAAAACCGATGCATTCCTGCCTTAATGATTTATTCGGGAGTATAGTGGAGCCTGACGCTGTGCTATGTTTGGGCAGAATCGGATTGGGGAATTTCGGAAATCAGGATGAAAGCCGGGTGGTGGCTGCATGGTGATCGACATCCGATGCGGCCCGGCGTCAGGCGCAAAGTGATTTGTCACGCGCGCCGTGCCCGATGGACACCCGATGGAAAATTGCTGGATTCCTGTTTCGTATTGGACTATTGAAAATCAGGTGGAATCTGTTTGTTGCGTGAAATTCTCTGCCTCTGTCGATTTGTGACAAGGTGTTTGTGACAAGGCGTATGCGACAGGGCGATCGCCGGGGTGGCGGGCAGGCCAGGTACACTGACGATCGTTGAGTTGTTGCACGGTTGTCACGGGGAGAACTGACGGGCTATGTGGCGCAAACTGCAAATAGTACTGTTCGCCGGGCTGGTGTCGGCCGTGCTGATGGCCGGCGGACTGTTCGCCACGACGCACCCGGCAGCCGCCCAGACGCCGGCCACCGAAACCGGCAGCCTGTATGGTGAAGACAGCGATCCCCTGGAGCCCGTCAACAGGGTGTTGTTCGCGATCCATGACGGGGTCGATATTGTCGCTCTGCGGCCGGTGGCCTACATCTACAACCGGGCCTTTCCCCAGTTCGTGCGCAACGGGGTCAGCAATTTCCTGTCCAACCTCGCCTCGCCGATCACCTTTGTAAATGACATATTGCAGGGCGAAATCGACCGCGCCGGAACCACGCTTGTACGGTTTCTCATCAACACCACGGTTGGATTCGGCGGCGTTGGCGACGCGGCGGCGATGATGGGCCATGCGCCCCACTACGAGGATTTCGGTCAGACCATGGCGGTCTGGGGCATCGGCACCGGACCGTATCTGTTTGTGCCGATCATCGGACCGACGACGCTGCGTCACGCGGTTGGGCGTGTGGTCGATACGGCGCTGAGCCCCTGGACCTGGCTGCTGTACAACGAGCCGACCTATATTGCCCTGATCCCGGCCGGCGTGACCCTGCTCTCGGCGCGATCGGAAAATCTGGAAGCCCTCGACAATTTGCGGGAAACCTCGCCCGACTATTATGCGTCGATCCGCAATCTGTATTTCCAGAACAGAAACTATGAGATTAACAACGGCAATACCCTGGAAGACCTGGAAGACATTCCCGATTATTAGGCCGTCGGGATAGCCTCCGCGGGGCGCAGCCGAAACATCTGCCGAAGCCCTCTTCGAGAACGATAGTCAGTTAGGTGAGGATATGATGACCTCGACGGTTAATGCGTTCGCGCCGCGCGGCGGTCTGGCCAGAATTTCCCTGTCGGTTTTTTGCCTCATGATCGTGCTGGCCATGAGCACCGCGCCGGTTCGCGCCCAGGCCCGCGAACCGGGCGCGGAAGCTTTCGTCAAGCGCGTTTCGGCGCAACTCATCGCCATCATGCAGAGCAACGAGCCGAAGGCCGTGAAGAAGAGGAAGTTCGCGGCCGTCTTTTCCGCCAACGCGGATGTGCGCGCCATTGGCCTGTTTGCTCTTGGCAAATTCCGCCGCAAGCTGCCCGCAAGCCGCCGCGGGGAATATTTCTCCTTGATGAAACGCTATATCAGTGCCACGTTTTCGACCCACATGGGCGCCATATCCGGAAACAGGGTTGAAATTCTCGGCAGCGAGAACCGCGGCAAGAAGGGAACCATCGTTTCCAGCAAGCTGCATTTTCCGGGCAGGGAACCGGCGCCCATTACCTGGCGCCTCACCAAGCGGGGCGGCTACAAGGTGTTCGATGTCCGTATTTTCAGCATCTGGCTGGGGCCTGAACAACGCACAGTCTTCACCGGCATCGTTGCCGACAACGGCGGCGATGTGAACGCGCTGCTGAAATTCCTGCGCGACGCCTGATTGACATCGCCCACCGGCCGCTGAGCGCGCGCCTGGTGCCGCATTCATGCCCGGGCGAAACGTTTGTATTTGATCCGCGCAGGCACCAGCGCCGCATCGCCAAGGCGGCGTTTGCGGTCTTTTTCGTAATCGGCATAGTTGCCCTCGAACCATTCCACATGGCTGGCGCCTTCGAACGCCAATATGTGCGTGGCGATCCGGTCGAGGAACCAGCGGTCATGGCTGATGATCACCGCCGAACCGGCAAAGCCGGTGAGCGCGTCTTCCAGCGCGCGCAGCGTATCCACGTCAAGGTCGTTGGTCGGCTCATCGAGCAGCAGCAGATTGGCGCCCGATTTCAGCATCTTCGCCAGGTGCACCCGGTTGCGCTCGCCGCCCGACAACTGGCTCACTTTCTTCTGCTGGTCCGCGCCCCTGAAATTGAAACTGCCCACATAGGCGCGGCTGGGCAGCGGATTCCCGCCAAGCTCGATCGCATCCAGCCCGTCCGAGATTTCCTCCCAAACCGTTTTCGATCCG
>JALURZ010000214.1 GCA_027058735.1 Hyphomicrobiales bacterium | reverse complement strand
GTGGAAAACTCCTCGACAGAGCGCGGGTCGATGGCGGTGCCATCATAGAAAATTTGAACCTTTGGATACTGCCGCAGGTAAAGGGCGAAAACCTGGGCCATATCCTCGATGGCAGACGTGTCGCGAAGAGACCGGAAATCCCGCTCCGGCTCGGAGACCGTGACGGTGACGCCTTGCTCCGTGCCGTCGCCGGCTGGCGCCTCGTCGCTGACCTGGACGCGGCGCAGGTGATCCTTGATCATGGAGATTCGGTAGCACTGCAAGGTGCCGTCTTGGCCGGGAGCACACACATGCCAGTCAACGACGCGGCCAAGCGCGAAGGCCCGAAAGCGGCCACGGCCGTCCTTGCCGTGGAGTATCCGGTTTCTTTCGAGGGAATGCTGGCGGCCTTGCTTCCATGATCCGCCAAGGCGCGAGAACAGTTCTTCGGCTTTCTCGTACGGGATACCGTGGCCGTTATCGGTAACCTTGATGGCCTTGAGGCCATTGAGACCATCGACGACCAGGGTGACGTCGATGCGGGTGGCATCGGCGTCAACGGCGTTCCAGATGAGCTCGGCGAGAGCCAGGATGGGCTTACGTGTCTGGGCGATACGCTCCAGATGATCGTCCTGAACCTGAATCTCGAAAGTTTTCCCTGCCATGCTCTATTGATAGCTATTCTGGTCCTGGCAGTCACCAAGGCAATGTACTTGGGCATTTGCTACGCCGCTTGGGTCGCGATCCCGTCGAGCCGCACCTTGACCGTTGCCGTGCCGTTGCCCGCAGCCTCGGTGGCGATTCCCACGGGATAGAGGCCCACCGCCGGCGGCTTGATCTGCTTGGCGGTGGCGTCCCACGCCACCCGGTCGCCCTGGGCGATGACGGCGGTGGAGAGCTTCGGCAACTCGTAGACGCCGACGGTGGCGATCTCGGCCTCCTCCCCGGTCACGGCGTCCGCCGCCGCGACGCCGAAGATGCTGCCGGCGAGCACACCGTCGCCGCTGGCGATGTTGGCCGCCGCCGTGACGGTGATGATGTTGCCCTCCTGGATGAACGTCTTCATGGGTCAGACTCCTTTCGATGATTGGATGCGGACGACCGACACTTGGGCCTTCGCCCGCGCCGGCGATGCGGCGTTCGAGGTCGGCCAGCGCGTCGGCCATTTCCGTATCGGTGGCATAGGTGACGCGCCTGCCGTCGTACTCGACGGTGCGGACGCCCTTGTAGCGGGCCCCCATCAGCGCGTCACGCCATGCGGTGAGTTGGGCGAGGTCGGCCATCACGCGCCCGCGTTGGCGTACCAGCCACGGTGATCGACGAAGCCGGTGCCTCGACGAAGATGGCACGATTGTGCGGACGGGCGCCGCGCGGCGAGCGGTGCGTCGCGCCCATTCCCCATGGCCATTGGAAGACGACAACCTTTAAATCGAATCTGCTCTAGGGTTTGCGTTCGACAAACAGGTGATGTTCAAACGTCATCACCGTGTCGCCGTGCTGGTTGACCCCCTCGTTCTGATTGATCACGAGGCCCCAGTTCGGGCGCGATTTCATTTCGATCTTGTCCTGAACGCGCATGGAATAGGACACCGTGTCCCCGGCATGGACCGGGCGGACCCAGCGCAGGTCGCGAAACCCGGTGCCCGGCCCCGGTGCGGGCCAGCGCTCGCCTTCGGCAAGCTGGGTGGTGGCGCGGATGGTATCGTGATATTGCACATAGACTTTCATGAAGGCCGCGCAGGTATGCCAGCCGCTGGCAACCAGGCCGCCGAAATGGCTGTCAATCGCCGCCTGCTCATCGACGTGAAACCGCTGCGGGTCAAATTTTTTGCCGAACGACTTTATGGCCTCGGGCGTGAACGTGTAGTCGCCAAGCGCGGTCTGCTGGCCGATCCGCAGGTCTTCGAAAAACCTGACCATGCTCATGAGGCGCCTGCCTCGCGCCGGCCAAAGAAATTGGTGCCCGTGCAGGTGAGCACATGATCGCCCGACTGATTGAACAAATCCCAGGTGAACCGGCAGATGCCCATTTCGGGCCGGCTGGCGGAAGCCCGCGTTTCCAGGCAGGTCGATTTGAGTTCCAGCACATCGCCGGGCCGCACCGGTTTCAGCCACCGCACCTCCCCGACGCCGGGCCCGCCCATGGAGCTTGAACCTTCAAGGTAGGAGTCAAATATCATCCGCATCAGAATCGCGCAGGTGTGCCAGCCACTGGCGCAAAATCCGCCAAGCAGCCCGTCGTTCTCCAGCGCCGGGTCGAGATGAAACGGCTGGGGATCGAATTCCCGGGCAAACTCCGTGATGGCCTGTGCGCTGACCGGCGCTGAGCGATGGATGAAAACATCGCCGGCACGAAAATCCTCCCAATAACGCATGACACCGCCGGGCCTCTTCAAACGGCGAACCGGAAATGCAGAACATCGCCATCCGCCACAATGTAGTCCTTGCCTTCGAGCCGCAACCTGCCGGCTTCGCGCGCCTTCGCCTCGCCGCCAAGGGTGACGAAATCATCATAGGCGATGGTCTCGGCGCGGATAAAGCCCTTCTCGATGTCGGTGTGGATTTTCCCCGCCGCGCGCGCCGCGCGCGTTCCCGCAGCGATCGTCCAGGCGCGCGCCTCCTTGGGGCCCGCGGTGAAGAACGTGATGAGCCCGAGCAGGCGGTAGCCGGCATGGATGAGCCGGTCGAGGCCCGGCGCATCGAGGCCCAGTGATTGCAGATACTCCAGCCTGTCCGCGTCGCCGAGTTGCGCCAGCTCCGCCTCGATCGCGGCGGAAATGACGATGCACGCAGCGCCATCGGCGCGCGCGCGCTCTTCGACAAGCGCTGAGTATTCGTTGCCGGCGGCGCAGGAGGCTTCGTCCACATTGCAGACATAGACCACCGGCTTTGCGGTCAGCAATTGCAGTGCGGCAAAGGCGCTGCGGTGTTCGTCAGCCACATCGAGCCTGCGCGCCGGATGGCCGTTGCGCAACAGCCCGAGGGCGGCTTCGCTCAGCGACAGGGCGAGCTTTGCGTCCTTGTCACCGCCCCGGATCCTCTTTTCCAGCCCCGCCACACGCCCCTCGAGGCTTTCGAGATCCGCGAGCATCAGTTCCGTTTCGACCGTTTCCAGATCGCCGAGCGGATCGATTTTCCCGTGCACATGGGTCACATCGGGATCATCGAAACAGCGCAGGACACAGGCGATCGCCTCCATTTCGCGGATCTGCCCGAGAAACCGGTTGCCAAGGCCTTCGCCCTTCGATGCACCCTTCACCAGGCCGGCGATATCGACAAATGTCAGGCGTGCCGGCACGATGTCTTTTGAGCGCGCGATTGCGCCAAGTCTCATGAGCCGCGGGTCGGGGACAGGCACATCGCCAAGGTTCGGCTCGATGGTGCAAAACGGGTAGTTTTCCGCCTGCGCCGCGGCCGTGCGGGTCAGCGCATTGAACAGTGTCGATTTGCCGACATTGGGCAGACCGACGATACCGCATTTGAAACCCATCATTCCGGCCCGTCTTTTTCTTCAGCTTCGCGGCTCGGATTGAGCGCCAGATGGACCCGGTTCATGAAGGTGGAATCGCACCCCTCCACCAGCAGGGCGGCATTGTCCGCTATTGCGTCCAGCAGGGGGCCAACCCAGGCGGCTTCGGATCCGGAGAAATCGTTCAGCACGGTTGCGCGCACCTTGCCCTTTTCGCCGGGATGGCCGATGCCCAGGCGCACGCGGCGGAAATCCGCGCCCACATGACGCGCGATGGAGCGCACGCCGTTATGACCGGCCGCGCCACCGCCCGCCTTGACCCGCATCTTGCCCGGCGCCAGGTCCAGTTCATCATGGATGACGATGATGTTTTCCGGCTCGATTCTGTAAAACCGGGCGGCCTGCCCGACCGCGCGTCCGGACTCGTTCATGAATGTCTGCGGTTTCAGCGCCAGCACTTTCGTGTCCGCGATCCGGCCTTCCGCGCATTGCGCCTGGAAACGCTGCCGCCACGCCGCGAACGGATGTCGCGCAACGATCGCATCGAGCGCCATGAAGCCAATATTGTGGCGATTGGCCCTGTAGCGCGCGCCGGGATTGCCCAGACCGGCAAGCAGGATCATCGAAACTCTCCGTGAGGCCCGGCGCTATTCCTCCGCGCCGCCCTCGGCCTCGCCGTCCTGTTCGCCGCTCTCGCCTTCAGCCTCTTCGCCCTCGGCGCTTTCGCCCTCCAGGCCGTCAAGGTCTTCTTCCTCTTCTTCGACGATCTCGGCCGGCGCGGCGATGGTCGCAATCGTGAAGTCACGGTCCGTGATGGTCAGCTCCGCGCCTTCCGGCAGGGTGATATCGGAGATGTGCAGGGATGCGCCCATTTCAAGGCCGGTAAGATCGGCATCGATGGTGTCTGGAATGCTGTCGGCGCGGCAGGTCAATTCGATTGCGAAGCGCACGACATTCAAAATGCCGCCCTCCCTGATGCCCGGAGCCTCTTCGTCATTGATGAAGTTCACGGGGATTTCGACCGTGATCGTCGCATCCTTGCCAAGGCGGAAGAAATCCACATGCATCAGTTTCTCGCGCACCGGCTCGAACTGCAATTCGCGGGGAATGACGCGGGTTTTCCTGCCGCCTATATTGATATCGAACAGCGTGGTCAGAAACGTTCCCGTCTCCACATGGCGCATCAGTTCCTTGTGCACCAGCGAGATCGCCTGCGGTGGCTCATTCTCGCCATAGACAACGGCGGGAATCCGCCCATCGCGGCGGATCGCGCGGGTTGCGCCCGTGCCCAGCCGTTCACGCGTTTCAGCGTTCAGTTCTATGGTTTGTGCCATTTTCAGTTCGCCCCCTCGCGCTCGTCCGTCCGGCTCGGGAAATTCATGCAGGTGGCCGCTAGAGACCATGGCGCGCCCGTGCGGGCAAGGATTGCCCCTGAGCACAGGCGCCGCGTGCTTATAGCGCCCGTTGCCATGCTTGACAATGGGCAGATCGGCCGGCGCGAATGTGCGAAATCACGAGTGGAACAGGCTTGAGACCGACTCCTCGCGCGCGGTACGCCCGATGGCCTCGCCCATCAGCGGCGCGATCGAAAGCACGCGGATGGTCTGCGACACCCGCACCGCTTCGGTTGCGCGGATCGAGTCCGTGATGACCAGGGTCTTGAGACTGGATGACGTGATCCGCGCGACCGCTCCCCCGGACAGGACCCCATGGGTGATATAGGCGGACACGTCCTTTGCGCCCTTTTCCAGCAAGGCGTCGGCGGCGTTGCACAGGGTGCCGCCGGAATCGACAATGTCATCCACCAGGATGCACGACATGCCCTTGACCTCGCCGACGATATTCATGACCTCGGACTGTCCGGGCCGGTCGCGGCGTTTGTCGATGATGGCCAGCGGCACTCCGATGCGCTTGGCCAGGCCGCGGGCGCGCACGACACCGCCCACATCGGGCGAGACCACCGAGGTTTTCTTGATGTTGTTCTTTTCCTTGATGTCGCGGATCATGACCGGGGCGGCGAACAGATTGTCCGTCGGAATATCGAAGAAGCCCTGAATCTGCCCGGCGTGAAGATCGAGGGTCAGCACCCGGTCGGCGCCGGCGCGGGTAATCAGATTGGCGACAAGCTTGGCGGAGATCGGCGTTCGCGGCCCCGGCTTCCTGTCCTGGCGCGCGTAACCGAAATAGGGAACCACCGCCGTGATGCGCCTGGCCGAGGCCCGGCGCAGCGCATCGATCATGATCAGAAGCTCCATGAGATGATCGTTGGCGGGAAACGCCGTGGATTGCAGCACGAAGGCATCTTCGCCGCGGACATTTTCGTGGATTTCGACAAAGATCTCCATGTCAGCAAACCGGCGGACATCACACTTGCCCAGCGGAACATTGAGGTATGCGGCAATGGCTTCGGCCAGCGGCTGATTGCTGTTGCCCGAGAAGAGTTTCATTCCCCCCATCCTCTCGCCGGCGCGGGTCCGGGCCTGCAACTGGAGACCATGCTCCGCCTTTTGTCATGCGTTTGTAGTAATCCGCAGCCCCGCTGTAAACCGGGCATTTGCCCGATTGGCGAAAAGCGTGCGCCATGGCGCGCCCGGATTGTGGAAAACGCGCGCGGGCCGGTTGCGCGGTGGTTCGCGCGGCGCCGGATTCGGCTGATCATGACCCGATCCGCATATGATCCTTGAGCGCCGAACTATAATCGCGGGCAGACCAGATTTGCATCGACAAAGCCGCCCCCTTTGCCTAATAACTTCCCAATTCATGGGCCGGCGCGAATGCGCGCGCGAAAGTGTAAGGGACGTTTGAGACGTGAGTACAGATATCGATACCGCCGCCGTGGCGGCCAGCGTCAAGGGAATTATCGAAAAACAGCTCGACGAAGTTCCCGAAGGCGGTCTGAAGCCGGACACCAGTTTTGAGAGCCTCGATCTTGATTCATTCTCGATTGTCGAGATTATTTTCAGCCTTGAAGAAGAGTTCGACATCAGCATTTCAGATGATGACGTCCATGAATTCAGCACCGTTGGCAATTTTACCGAGCAGTTCATCGCCCATCTGAAAAAGGTAAAATCCGCCTGACATGTCGAAACCGCAGCCTCCGGTCATTCGCCCTGTATCGCCGGGTTCGGGTTTTCGGATATCACGGGTGGTTGCGCGCCGATCCGC
Source organism: Hyphomicrobiales bacterium (assembly GCA_027058735.1). Classification (GTDB taxonomy): domain Bacteria; phylum Pseudomonadota; class Alphaproteobacteria; order Rhizobiales; family JALURZ01; genus JALURZ01. The sequence goes on along the minus strand of JALURZ010000214.1, from coordinate 2,219 downwards.
AAAGACGGTTTGCAAGGGACCGCCGGTCCTGGAAGATGCATCAGGAAAGCAAAGCCATGGCAAGCAATGAACGCCGCGTCGTCGTTACGGGGCTGGGGAATGTTTCGGCCATCGGCAACACCATGGCCGAAGCCTGGACGACGATCGAAAAGGGCGGTTGCGGTATCGCCGAAATAGAAAATTTCGATGTCGGCCGCCTGACCTTCAAAAACGGCGGACAGGTCAGGAATTTCGATGCCGAACGGACGCTGACCCGTGGCGAGGCGCGCCAGATGGACCGGTTCTGCCAGCTGGCGATGGTTGCCGCGATGGAAGCGGTGGCGGACAGCGGATTGGGCGCGGGTGTGCTGGCGACGCCGGAAAGCGGCGTTATTCTGGGCACCGGAGCCGGTGGCCAGCTGACGCTTGATGAGGGCTTCAAGGGGCTTTACGCACAAGACAACATCCGCCTTCATCCGCTGACGATCCCGCGCTATATGGCCAATGCGGCGACCTGCCAGATATCGATGAAATACGGCATGACCGGCCCCAGTTTCACGGTCAGCACGGCCTGTTCGTCGTCCAACCACGCGATCGGCCAGGCGTTCCACCTCATCCGGTCCGGCATGCTCGACAGAGCGATTACGGGCGGCAGCGAATGCCCGTTCAGTTGGGGCCATCTGTGCGCCTGGAGTTCCATGCGTGTGGTGTCGCCGGATCTGTGCCGGCCGTTTTCGCTGGGGCGCAGGGGCATGATCCTCGGTGAGGGCGCGGGCATCTTGATGCTGGAAGAAGAAAGTGCGGCGCGCGCGCGCGGCGCGAAAATCTACGGCGAGATCGCCGGTTTCGGCATGTCGGCGGATGCTCACCACCTGGTGAAGCCGCTGCCCGAGAGCGCCGCGCGCGCCATGCGGTTGGCGCTGGACGACGCGAAGGTCGATGGCGAGGCGGTCACCTATATCAATGCTCATGGCACCGCGACGCCGGTGAACGACCGCGAGGAGACAAAAGCGATCCGCATGGCGCTCGGCTCGGCGAGCGAAACGGTTGCGGTGAGTTCGACAAAATCGGCCCATGGTCACGGGCTGGGCGCGGCCAGCGCGCTGGAGGCGGTTGTCACCTGCATGGCGGTGCACACGGGCGTTCTGCCGGCAACGGTCAATTTCGACGAACCCGATCCCGATTGCGATCTGGACATCATCGTGAACCAGCCGCGCGAAGGGAAGGTCGATGTGGCGCTGTCGAATTCCTTCGCATTTGGCGGCCTCAACGCCGTGCTCGCGTTTCGCCGTTATTCTTGAACCCGCGACGGATTTTCCCGCCGGCCCCGTTGAGCGGGCCTTATCGCGCCTGACCCAGCAGTTTCATGATGGCGCCGGCGGCGGCGCTGGCCGCATCTTGCGCGGTTGCGGGCCAGCCGTTCTTCGTCGTGCCGGTGCCCGGGACCGTATTGTTCTGCGCCACCGTGCCGAGAACGCGCCCCATGCCGTCGCGCAACCGCCATTCGATGATGATGGACTGCCGGTTTTCACGCAGCGTGGCGAGTTGCACCGTGCCGTCAACCGTGTATTGCGCGCGGGATGGGGCCTGCGCCAGTTCGGCGCCCTGCGCATCAAGGGCGCGGCGCAGGGCGCGGCGCAGGGCCGCATTGCCTGCTCCCCCGGCCCCCGCGACCGGGGCGACCGCAATGCCGCTGCGCGCGGACGCGCCGGGCATGCGCGATATGTCCGCGCTCACCGGTCTGTCGCCCGGTGCGGTGTGCGCCGGTCCGGCGGGCGGCGCGCTGCGCGCCGAAATATCCGCAAGCCGGTTGGCGTCCGCCGGTGGCGCGATATTGGCGGTCGTGAAGGCGAAGCCTCTTCCGGTCAGCCAGCGCGCCAGCCTGGTGCTGGTTCTGCGCGAAATGCGCCGCAGCACGTCGTCATCGGCGACATCCCAGTCGTTCCTGCCGGGCGCGGCGAAGACGAAGGTGTCGCCGGCAATCCTGTGAGCGCCGTCCTCACCGGGTGCGGCGATATCCCAGACATAGGCGATGGCTACGCCGCGGCGCTCGCGCTTCGCGCTCAAAACGCCGCTGATCCGGTAGGCCGGCTCCTGCGTTTTCGTCTCGCCGATCGCTCCAAGCCCTTCAGCGATGGCGGCTTCGCGCAACAGACCGGCCAGGCGCCGGCGCACGGAAACCGGCGCGCCTTCAATGCCCGACAGGACAATCCGCGCCGGCGCGCCGGCGCGGATTGTCC
>JALURZ010000213.1 GCA_027058735.1 Hyphomicrobiales bacterium | reverse complement strand
ATATAGAGAACATAAAAGACCACAAAGAGGGTCGCGGGAACCCGCGTGATGCGCAGCCGCCCGAATGCGAAGGGAACAATGACGAGGGTTGCCGCCATCATCACCCAGAGGTTGAAATCAAGCATCAGGTCGGGGACCGGGATGGGCGCGACGATGGCGGTGATGCCGGTGATGGCCAGAATATTGAACAGGTTGCTGCCCAGCACATTGCCCAGGGCGACGCCGCAATGCCCGCGCATGGCCGCGGACATGGTGGTCGCAAGTTCCGGCAGCGATGTGCCCAGCGCGATGATGGTCAGGCCCACTGTCGCGTTTGAAATGCCGTAGGCCCGGGCAATTTCCGTTGCATTCTCGACGATGAGATGGGCGCCTACGGGAAGACCGGCTATGCCCACGAAAATGAAGCCGGTAATAACCCAGGTCGCATGCGGAATGCCCGAGACGCCGTCCACGGTTTCAACCGTTTCGGCCACCTCTTCGCTGCTGCGGGGCACCCGCCCGGCGTGAAGCCCCGATTCAACAAGAAACAGAACGATCAGGCCGGTGAGCAGTAGGCCCTGCCACAGGCCGAGCGGCCCGTTGAAGCACAACACGATGAAAAGGCCGGTCGCGCCGACCACATACACGGTGTTGCGCCCCACCAGCGGCTGGTCGCAATCGGTGGGCGCGATCAGGGCGGGCAGGCCGAGCACCAGCAGGATATTGGCGATATTGCTGCCGACGATATTGCCGAGTGCAAGGCCGGGAGAGCCGGAAACGGCCGCACTGACGGACACGACCAGTTCAGGGGCGGATGTGCCGAAGGCCACCACGGTCAAGCCGACGATCAGGGCCGGTACCCCCAGCCGGATCGCCAGCGCAACCGCGCCGCGCACAAGAAAATCACCGCTGAGAAGAAGAATGACGAGGCCCGAAATCAGTCCGAAATAAACCATCTGACCCCGGTATGTCTGCTGGCACCTGATATTACGAGAAAACAGGTCTTGCTGGTTGGCGCATGGAACGCCATGCCATATGCCCGCATGTTGGATGTTGCGGGTCTAGCCTCTTGGATTTATATAGGCAAGAGATTTCAAAACAGAACCCTTCGGGTCTGGAAAATTTCGCCTGCCGGGACAGATCGATGACAGGTCCTGAGCGATGGATTTTGGCCGGGACCGGCCGTTTCCCGCCGATGTGGACCGTAGGCTGGCGCCCCGGGCGCCTGTAAGTGGTAAACCGCCATGAACCTGGAAAAAGCGAAGCGGCTGATGGATGCGGGGGATTTCTCCGGCGCCAACGCCATATGCGAAATGCTGATTTCACACAATCCCGACGATGCCAACGCCATCTATCTGTCCGCGCTGGCGCTCGGCAAGCTGGACCGCGACGAGGAGGCCTACAAACGCCTCTGCCAGCAGCGCGAGGTTTTCAGGAAATACAAGGTGCGCCCGCGCGCGCATCTGGATCTGGGCATCTCGTTCTGGCAGCTTGGCCATCTTGAAGACGCGGATCTGGCGATTGCCCAGGCGGCGAAGATGCGGCCCGATTCACCGCACGTTTTTTTGTGTCACGGTCGGCTTCTCAAGGAGATGGGCCAGGAAGACCGCGCCGCCGTGGCGGCGAAGCATGCGCTTTCGCTGAAACCCGACACGCCCGACGTTCTCAGCGATCTTGGCGTCCTGCTGCATCAGACCGGATATTTTACTGAGGCCATGGAGGCTTATGAGCGATGCGCCGATCTGGCGCCGAACTGGGAGCACATCTACAGCAACTGGGCCGCCGCCCTGATGGAACTGGGCCGCCCGCATGACGCCAGTGCGCTCGTCGAGCGCTGGCTGTCCGTCCTGCCGGACAGCATTGAGGGGCTGGCTCTCAAATCCGTGGTGAGCGTTGAGACCGGCGATATGAAAACGGCGGGCGAACTGCTCGATTTCGACCGTTTCGTCAAAACCGTCAAAATCGATGTGCCGGACGGCTATAGGGATCTGGCGGCGTTCAACGACGCGCTTGAGGCCTATGTCCTGGCGCATCCCGGCCTGAAGACGCCGGATATTGATCATCCGACCTATCACCATCCCAAGCTGCGTATCACCGATGAGATTCTGGGCGACGGCGATGGCCCGGTGGCCGAGCTGGAAAGAGCCATGCACAAGGCGACCAAAGCCTATTTTGCGGATTTGAACGGCGCCGACGGGCATCCCTATGTCGTGTGCAAGCCGGAGAAATACCGCCTTTCCGCCTGGGCGGCGGTTCTGGATGGGGAAGGCAACCAGCAGCAGCACATTCATGAAGACGGCTATATGGGCGGCTGTTACTACATTCGCATTCCAGAGGAAATCAGTGCGCCTGAAAACGGCGGAAACGGAACCATCGACGGCGGTTTTGAAGTTGGCCGCCCGCCGGATGCTCTGCATTGCAAGAAGGAGCCGCTGGTGCGCGCCATAAAGCCCGAAGAAGGACTGATGGTGCTGTTTCCGGCCTATATGTATCACCGCACGATCCCGTTCGAATCCAGCGAGCGGCGGATTTGCATAGCCTTCGATGTTGTAGCGGAGGGCTAACGCCCGGGCACAATGCTCATCTGCGCCAGCGGGCAGCTATTGGCGATGATCTTCCATGAGGTGTTGTTGAGTGTAAGCTCGCAGCGCGCCAGTTTCGGGCCCGAAGCGGTATTCATGCACACCGTCTGTCCAAGAGCGATGTCCTGCCCGCGCAGGCGGCATGAACAATTGGAGTTCGCTTGAGAAGCGCCGGGATGCTTGCCTGTCTGCGCGCCGCCGGCGGCGGGCAGGGCAAGAGCGGCGGCCATTCCGATCGTGCAGGTGAGGATCGTGCAGGCGAAGATGCGGCGCATGAGTCCCATCCGGCACAGTCTAGCAGAAAACGGCATGTGCGGCAAACAACCGGCGAAAACCCGCAAGGCGGGCCGGGAACAGCCGGATCAATTGCGCTGGCGCGCGCGGGCGGATCAGTTCGCGCGCGCCGGTTTGCGTACTGGCTCGTCTCGCGTGCGTCCCATCGCGCTGCGCAACAGGCCGGTGACCAGCCCAACGCCAGCATCGGGTGGCCGAATTCCGCCGGGCTTTCCGGTGTTGCGCGAAAGACGGAAGAAGAGCGGATCCCGCCGGAAAATGAAAAAGAAAGAGCCAGGCGGAACGCGACCGCCGGGCGTGAGCTTCACGTCCGGCCCGGATCGGGCCTGCCTGAAAGTGGGCGCATGTGACGGCGGAATATCCGCCTTTGCGGGCCTGCGAGAACCGGCCGGCCGGGCCGGGCGGCTCTCGCATCCCTTTGTGTCCTTGATTATTCAGCCAGCTGGAGGCTGACTGCTTTCGGCCCTTTGCCGCGTTTGTCGGGTTCGGTTTCAAAAGAGACCTTCTGGCCTTCGTCGAGCGCCGGCAGCCCCGAAGCTTCGAGAGCGGAGATATGCAGGAACACATCCTTGCCTCCGTCATCCGGGGTGATGAAGCCGAAGCCGCGCGAGTGATTGAAAAATTTGATCGTACCGTTCTGTCGCATTTCAGTTTTGCCCTCCCATGGGCGTGTATTGGTAGTACGTTTGTGTCGTGGCCGCGAAGATGCAGCGCACCATTACGTCGGACTCTTAAGTTTACTGACGAGAAAATCGAAGTTTCAAGCCGGTAGCGCCGCAAATCCCGGCAGGCCGAAACCGCTAACGCCAAAACTCTTTCCTGCGGTTTCCTCGCAAACCCGAGCCACAGTGTCATGCCAGAAGGTGTGCACGGGGGCAAGTAGAATTAAGCGCAGCGCGTGCAACTGTCGCGCCTGCGGGCTGTGCCGGCGAAAACCGGTGAGCGCCGCAAAGCGGACCGGCGAACCGGCCGGCCGGCCAAAATATCTCGCCTTCGCCGCCAATATGATGGCACAATCGGCCCCCGAGGCGAGTCGAACACGGCGCCGGGGCGTGAAAAAGGGAAAGTGAACATCTCATGTCTGGTCTGAAAGCCGCCATTCAGCAGGTGACGCCGTTCGTGCAGAACTGCTCGGTCATCTGGTGCGAGAAGACGAGCCGGGCCGCGGTTGTCGATCCGGGCGGCGAAATCGATCTGATCAAGAAGACGATCGAGAAATACCAGGTCGAGCCGGAGAAGATTCTCCTCACCCATGGTCATCTCGATCATGCCGGAGGCGCGGCCGATCTGGCCGACGATCTCGCGCTGCCGGTCGAGGGGCCGCACGAGGAAGACAGGTTTCTGCTCGAGGGTCTGGAACAGCAGGGGCGCCAGTACGGCTTGCCCGGCGTGCGCAATGTGCTGCCGGGCCGCTGGCTTGCGGATGGCGACACGGTGAGTGTGGGGGATCTCACCCTCGATGTGCTGCATTGCCCGGGCCACACGCCCGGCCATGTCGTTTTTGTGCACGCGCCTTCAAGGCTGATCATCGCAGGCGATGTGCTGTTCAAGGGGTCGATCGGGCGGACCGATTTTCCGCGCGGCGATCACGAGACGCTGCTGCGCTCGATCCGCGAGAAATTGTGGCCGCTGGGCCAGGACTACACGTTTCTGCCGGGTCACGGGCCGATGTCGACCATCGGCGAAGAACGCCAGAGCAATCCGTTCGTGAGGGACGGGGCGTGAGGCGCCGGGCCATGCCCGACACCCCCTGACCCTTGCCGTTCAGGTGGTAGACGGCGATGGCAGAAAAAGCGATGCGCAGATCCGAGGCCCCTTGCGATGTGGCCGATGAAAAGACATGAGCCGCGCTGGTGACATGGCCGTCGCGGCGCTGCCGGGCGCGCTTTGCAAATCGCCCGGCCCGCCCATGGCCGGTGGCCGCGAAAAATCCGGCATCGCTGAGGATGCCGGATTTTTCTGCTGGTCCGATTTTCAGATTTTCAGATTTCCTGATTGCGAACGCGCCCCTCAGCGGCACAGGCGCCGTGGTCCTTTATAGGGCTGGTAGGTGCCGGAATGGGGGTCGAAGGAGCGGTATTTTGAGCGGCAATAGCTGTACCATGCCGGCCCGCGAACAAAGACATAGCCGCGATGCGCCCGGCCTTTGTGGCGTGCATGATGGGAATGAATGATCGCGCCGATCACCGTGCCGACGATCAGGCCTCCCGCGATATAGGCAACGACACCGCTTGCCTCCGCCGGTTTGGGCGTATACGCCACCGCGCCGAGTGTCACGGCAATCGCCAGCGCAGCAGTCTTGATACTGAACTTTTTCATAAGCTCTCTTCCCCTGTTTGTGTGGCCCATCGGGCCACTGTGGTCTGAAGACGCTGCTTTTGCAAGCCATTGGGCGGGCGCGGTGCGATTTCCCGCGTGCCGGGGCGCCGGGTTCGCGCATTTCGCGATCCGCGTGCGGCGCTGGCGACAAATTGGCTGGACATTGCGGGAAAAAAGACCTAGTCCGCTTGGACAGGGCTTGCGCGGCTCGCTCCCCCGCCTGCTCTGTGTCCAAGGTTCCAGGCGCATGCATTTTCGCCTCGCTCAGGTATTTCCGTTTCTCGATTGGCTTCCCACGGTCACATGGGAGAGTGCGCGCGCGGACCTGTTTGCCGGCGTGACCGGTGCCGTCATCGTTCTGCCCCAGGGTGTGGCATTCGCCATCATCGCCGGCCTGCCGCCCGAATACGGCCTGTATACCGCCATGATCACGCCGATCGTGGCGGCGCTGTTCGGCTCGTCGCTGCATCTGGTGTCGGGGCCGACCACGGCGATCTCCATCGTTGTTTTTTCCGCGGTGAGCCGCCACGCCGAGCCGGGGTCCGCGGAATTCATATCCCTGGCGCTGACCATCACCTTCCTTGCCGGTCTGTATCAGCTTGTGTTCGGCATTCTGCGGATGGGGGTATTGGTCAATTTCGTGTCCCACACGGTGATTGTCGGGTTCACCGCCGGCGCCGCCATCTTGATCGCGACCTCCCAGGTGAAGAACCTGCTCGGCGTGTTCGTGCCCAAGGGGGACACCTTTGCCCATACCTGGCTCGAGATCTGGCGCCAGCTTGATGCGATAAACTATTATGCGCTGGCCGTGGGGCTGGTGACCCTCGCGGTGGCGCTCGCCATGAAGCGCTGGAGGAAGGGCCTGCCGAACCTTCTGATCGGCCTGACGGCAGGATCCGTTCTGGCCTTTCTGCTCGCCGGACCGGGCCGCGATATCGAACTGATCGGCAGGATACCATCGCAACTGCCGCCCCTGTCGATGCCGGATCTCTCCTTTGCGTCGATGCAAAAACTTGCACCCGACGCCTTTGCCGTGGCGTTGCTCGGCCTGATCGAGGCGGTCTCCATAAGCCGGTCCATCGCCGCGCGATCGCATCAGCGCATCGATGGAAACCAGGAGTTCATTGGCCAGGGGCTTTCGAATATCGCGGCCAGCTTCTTCTCAAGCTATGCCGGGTCCGGCTCGTTCACCCGCTCCGGCATCAACTACGATGCCGGCGCGCGCACGCCGCTTTCCGCCATATTCTCCGCGATCATTCTGATGGCGATTGTGCTGCTGATCGCGCCGCTGACGATCTATCTGCCTGTTGCCGCCATGGCCGGCGCCATCATGATGGTGGCCTACAATCTGATCGACTTCAAGCAGATCCGCCATATTCTGGAATCCAGCAAGGTCGAAACGAGCATTCTGCTGACGACGTTTTTCGCAACCCTCTTTCTCGAACTCGAGTTCGCCATCTATATGGGGGTGTTGCTGTCGCTGGTCATTTTTCTCGGCCGCACTTCGACGCCCGATATCGTTGTCCTGGCGCCCGACAACGACCCGCGCTTCAACAAGAAGGTGTTGTCCGACATCCGCACCAAGCCATTGCGTCAGTGCCCGCACCTGAAGATCATCCGCGTCGACATGTCGGTCTATTTCGGATCGCTCGATCACATTCAGCAAAAGCTGCAGAAGATTTCCAAGAAACACGATATTCATCATGTGCTGATCGTTGGTTCAGGCATCAACCTGATCGATCTCAGCGGTGCTGAAATGCTGCTGCATGAGGCCGAGCGGCTCGAGGAAGAAGGTGGGGGTCTGTATTTCACGGGCCTCAAGCCCAGCGTCTATCCCGGTCTCAGCCGCAGCCATTTCTTCCGCGACATCGGCAACAACCATTTTTTCGACGACAAGAAACACGCCATCCGCATGTTGCACCGGCTGCTGCGCCGGCAGGGGCATTGCGAAAACTGTCAGGCGCGCGTATTCAGCGAATGCAAGCTGGACGCGGAGCCCCCCCGCAAATGACAGATGGCTTCAATATATCTAGCGCACGCTGCCAAACGATTTATCGACGCTGCCCGCCGGCGCGTCGACCCCGGCCAGCGCGCAGCCCTGGGCCAGGGGCCCGCCGGGAAACAGCAGAAACACGAACCGGCGTCCACCCTTGTTGGCGAACGTCGCTTCGAGCGCATCGGAGATGCGGCGCGAGGGCGGCGTTTCTTCTTCGGCGAAACACGCCTGGATAACCCGAATGGCTTCCCAATGATCGTCGCTCAGGGCCAGGGCGAGCCTGTCGGCCTGCTCCGCCGCCGCGGCCCGCGACCAGCCCTTCGGGGCATTGGGAAAATCGACGTCTTTCTTGTCGAGGCCGGCGGGATCGAGAATATCCTGCAAAATGTCTTGTGCGGTGCGCATGGTGTCACCCTCGCGTCGGAATCTCAGCCAGGTGCGGAACGGTCCGCACAAACTCCACCACGCACCGGCAAAAGTCAATCGGCGCGGGCTATGGCTTGCCTTTCCACAGCTCCAGAACATCGCCCCTCATGCCGAAATAATGCGAGTTGCGATTGTTGCAGCGCTTTCGGTTCGACGTCACGATGTGGGAGATCCTGTATTTCTGGAAGCGGTCACCGGCGACGTGATAGCGAATATTGAAATAACACCCTTTGTTGCATGCGCTGCGCCGGATCCAGGACCGGTAGCGCTGGGTCAGCGTGACGCTGTTCCGTTTCCATTTGCTGCAGTCTTCATCATCACACCACCGAACGGCGAAGTTCACTTTCTCGAAATATTTCCGGCTTGGCGCATCCTTGGTGTCGTTGTAGATGCACACGACATTGTATTGTTGCGCACCGGCATCCCGCGAAAACATGACGAGCGCGAATGTCGCCAGAACAAAAAACCGGATCATCGTCTTAACCCCCCCCTTGATCGTTGCGTGCCCCATCACGGTCCTTGATGGTCTGAAAAACATAGGCCGCCCGCACGCGGCTGTCGAGAGTCTGCTGCGAGAATGAATGCCGTGCCGGCGCGCCGCGGCCCGGTTTGCACGGTTTTTGCTTCGTCAAGGGCGATAGCCGCGATTTGAGTGCGCGCGGCGGGGGTTTTGGCGCAAATTGGCACACTGTGGCCCAAAATGGGCGGCAGCTGCGAAACCCTTGTGTGCCAGATGGGGAAAACAGGAGGGTTCCATGCAGACAAACACGAAGGTCCAATGGCCGGCGACGGTGTGCGGCATGATCGTGGCCGGCGTGCTGGCTTTCGCGCACCCGGCGGCGGCCACCCATTATAACGAGAACGACACGTTCATCCTGGGCGCGGACGATCCGCCGGCGCTGGCCGGCCAGGTGAGCGTTCGCCGCACGGTCCGCTCCGAACGCACCGTCTTCGCCGGCAAGCCGACCCGCCGCGTCGTCTCATACGATACGACCTACAAGCCGGGAACGATCCTGGTGAGCACCTCGGAGCGCAAACTGCGCTATGTGCTGGGCGGCGGCAAGGCGATCGAATATGCCGTTGGCGTAGGCCGCCCCGGATTTCAATGGTCCGGCACGAACAAGCTGAGCCGCAAGGCGGAGTGGCCGACCTGGCGGCCGCCGGCGGCGATGCGCGCGCGCGAAAAGAGACTCTACGGGCGCACCTTGCCGGTCGTCATGCCCGGCGGGCCGACAAATCCTCTCGGTGCGCGCGCATTGTATATCGGCAGCACGCTGTACCGCATTCACGGCACCAACG
>JALURZ010000212.1:5889-8957 GCA_027058735.1 Hyphomicrobiales bacterium | reverse complement strand
CCTGACATGGATTTCACACTTTCGGCAGAGACCGAAAAACTGCTGGAGAAACTGCGCGGCTTCATCGCCGAGGAGGTGATGCCGCTGGAACACGACCGCGCCAACTTCAACGAATACGAGAACATCCGCACCGATGTCCTGGACAAGGTCCGGGTCAAGGCCAGGAAGGCCGGGCTGTGGGCGCCGCAAATGCCAAAGGCGCGCGGCGGGCTTGAATTGTCCTTTGTCGAGCAGGCAGCGTTTTACGAGACCGCCAACCGGTCGATTTTCGGGCCCAGCGCCGTGCAATGCGTGGCGCCCGACGACGGCAATATGCGGGTGTTGTCCATGGTCGCCACGGAGGCGCAGCAGGACCGCTGGCTGCAGCCGATTATCGATGGCAGGGTGCGCTCTTCCTTCGCCATGACCGAACCGCATCCAGGCTCCGGCTCCGATCCCGGCGGCATGATGCTGACCAAAGCCGAAAAGAAGGGCGACAAATGGATCGTCCATGGCCGCAAGTGGTTCGTGTCGGGCGCCGGGCTGGCGCAGCATTTCATCTTGATGGCGCGCACGTCCGATGATCCGCGCCGCGGCCTGACCGCGTTCATGCATGATCGCGATGATCCGGGCTGGCGCATCGTGCGGCGCATCGAGAACATGGGGCCGGACGAACATGGCGGGGTCTGCGAACTGGCCTATGAGGGCCTCGAAATTCCCGATGAAAACCGACTGATGGAGGTTGGCGACGGACTGCGGCTCACCCAGATACGCCTCGGCCCGGCCCGCCTGACCCACTGCATGCGCTGGCTCGGCGTCGCCAAGCGCTGCATGGAAATCGCGCGCGAATATGTCGAGCAGCGCGAAGGGTTCGGCATCAAGCTTGCAGACCGCGAATCGATCCAGATGATGATGGGCGAGATCGCCCACAACATCCAGATCGGCCGCCTGTTGACCATGCACGCCGCCTGGAAGCTCGATCAGGGAGACTATGCCCGCAAGGAAGTCTCCATGGCCAAGGTGCATGTGGCCGACACGCTGCAGCAGGCGGTCGATACCGGCATCCAGCTGTGCGGCGCCAAGGGCTATTCGAAAGACACCCTGCTCGAATGGATTTACCGCTACGCGCGCGCAGCCCGCATCGTCGATGGCGCCTCGGAAGTGCACAAGATGGTGCTGACGCGATTCTATCGTAAGGAACAAGATGATTTCTGGCGCTGGGGTGTATAGTCGAGGGGCGCTGGCGGTCCGCGATGGTCGCGCCGAGTTGATTTGACAGGCTGGATCATATTATGTCAGCATTGCTGACATAAATGGAAATATGGCTGAATTGCCCCCGGTTCCCCGTTTGCGGATGGAGGTGACATGTCCGGTTCCAACGTTTCGCTTGGCGACAAGTACGATCTCTCCAAACGGCGCGTGTTTTTGAGCGGGACACAGGCCATTGTCCGCCTGACGATGATGCAGCAGGCCCGCGACAAGATGGCGGGGCACAATACGGCGGGCTATGTTTCGGGCTATCGCGGCTCGCCGCTCGGCGGTCTCGACCAGCAATTCGCGCGCGCGGCCGGCGTGCTTGAGCCCTACAACGTCAAATTCATGCCCGGCCTCAACGAGGACATGGCGGCGACCGCCATCTGGGGCACCCAGCAGGCCGGAATGCGCGGCGACGGGGTTTATGATGGCGTGTTCGGCATCTGGTATGGCAAGGGCCCCGGGGTAGACCGGTGCGGCGATGTTTTTCGCCACGCCAACAGCGCCGGCACGTCGAAACTGGGAGGCGTTCTGGTCTTGATGGGCGATGACCACACGGCGGAATCCTCCACCGTCGCCCATCAGAGCGAATTCATCCTGATGGATGTGATGATGCCGATCCTGAACCCCGCCGGCGTTCAGGAACTGCTCGATTATGGCATTTACGGCCTTGCGATGTCGCGTTACAGCGGCTGCTGGGTCGGCCTCAAATGCGTCAAGGACACCATCGAGTCCACCGCCGTGGCGGACGGCTCCCCCGATCGGGTCCAGATCAAACTGCCCGATGACTTCAAGATGCCCGCAGGCGGCCTCAATATCCGCCCCTGGGATGACCGGCTGGAGCAGGAAGCCCGGCTGCATGATTACAAGCGCTTCGCCGCGACCGCCTTTGCGCGCGCCAACAGGCTGGACAGGATCGTTCTTGCCGGCGGCCGCAAGGCGTGGCTGGGCATCGCGTCCACGGGCAAGAGTTATCTTGACGTGCGTCAGGCGCTGGACGAACTGGGCATTGACGAAGCGCTCGCCGCGAAGCTGGGCATCCGGCTCTACAAGGTGGCGATGACCTGGCCGCTCGAGCCCGACGGGATCGAGCGGTTCACCAGAAATCTCGATCTGGTCATGGTGGTCGAGGAAAAGCGTTCCCTGATCGAAACCCAGATCCGCGAACAGCTTTACGACCGCAAACGCCGCCCGATCGTTATCGGCAAGAAGGACGAGCGCGGCGAGACCCTGTTTGCGGCCAAGAAGGCGCTCAGCCCGAACCGGATCGCCATCGCCATTGCCGAGCGCATTCTGCGCGTCCACAAGAACAAGTCGGTTGCCGCCGAACTGGAGCGTCTCAAGGCGGCGGAAGCCCGGATTTCCAACCGGGCGGACGCGGACGAGCGCATTCCCTATTTTTGCGCCGGCTGCCCCCACAATTCATCGACGGTCGTGCCCGAGGGCGCGCGCGCCTATGCCGGCATCGGCTGTCACTGGATGGCGCAATATGTGCCCGGCCGGGCGACCGAGGGCGCGACCCACATGGGGGGCGAGGGCGCCAACTGGATCGGCGAAGCGCCGTTTTCTACCCGCAGCCATGTGTTCCAGAACCTGGGCGACGGCACCTATAATCATTCCGGCATCCTGCCGATCCGCGCGGCCATTGCGGCCGGCGTGAACATCACCTTCAAGATTCTGTACAACGATGCGGTGGCGATGACCGGGGGCCAGCCCCATGAGGGAAACCTGAGCGTGCCCATGATCGCGCGCCAGGTCGCGGCCGAAGGCGCAAAGCGGGTGGTGATCGTTTCCGATGAACCGGACAAATATGATGTCGCGGAGGATTTTCCGGC
>JALURZ010000212.1:0-5879 GCA_027058735.1 Hyphomicrobiales bacterium | reverse complement strand
TACAGGACGAATGGCAGCAGATCGAGGGCGTTACGGTTCTGATCTACGATCAGACCTGTGCGGCCGAAAAGCGCCGCCGGCGCAAGCGCGGACTGTATCGCGATCCGAAAAAATGGGCCTTCATCAACGAGCGGGTGTGCGAGGGATGCGGCGATTGCGGCGTTCAGTCGAACTGCGTCGCCGTGGTGCCGGTGGAGACCGAATTCGGCCGCAAGCGCCAGATCGACCAGTCGAGCTGCAACAAGGACTATTCCTGCCTCAGGGGGTTTTGCCCAAGCTTCGTGACCGTCGAGGGGGGCGAGTTGCGCCAGGGGATCAGCGAGGCGGCGCCGGGCGAGCCGGCGGCGCTGTTTGAAGTCCCGCCCGATCCTGAATTGATGGCGCTCGATGCACCCTACAGTGTGCTGGTCACAGGCATCGGCGGCACCGGGGTGGTGACCGTCGCCCAGTTGCTCGGCATGGCCGCGCATCTGGAAGGCAAGGGGGCGGGCATCATTGACATGGCCGGCCTGTCGCAGAAAAACGGCGCCGTCGCCTCCCATCTCAAGATCGCGCCGCACCCCGACGACATCAAATCCATCCGGGTGGCCGCGGGCGGGGCCGATCTGGTGCTCGGCTGCGACATCATGGGGACCGGGTCGGACGCGACGCTCAACACGCTGAGCAGCGCGCGCACCCGCCTGGTGGTCAATGCGCATGAGACCATGCCGGCGATGTTCACCCATGACCGCGAGTACAAATTTCCCGGCGAACAGCTGAAGGTCGCCATCGAGGCGCGCGCCGGACCGGGCAACGTGGCGTTCATTGAGGCAACGCGGCTGGCCACTTCCCTCATGGGCAATTCCATCGCCGCCAATCTGTTCCTGCTGGGCTTTGCGTTCCAGAAAGGTCTCGTGCCGCTTCTGGCCGGATCGATCGAGCGGGCGATCGAACTCAACGGCGTGGCCGTGGAGATGAACCGGGAGGCGTTTCTGTGGGGCCGCCGGGCGGCCCACGATCCCGATCAGGTGGAACGCCTTGCCGGTGGCTCGGACGCGCGCCCCGGGACCGGCCGGGCGCCGCCGAAGCTTGAGGCGCTGGTGGCCCGCCGCGCCGCGTTCCTGAGCGAATATCAGGACGCGGCCCTGGCGCAGCGTTATCAGGCGCTGGTCGGCCGTGCGGAACAGGCCGAAAAACGCCTTGGCGGCCGCAGAAAGGAGATTGCGAAAGCCGTTGCGCGCAACTATTTCGCCCTGCTCGCCATCAAGGACGAATACGAGGTCGCGCGGCTTTTCAGCGACGGGGTGTTCGAAAAGGCGGTGGCTGCGAAATTCACCGGCGAGTACACCATTCATTTCCATCTGGCGCCGCCGCTTCTGGCCCGGCGCGATCGTGTGAGCGGGCATCCGCGCAAGATCCGGTTCGGCCCCTGGATGATGCGCGCGTTCCGGCTACTGACCCGCCTCAAAGGCCTGCGCGGGTCGTGGTTGGACATATTCGGCTACAGCGCGGAACGCCGCGCGGAGCGCGCTCTTGTCGCCGATTATGAGACCGTGATGGGCGAGTGCCTTGCGGGCCTCACCCCCGCCAATCGCGCGGTCGTTCTTGAACTGGCGGCATTGCCTGAAAATGTCCGCGGATACGGCCATGTCAAGGCCGCGGCAATGGCTGACTATTACGACCGGCAACGCGAACTCCTGGCGCGCAGGAAACGGCCGGCCGGCAGGCAAAAGGCGGTGGCGTGATCCGGCGGTGGGAGCGGTTGGCCGTTGTCCCGATTCACGAAATCTCCCGAATCCGGCACGCGCGCCATTGCGCTATTGCCCGCAGCGGCAAATGGTATATGATTTTCGCCGATTGGTGATGCGCGACGGCGTCGGGAGCTTGTGGTGCCGCTGGGTGACGGCGAAATTATGTGATACAAAATTCCGCGATTTCGTGCTTTAACCGTGACGCAATATCGTCCGGTGCGATGGAGAGGCATTCTGCCGGGAAGGGTCCGCCGAAGAGACCGCGCCGGCGATCGGTAATAGGGAGGTAACACCGTGGGGTCCGTCAAGTCCGCGCGCGGCAAGGAAAACACGTTTCCGAAACTACTGTTGCGCAACGCCGAGAAATTCTCCGCTCATCCGGCGATGCGCGAGAAGGATCTCGGCATCTGGCAGTCCTGGACCTGGTCGGAGGTTCTCCAAATCGTTGAGGCTTACGCGCTGGGGCTGAAAAAGCTCGGCCTCAAGCGCGGCGAGAAGATCTCCATTATCGGCGACAACCGCCCGCGGCTTTACTGGACATTCGTGGCGGCCCAGAGCATCGGCGCCGTTCCGGTGCCGGTCTATCAGGACGCGGTGGCCGAAGAGATGGCCTTTGTGCTGAATCACGCGGAAGTCACGTTTGTGGTGTGTGAGGATCAGGAGCAGGTCGACAAGATTCTGCAGGTCAAGGACAAGACGAAGGGAGTTCGCCATATCATCTATGATGATGGCCGCGGCCTTGGAGACTATGGTCTGGAAACCCTGCATTCCTTTGAGGCTGTGTGCGATCTGGGCCGCAAGGTCATGGAGGGCGACGGCAAGGCGGGCGAAAAATGGCGCGCCGGCATCGCCCGGGGAAAGGGCAGCGACGCGGCCACGATCCTTTATACCTCGGGAACGACCGGCCAGCCCAAGGGTGTCGTTCTGTCCCATGACAATGTGTTGATCGCGGCCACCATCGGCGTTGAATTCGAAGGGCTGACCGAGAACGAGGAAGTGCTCGCCTATTTGCCCATGGCCTGGGTTGGCGACCACATTTTTTCATATGGCCAGACCTATGTCGCGGGCTTTTGCGTTTCGTGTCCTGAAAGCCCGGACACGATGTTGCAGGACCTGCGCGAAATCGGGCCGACCTATTTTTTCGCACCGCCGCCCATCTTTCAGAACCTGCTCACCACTGTGATGATCCGGATGGAGGATGCCAGCGCCCTCAAGCGCAAGATGTTCAACTATTTCATTGATGTGGCCCGACGGGTCGGCGAGCCGATCCTGAACGGCGAAAAGGTTTCGGGCCGGGACCGGTTCTTGTACCGCCTTGGCGATTTGCTGGTGTATGGGCCGCTGAAGAATACGCTCGGTCTGTCGCGGGTGCGCATCGGCTATACGGCGGGCGAGGCGATCGGTCCGGAGATGTTCAAGTTTTTCCGCTCGCTGGGCATCAACCTCAAACAGCTATACGGGCAGACGGAATCGAGCGTGTTCATCACGATCCAGCCTGACGGCGACATCCATGCCGATACGGTCGGCAAGCCGCCTCCCGAGGTCGAAGTCAAGATCGCCAAGAGCGGAGAGGTCCTGTACCGCTCCGCGGGCGTGTTTCAGAACTACTACAAGAACGCCGCCGCGACGAGGAAGACCAAGACCAGGGACGGCTGGGTGCATTCGGGCGATGCCGGCTTTTTTGACGATCTCGGCAATCTGAAGATCATCGACCGGGCAAAGGATGTCGGCAGGCTCAAGGACGGAACGCTGTTTCCGCCCAAATATATCGAGAACAAGCTGAAATTCTTCCCCAACATCAAGGAAGTCGTCACCTTCGGCCACGGCCGGGAATTCTGCGCCGCCTTCATCAATATCGACCTGACGGCGGTCGGCAACTGGGCGGAACGAAACAATGTGGCCTATGCCAGCTATCAGGAACTGGCCGCGCTGCCGGGTGTGTATGACATGATCGAGGAAAACATCGATGCGATGAACCGCGACCTGGCGAGGGAGCCCGATGTCGCCGGATCGCAGGTGCGCCGCTTTCTCATTCTGCACAAGGAGCTTGACGCCGACGACGGCGAACTGACCCGTACCAGCAAGGTGCGCCGGTCGTTTGTCGCCGAGCGCTATGCGCCGTTGATCAAGGCTCTTTACGACGGCTCCAAGTCGGCTTTCATCAAAACCGAGGTCACCTTCGAGGACGGCCGCAAGGGCACCATCGAGGGGGATGTCGCCATCCGCGACCTGAAGGTTTATCCGGCCGAAATCCGCAAGGAGGCGGCCGAATGAGCAGGGCCAACGGAGCGGACATCAAGCCGGGTGAGACATTTCTGCATGTCGATGACATCTCGCTGTCCTTTGGCGGCGTCAAGGCGATTCAAAGTGTCAGCTTCGATATCAAAAAGGGCGAAATTCGCGCCATTATCGGACCGAACGGCGCGGGCAAGACATCGATGCTCAACGTCATCAACGGGTTTTACCAGCCCCAGCAGGGGACCATCACTTTCAAGGGCGAAACCCGCCGCGAGATGCGCCCCCACCATGCGGCCAAACAGGGGATCGCGCGCACGTTTCAGAATGTCGCCCTGTTTCGCGGCATGTCGACGCTGGACAATATCATGACCGGGCGCATCGCGCGGATGCGCGAGGGCCTGTTGACGACCCTGAGCGATGTGTTTTTTTCAGCGATCTATTTCGGCCCGGCCAAACGCCGCGAAATGAAAGAGCGCGAATATGTCGAGCACATTATCGAATTTCTCGAAATCGAGGCGATCCGCCGCACGCCGGTCGGGCGTCTTCCTTATGGAATGCAGAAACGTGTCGAACTGGGCCGCGCGCTGGCGATGGAGCCCGACCTGCTGCTGCTTGACGAGCCGATGGCCGGCATGAACCTTGAAGAAAAGGGCGACATGTCGCGGTTTG
The DNA here is from genome assembly GCA_027058735.1 of Hyphomicrobiales bacterium. Lineage (GTDB taxonomy): Bacteria > Pseudomonadota > Alphaproteobacteria > Rhizobiales > JALURZ01 > JALURZ01. Next base: position 1,242 of record JALURZ010000212.1, on the reverse strand, counting down.
TCCTCGATCTGAACGATCAGTTCGGCACGACCATTGCGCTGATCGAGCACGACATGAGCGTGGTGATGGACATATCCGACCGGGTTGTCGTGCTGGATTACGGGCGCAAGATCGCCGATGGCACCCCCGACGAGGTCAGCGCCAATCAGGACGTCATTGACGCCTATCTTGGCGTGTCGCACTGAACCGGACTGAAGGACCAGGAGCATGGATGGATCACTGCTAGGCGATATTTTCACCGCGCTCGTCGCGGTGTTCAACGGATTCATTGGCGACCCCGTCCAGTCGATCTGGGCAAAGCCCTTGTATCTGGTGCAAAACATTCTCGGCGGATTGATGGTGGGTATCCTCTACTCGCTCGTCGCGCTCGGATTCGCGCTGATCTACAAGGCGTCCGGCGTGTTCAATTTTGCCCAGGGCATGATGGCCGTGTTTGCGGCACTTGGACTGATCTATTTTCACGATCGTCTGTTTTTGCCGATGTTCGGCGGCCCGCTCTATGGCCTGACAATCCTTGCTTCCCTGGTCGCCACCATGGCCATGATGACGGTCCTTGCCTATCTGGTGGAGCGGCTGATGTTGCGGCCGCTGGTCAATCAGCCGGAGTTGATCTTGTTCATGTCGACCATCGGGCTGTTCTTCTTTCTGGAGGGATTTGGCGAAACGCTGTTCAATTTCGTGTCCAATTCCCCGGTGCCGATGGCGGCCCTGGGCATCCAGAGCGGGCCGTGGGTTCCCGTCGAGGGAATCCGGTTGCAGAAGGTTGACCTGTCATCGGCCGTGGTGGCTGTCGCCATGGTCGCCGGGTTGTGGGTCCTGTTTCAGAAGACGCCCATCGGGCGGGCGCTGCGCGCGGTCGCCGACGATCACCAGGCGGCGCTTTCCGTCGGCATCCCGCTCAACAGGATGTGGGTCGTCGTTTGGATCATCGCCGGCGCGGTGGGGCTGGTGGCCGGCATCATGTGGGGCGCATCATCGGGCGGCGTCGATTTCTCGCTCGCCTTCATTGCCCTGAAGGCGCTTCCGGTTCTGATCCTGGGCGGGTTCACATCCATTCCCGGCGTCATTGTCGGCGGTCTCATTATCGGCATCGGCGAGCGGCTGGCGGAAATATACTGGAGCCCCTTCCTCGGCGATTCCATTGAAGTCTGGTTTGCCTATGTCCTTGCGCTGGTCATTCTGCTGTACCGTCCGCAGGGGTTGTTTGGCGAAAAAATAATCGAACGGGTCTAACGGGGAGAC
>JALURZ010000211.1 GCA_027058735.1 Hyphomicrobiales bacterium | reverse complement strand
TTTCGCGAAGCGCCCAGCAAACGGATTTTTTCACATGATTTCTGTCATCATCGGCATATTGCGAAATAATATCGAGGAAATCGTCAATCACCTCCTCATCGAGATCGTCGCGATTCATACAGATGTTCGCAATGGTGGAAAAAGCGGCCCGCCTCACAAATTCCTTTTTCCCAAGCGCCAGTTTTCCAACCAGCTTGCATGCGCCGGCCCGTTTTGAAATCAGGACTTTGCACACATGGTCACATAAATCCCATGAGACAATGTCATCCAGCCACAGGAGGATTTGCTCATTGCCGATTTTTTCAGGATCGGCCAATAACACCGCCAAAAGGCGAGCTTCATGATTGCCGGTGTCCCACAATGACAAGGCAAGAGCATGATTGGTCCAGATCTGTCCGGCCAGCTTACGTATCACGGCAACTGAAACGCCATAGGCGTTTTCAGGTGGAACACCCATTCGGGCAACGCTATTTTTGTGAGACTGACTGGCGTTGGCTTGCAGACACTGCAAAACATCCGCGACGCTTGATAGGGAATTGACGGGCTTTCCTGTCAGGTTTTCAGCCATTTGCCAATTTGCTTTTTTCTTCTCTCGACTTCCGCCATGGCTTCCCTGACACAGGTTTCATTTATTTTTCCGGCTTGACAAACAAAACTGAAATGAGAAGTGGCTCGGTTCGTTTTAATGTGGCGGAGAGGGTGGGATTCGAACCCACGGTACCCGCAAAGGCACAACGGTTTTCGAGACCGCCCCGTTCGACCACTCCGGCACCTCTCCGTTTGGTGAAATCGCGGCTGCGTGGCGCACGGCGGGGCCGTTGTAGCGCGCCGTTTGCGCGCCCGCAACCCGGCCCCCCTCCCGCAACGCCCGAACGCCGCCGGGCGACGGCTCACGCCGCCCTCGACCTGCGGCGCTGGGGGGGATGAAGTTCATCGAAGCGCACCGGCCTGCCGTCCGGCTGCACGATCAGGCAATGATGGCGGGCCAGCGCGCGGGCGTGGGGCACACCGCAGGAATGGGCGATGAGGCCGACACCATAGTGAATTTTTTCAACGAATTTGGCCACCCGCTCCGCCTTGATTTCAGGGTCCAGCCCGCGCTGCAGGCGCGCATCATGGGTGGCGATGCCGGTGGGGCAGGTATTCCTGTTGCACCGCAGGGACTGAATGCAACCGAGCGCGAACATGAAGCCGCGCGCGGAATTCACCGCATCCGCCCCGGCGCAATAGGCCCAGGCGACCTCGGCCGGCGTGATCAGCTTGCCCGATGCGATGAGCCCGATGCGCTGGCGCAGGCCATGGCGGGTCAGAACGTCGTCGACATGGGGCAGCGCCTGCCTGATGGGCAGCCCGACATTGTCGATCAGCGGCATGGGGGCCGCACCCGAACCGCCATCGCCCGAATCGACGGTGATGAAATCAGGCGCTGACGCGGCGCCGCGCTCCTTGATCTCCCGGCACAGCGCCGCCAGCCATTCATTGTCGCCAATCACCGTCTTGATGCCCACCGGAATGCCGGCGATCGCGCGCAGCCGGGCGATGAAATCCAGCAGTTCCCGGTTCGATCCCACTTCGCGAAACCGGTTCGGCGAAACCGAATCGCGCCCCGGCGCAATGCCGCGAACGCGCGCGATTTCATCGCTCACCTTGACACCGGGCAGAAGACCGCCCTTGCCGGGCTTCGCCCCCTGGCTCAGCTTGATCTCGATCATGCGCACCTCTTTTCGGGCGGCGATTTGCGCCAGCTTGTCCTCATCGAGGCCGCCATCGCGCGTGCGCACGCCATATTTGGCGGTGCCGATCTGGAACACGATGTCGCAGCCGGCCTCCAGATGATGGGGCGATAGTCCGCCCTCCCCGGTATTGAGCCAGCAGCACGCGCGTTTCGCGCCCTTCGAAAGGGCGCGCACCGCGGGCGCGGAAATCGCGCCAAAGCTCATGGCCGAGACATTGATGAGCGAGCGGGTCTCATAGGGGTGCTGGCAATCGCGACCGAAGACGACCGCGGGCGGGGGCGCGGTTTCCTCATCGAGAACCGCATAGGGCGCATTGGCGAAAATGACGGTGCCCGGCGCCGACAGCCGCTTTGTCGAGCCGAAGGCCACCGTGTTGTCGACCCCTTCGCTGGATTTGTAGACCCAGTCGCGTTCAGCCCGGTTGAACGGCATTTCCTCGCGGTCCATGGCGAAGAAATACTGGCGGAAAAACTCCCCCAGCGTGGAGAACAGGGCGCGAAAACGTCCCACCACCGGATAGTTCCGGCGAATGGCGTTCTTCGTCTGGGTGATATCGATGACAAACAGCACCGCCACGACCAGCACGGCGATGCCGGCGGCGAACACAAACAGCATCGACAGGATGGAGAGACCCTCGACGGTCATTTTGGCGAGCCAGTCCATGGTCATGTCTCATTGAAACCGTGGTTTTCCGGATCCCGGTAAGGGTGACCCGGCAGGCGGGAGTATAGGCCCGCTGCGCCGCCGCGTTCCAGCCACATTGTCGCCGTGCGCTTCGCACCGCAATTCCCTGTAGCACATCAAGGCTGCGTCATGTTTTCTGTAACAATCCGCTCAAAATCATCCGGATGGCCTGTTTGTGCCCGTCAACCGGTTTGCCGCGTGCGATCGCCAGCGCCGCCCGGTCGAAGGCCGCCGAGAGAATATCGCCCAGCGCATCGAGCGGGACAGCGGGATGCGCAACATGCGCCATTGCGAGGCCAAGACCCCTGCGCAGCGTTTCGCCGCCCGCCAGCGTTTCAATCTGCTCCAGTTCCCCCTGCCCGAGCACGGAAGGACCATCAATGAGCAGCAGCCGTGCGCGCCCGGGAACCGCCATGGCGGCAAAATACGCCTCCGCCCCGGCAAGCAGCGCCTCGAATCCCGAATCCAGATGAACTGTGTCCCGCTCGATCCGGCTGGCCACGGCACGGGCCTCCCGGCACACGACCGCGCGAAAAAGATCCGCCTTGCCGCTAAAATGATGATAGAGCGCGCCCCTCGTCACATTGGCCCGCGCGACAATTTCCGGCGTGGCGGTGTCGCCAAATCCGTTTTCCACGAACAGCGTCCGCGCGGCCTTTATCAACGAGGCGCGCGTGGCCTCGGCGCGCTGTTTGTTGGAGCGCCGTCCTGGTTTTTCTTGCATACATACAGCCTGTATGTTAATTGCCATTCACATGCAGAATGTATGTAAGATTCAAAAGGATTGAAACCCATGAAATGCACCCAGTTCTACCCGGTCATCGTGACGGACAATGTGCGCGAAACCGCCCTGTTTTATACCGACAATTTCCGCTTCGAGGCGAAATTCGAAAGTAACTGGTACGTTCACCTGCAATCAGCGGAGGATAAGGCGGTCAATATCGCGATATTGCAGAGCGGACATGAGACCATCCCGCGGTCCGCGCGCGATAGTATCCCCGGATTGATCATCAATTTCGAAGTCGAGGATGTTGATGCCGAGTTCGAGCTTGCGAAGGCCAACGGCGTGCCGGTCCTGCTGCCGCTGAAGGATGAGCCGTTCGGGCAGCGTCATTTCATCGCGCTTGATCCCAACGGCATCCCGGTTGACATCATTACCCCGATTGCGCCAAGCGAGGAATTTCTCAAACAATATTCAGCCGACAGCGTTCCGCGATAGCCTTGCCATCACCCGCGCCTGCCCATTGTTGACACCGCGGGCGCGCGCTGTATAGTGCGCGCCAATGAAAACCGGGCCCGGACAGGCGGGGTTCGGCGGATTTCTTGTTGCATGATGGAACGACGGCAATGTTCGCAGTCATCAGGACCGGCGGCAAGCAGTACAAGGTCGCTGAAAACGACGTCATTTCGGTCGAGAAGCTCGATGCGGCTCCCGGCGATGTCGTGGAACTGCGCGAGGTGCTGATGCTGGGGGGCGGCAGGGCCGAAATCGGCACGCCGACCGTTGCGGGTGCGGCCGTCGCCGCTGAAGTGATCGAGCAGGGCCGGGCCGCCAAGATTCTGGTGTTCAAGAAGAAACGCCGCAAGAATTACCGCCGCCGCATCGGTCACCGCCAGCACCAGACGGTCCTGCGCATCACCGAAATCCTGACCGGCGGCAAGAAGGCTTCAAAGCCCAAACCGGCGGCGAAGAAGACCGAAGCCAAAAAACCCGCCGCCAAAAAGGCCGAAACCAAAAAACCGGCGGCGAAGAAGACCGAAGCCAAAAAACCCGCCGCCAAAAAGGCCGAAACCAAAAAACCGGCGGCGAAAAAGGCGACCGCGAAGCCCGCCGCCGGGAAGCCGGCGGCCAGGGCGAAAAAGCCGACGGCGAAGAAATAATCCGAAAGGCTGGTAGGCGATGGCACATAAAAAGGCAGGCGGCTCCTCCCGCAATGGCCGCGACAGCGCCGGACGCCGGCTCGGCGTCAAGAAATTCGGCGGTGAGCGCGTCATTCCCGGCAATATCATCATTCGCCAGCGCGGCACCAAGTGGCATCCGGGAGCCAATGTCGGCATGGGCAGGGACCATACGATCTTTGCGGTGTCCGAAGGCACGGTGTCGTTCTCCAGATCGCGCGGCGGGCGGGCCTATGTGTCGGTGACGCCGCCGGGCGACTAGCCGACGGCTTGAATTTTGGCTGCCGGCTTCACCTGACCCCGGCGGCACACGGGCGATTGCGCAAGCGGGGGATGGCTCACCGGCTCCCGTTTTGTTGGAGATCGCGATGGCTCCGGAGCTTACAGATTATCCCGTCGTCCCTGCTGAGGGGCTTGAATTGCGGCCGCTGCACGACGCCGATGCGGGCGAACTCGCCGGCTTGTGCAACAACCCCAAGATCGCACGCATGCTGCGCGGCATCCCGCATCCCTGCACCAGGACCCATGCCCGGCAGTGCATCCGCGAGAGCCGCAAGGCCTGGCGCGAGGGGGAAGGCTATCCCTTTGCCATCTTCCGCCGGGCCGATGGCCGCCTGCTCGGCGCGGCGCGCGGCACGGACCGCGGCGAAGGCACGGTCGAGATCAGCTACTGGCTCGGCGAGGCCTATTGGGGCCGGGGCTATGCCTCGCGGGCGGCCGCCGCGCTGGTCGGGTTTCTGGCCGCGCGCGGCGATGTCCACCGCATCATCGCCGGCCATTCCCCCGACAATCCGGCATCGGGCCGGGTGTTGAGAAAGATCGGCATGCGCTATACCGGGGATATGGAAACCTGCGTGTCCAAAGGGCGCGGCGGGGAGTTCGTCTGCCGGATGATGGAACTGGGCGCGCGCTGAGTGAACGACCATGAAATTTCTTGATCAGGCCCGTATTCATGTCCGCTCCGGCGATGGTGGCAACGGCGCGCTCAGCTTCCGGCGCGAACGCCATGTCGAGTTCGGTGGTCCCGATGGCGGCGATGGCGGGCGCGGCGGCGATGTGGTGGTGGAGGCGGTGGACGGTCTCAACACGCTCATCGACTACCGCTACCGTCAGCATTTCAGGGCCACCCGCGGCGCTCAGGGCATGGGCCGCAACCGCTCAGGCCCCGGCGGATCGGACATCGTTCTCAAGGTCCCCGCCGGCACCCAGGTTCTCGAAGAGGACAATGACACCCTGATCGGCGATCTGACGGAAATCGGCCAGACGCTGGTGCTGGCGCGCGGCGGTAATGGCGGTTTTGGCAACGCCCGTTTCAAATCCGCCACAAACCGCACCCCGCGCCGGTTCAATCCCGGCCAGCCCGGCGAAGAGCGCACCGTATGGCTGCGCCTGAAACTGATCGCCGATGCCGGGCTTGTGGGGCTGCCCAATGCGGGCAAATCGACCTATCTCTCAAGCGTCAGCGCGGCCCGCCCCAAGATCGCCGATTATCCCTTCACCACGCTTTTTCCCAATCTCGGGGTGGCCGCCATCGACGGCAGGGAGTTCGTGCTGGCGGATATCCCCGGTCTCATCGAGGGCGCTCATGACGGGGTCGGGCTCGGCCACCGGTTTTTGGGCCATGTGGAGCGCTGCGCGGTGCTGCTGCATCTTGTCGATGTCACGTCCGATGACATAGTGCGCGACTACGAGACCGTACGGCGCGAACTGGCAGCCTATGGCAACGGGCTTGCCGAAAAGCCCGAGCTGATCGCGCTCAACAAGTGCGATGCGGTGCAGAGCCCGCAGATCGAAGAGGCCATCGCGCGCCTGACGGCTGCAAGCGGCGGCGACGCGATCGCCATATCCGCCGTTGCCGGCAGCGGCGTTGAGACAGCGCTGCGCTCTTTGTACGAAACCATCACCCGCACCCGCGCCCAACAAGCCGCGCCCGCGATGGAAACCCGCGCTGAAGGCTGGAGCCCATGAGCGCGGATCTCGCCGCCATGAAACGGATCGTCGTCAAGATCGGTTCGGCCCTTCTTGTCGATACCCGCCGCCAGACGCTGAACCGCACCTGGCTGCATGCGCTGGGCGATGATCTGGCGCGCCTGCGCGCCCGTGGCCAGGAGGTGATTGTCGTTTCGTCGGGCGCCATCGCCCTTGGCCGCAACGTGCTGGGCCTGGGCGGCGGCGTGCTTCAACTGGAGGAAAGCCAGGCGGCGGCGGCGGTGGGGCAGGTGTCCCTGGCGCACGCCTATCAAAGCGTGCTGGCCGAACGCGGCATTTCGGCCGCCCAGGTGCTGCTCACCTTGAGCGACACCGAACAGCGCCGCCGCTATCTCAATGCCCGCAACACCATTTCGGCGCTATTGCGGCTCGGCGCGCTGCCGGTCATCAACGAAAACGATACGGTCGCCACCAGCGAGATCCGCTATGGCGACAACGATCGCCTCGCCGCCCGCGTCGCCGGCATGGTGAGCGCGGACTGTCTCGTGCTATTGTCGGATGTGGACGGCCTGCATACCGGCTCGCCGGTGCGGAACCCCGATGCCGAACTGATCGCGGACGTGCATGCCATAACCCCTGAGATCACCGCTGTTGCCGGCGACAGCGACACCCGGGTTGGATCCGGCGGCATGGTGAGTAAGCTCGAAGCCGCGCGCATCGTGCTGGGCGCCGGCTGCCAGATGGTGATTGCCAAAGGCAGCGTCCTGCACCCGTTGAGCCGCCTTGAGGAGGGCGGATTGCGCACCTGGTTTCACACCAGCGCCAGCCCGCTGGCGGCGCGCAAGAGCTGGATTGCCGGTTCCCTTGAGCCTGCCGGCCTGTTGACGATTGACGCCGGTGCGGTGCGCGCGCTCAAGCGCGGCAAGTCGCTGCTGCCCGCCGGCGTCAGCGCGGTGACCGGCGATTTCGCGCGCGGCGATGCGGTGCGCGTCTGCGCTGCGGGCGGCGCCGAACTGGCCCGCGGCCTGGTCGCCTATGACTGCCACGACGCGGCGCGCATCATCGGCCATAAAAGCCGTGAAATCGAGGCGATCCTGGGCTACCGTGGCCGCGATGAAATCATCCACCGCGACGATCTCGTACTGACCGGGTGAAGACGACATGAGGCGTGTTCAAAAGATCGCATCCGCTGCCGCCGCCGATAATGCGGGCACGGACCTCGCCTCCTCGATGCTGGCCATCGGGCGGCGCGCGCGAGACGCCGCCACCGCGCTTGCGCATGCTGCGAGCGATACCAAGAATGCGGCCCTGATGGCTGCGGCCGAGGCCCTGCGCAAGGACGAAAACGATATCCTCAAGGCCAATGCGGCCGATCTGGAGGCGGCGAGGGCAAACGGCGCCAGGGACTCGTTTCTTGAGCGTCTGATCCTTGACCCGGCGCGCATCGGGGCGATGGCCAGGGGGCTGGAAGACATTGCCGCCCTGCCCGACCCGCTCGGCGAGACGATCGCGCGGTGGGAGCGGCCGAACGGGCTGAAGATCGCGCGGGTGCGGGTGCCGCTCGGGGTGATCGGCATCATCTATGAAAGCCGCCCCAATGTGACGGCGGACGCGGGCGCGCTGTGCCTCAAATCGGGCAATGCGGCGATCCTGCGCGGCGGCTCGGAAAGCATTCGTTCAAGCACGGCGATCATGAGCTGCCTGCACGCGGGGCTCGACGCCGCCGGCCTGCCGGCTGGCGCCATCCAGATGGTGCCGACCACGGATCGCGCCGCCGTCGGCCACATGCTTTCGGGGCTTGCGGGGGCCATCGACCTGATTGTCCCGCGCGGCGGCAAGGGGCTGGTCGCGCGGGTTCAGGACGAGGCGCGGGTGCCGGTCTTTGCCCATCTCGAAGGGGTCTGCCATGTCTATGTCGATGGCTCCGCCGACCCGGACATGGCCCGCGCCGTCACGCTCAACGCGAAGATGCGGCGCACCAGCATCTGCGGCGCCGCCGAAACCCTGCTGGTCGACAGGGCCGCCGCCGCGACCCTGCTGGGGCCGCTGGTCGCGGGCCTGCGCGGCGCCGGCTGCGAAGTGCGCGGCGACCGCGAGGTCTGCGCCATCGATGCCGGGGTCGTGCCGGCGCGCGCTTCTGACTGGCCGAGGGAATATGAGGACGCCATCATCGCGGTGAAGGTCGTCGACGGGGTCGATGAGGCGATTGACCACATCGCACGCTACGGGTCGAGCCACACCGACGCCATCATCGCGCAAGACACAGCCGTCGCGGAACGCTTTCTCGCACGGGTCGACAGCGCCATTGTGCTGCACAATGCCTCGACCCAGTTCGCCGATGGCGGCGAGTTCGGCATGGGCGCGGAAATCGGCATCGCCACCGGCAAGCTGCACGCGCGCGGGCCGGTCGGGCTGGAACAACTGACCAGCTTCAAATATGTCGTGCGCGGCTCGGGCCAGACCCGCCCGTGATCGCGGCCATGAACCGGGCCCCGGCATGCGTCTGATCCCGCCCATTGAACCCGGCCCGCCTCATGGCCGGCCGGTCGCGGCGCGGGGCATGCGGATCGGCCTGTTCGGCGGCTCCTTCAATCCGGCCCATGAGGCCCATCTGGCCATCACCCTTGAAGCGCTGAAGCGGCTGGCGCTGCACCGCGTGTGGTGGCTGGTGTCGCCGCAAAATCCCTTAAAGCCCCCTGACGGCATGGCGCCCCTGCGCGCGCGCCTTGCCGGCGCAAGGCGCGCGCGCAGGGG
>JALURZ010000210.1 GCA_027058735.1 Hyphomicrobiales bacterium | reverse complement strand
AGCGCCCGCGCGATCAATCGCTGCGTCTCTTCTATCCCGTAGAGCGCCACGAACGATCCGAAGCGGGGGCCCTGGGACTGGCCGAGCAGGACTTCATAGAGGGCGCGGAACCAGTCGCGCAGGGGCTCGAATTCATGCGCCTTGCCAATGGCATAGACTTCCCCCTGGATGGTTTCGCCATCGGCGTTCGCATCGAGACGCCCAAGTTTTTCCGCAAGCGCCTCAAGGGCGGCGCGCTCCTTGTCATCGGGCGCGCGATAGGATTTGGCGGGCTTCACGAAATCCTCAAAATAGGCGATCGCGTAGCCCACCAGCTCATCGAGCAGCGGCTGGTTTTGCGGGGTCGCATCGGGGGCATAGCGGCGGATGAACCCCCACAGGACGTCCGTGTCATGGGAATTCGACGCGCTCACCAGATTGAGCAGCAGCGCGAAGCTGACCGGCAGGTCGGCGCCGGGCGGTTCGCCGCCGTGAATGTGCCACACCGGATTGGTGATCTGCTGTTCGATCGTCTGATCCGGATAATTGCCAAGATGGCTGAGATAGTCATCGACGGTGCGCGGGATCACATCGAAATAAAGCCGCCTGGCCTTGCGCGGCCCCTGATACATGAACAATTGCAGGCTTTCCGGGCTGGCATAGCGCAGCCATTCCTCGATGGTGATGCCGTTGCCGCGTGATTTCGATATTTTCTCACCGTTCTCGTCGAGAAACAGCTCATAAGAGAAGCCCTCCGGCGCGCGGCCCCCCAGCACCCGGCAGATCTGGCTCGACAGGCGGACCGAATCGATCAGGTCCTTGCCGGCCATCTCATAATCGACCCCCAGCGCCACCCAGCGCATCGCCCAGTCCGCCTTCCATTGCAGCTTGCAGGCACCCCCGGTGACCGGCACCTCCACCGCATCGCCGGTTTCGGGATCGCGATAGGTGACCGTGCCCTTTGCCACGTCGCGGGCCTCCAGCGGCACCTGCAGGACGCGCCCTGTGCGCGGGCAGACAGGCAGGAACGGGCTGTAGGTGGCGCGCCGCTCCGCCCCCAGCGTCGGCAGGATAATGGCGGTCACCTCGTCGTAACGTTCCAGAACCCGTTTCAGGGTCTCGTCGAACCGGCCGCTCGTGTAGCATTCGGTGGAGCTCACGAATTCATAGTCGAACCCGAACCGGTCGAGAAACCCCTGAAGGCGGGCATTGTTGTGGGCGGCGAAACTGTCATGGGTGCCGAACGGGTCGGGCACCGCGCTCAGCGGCCGGCCCAGATTGGCGGTGAGCATTTCCTTGTCGGGCACGTTGTCGGGGACCTTGCGCAGGCCGTCCATGTCGTCGGAAAAACACACGATCCGGGTCGCCAGATCGCTGAGCTGGGCGAATGCGTGGCGCACCATGGCCGTGCGCGAGACCTCGCCAAACGTGCCGATGTGCGGCAGGCCGCTGGGGCCGTAGCCGGTCTCGAAGACCACCTCTTCGGGCGGGGCGGGCAACCGTTCAATCCGCTTGAGCAGCTTGCGCGCCTCATCGAACGGCCACGCCCTGGAGGCGCGCGCCCCTTCGCGCAACAGTTTTGCCGCGCGCGCCCGGGTTTCGCCGTCTGCGTTCATCTGATCGCCCGTTCACACCTGCCCCATACGCGCAGCGGACGTTAGGGGCGCACGCTCACACAGTCAATGCGAAGCCATCCGCGCCGCGCCGAACCACCTTGACACACGGACCATTTGGTTCCACATCCCCCTCTTGCCCTTCCGGCTGGCCACACCGGCTTCAATCCCCCAACAGGAGCACCGCCCCATGTCCCAGGTCATCAATCACCACACCGCCCTGATCTATGTGATGGTGACCATATCGGCGGTGGACCGAAAAATCACCGAGCGCGAATACGCCAAGATCGGCGCGCTGGTCCAAAGCGTGCCCATTTTTTCCGATTTCGATCCCGAACGCCTGGTGCACACGGCCGAGGAGTGCGGCGAGATTCTGAGCGCCGAAGGGGGGCTGGAGGCGCTGCTCGGGCTGGTCGCCGAAGCGCTGCCCGAAAAACTCCACGAGACGGCCTACGCGCTGGCGGTGGAAGTGGCGGCGGCGGATCTGTCGCTGGAGCAGGAAGAATTGCGCTTTTTGCAGATGCTGCGCGACCGGCTCGATCTGGACAAGCTGGCGGTCGCGGCAATCGAACGCGCCGCGCGCGCGCGCCACATGAAACTGTGAACAAGTTTCAACGCCCCGCCGGCCTCGTAATTCCAACGTAAATCGCTATATTAGGATTTCCTGTTTCTTCTTCGCATCCGGTTTCATGACCGAAATTCCCAATGAAGCCATCATCCGGTTTGCATTTTTCGGCGGTGTCCTCGCGGTCATGGGCCTGTGGGAAGTGCTGGCGCCAAAGCGCGATCTGGTGGAACAAAAGCCCCTGCGCTGGTTCACCAATCTGACGATCGTGGCCATCGATTCGCTGGTCTTGCGCATTCTGTTTCCCATCCTCGCCCTTGGCTTCGCCTTCTGGCTCAACGAAAAGGGGTACGGGCTGTTTGCCTTGGTGGCGCTGCCGCCATGGATAGAAGTCCTCGCCGCCGTCATCCTGCTTGATCTGGCCATCTATGTTCAGCACGTCGCCTCCCACAAGATCCCGGTCCTGTGGCTGGTCCATCAGATGCACCATGCCGACCGCGACATCGACGTCACCACGGGACTGCGGTTCCATCCCATCGAAATCGTCTTGTCGATGCTCTACAAGATGGCGGTGATCGCGCTGCTGGGGCCGGCCGGGGTCGCGGTCTTCATATTTGAAGTGATGCTGAACGGCCTGGCCATGTTCAATCATTCCAATGTCCGTTTTCCAGGCCCGCTCGACCGCTTCGTGCGCCTGTTCGTGGTGACGCCGGACATGCACCGGGTGCATCATTCGGTCCACCGCGATGAAACCGATTCCAACTACGGGTTCAATCTGTCCGTGTGGGACAGGATTTTCGGCACCTATATCGCGCAGCCGCGCGATGGCCACGACGCCATGACCATCGGCCTGCCGAAATATCCCGACAGCAGCCCAAGCCGCCTTCTGTGGTGTTTGATGATACCGTTCCGCAACAAATAGGCGCGCGGCTCAGTACATCTTGGTTGGAAAATAACGCAGGAAAATATTTTCGAAACTGCCCTGGACCCGGATGCGGTCGAGGCCGTAATTGAGGATATCGACCAGCCGCTGATTGCCTTTCGCGACCGCGATGCCCACGCCTTCGCCGAAATAGCGGCTTTCGGTAAACGGCCCGCCGGCAAAGCGGCAGCACTTGCGCGATGCGGTGCCCGCCAGCCAGTACATCAGCGACATGCCGTCGCCAAAGACAGCATCGACCTTGCCGATACGCAGCGCCTCGCGCGCCTCGGCCGCGGCCGCGAATTTCACGATCCGCGCGCGCCCGAAAAAGGCCCTGAGAAACGCCTCGTGGCTCGTGCCCTCAATGACGGCCACCTTGCGCCCGGCAAGACGCTTCGGGGTCATGGTCTGGAGTTTGCTCTCCAGGCGGACCGCAAACAGCGCCGGCGTCAGATAGTAGCGATCGCTGAACGACAGGCGCCGGCGGTTGCGCGCACTGATGGCGAGCGAAGCGACGATGGCGTCGGCCGCCCCGCGCTCCAGCGCCGGAATCAACTGGCTCCACCGGCGCACCTTGAAGCTGCATTGCAGATCGAGCACGCTGCATATGGCGCGGGCGATTTCGATGTTAAACCCGGTCAGGGTTCCTGATTCGTCGCGATAATTGAACGGCGGATAATCGGCGGTGGTGACAAACCGGATTTTCGTTCCCTCCGGTATCGCCGGTTTGGCCCGGAATTTGTCGATGCGCCAGAAACCCGGCACACTGGGCAGCGGCGACTGGGCAAAAACCGCCGGCGCCACGGCAAGGACCGATGCCACCAGAGCGGCAAACAAGGCTGCACCCGCAAAACCGCGCCAGTTCATGTCTGTTCACTCCCCCCCGCCGGTTGAGACCGCATGCCCATCGAACATATCCGAAAACCGCGTCGCTTGAGCATAGCTGGTGACAAACCGGTCTGCCGTCTTGCCCCCATGATGCCGGTATTTTAGTGTTCGCGAAGACAACAGCAGCAGGGCTCGGGGGCGAGGCGGCAATCTAGTATTTTTCGCATCGCCGTGTCCATGGGAGACAGCAGATTTCAGGATCGGAACAGGAATTTCCCGAACAGGAATCGATACGGCGCGCGCCCGACCGCGCACCGCGCGCGATCGTGCGCACCTATACCCCGCCGTCAACGCGGAAAATACCGCCCCGGCAGCTTCTCGGGGCCAGGCAAACCCTCGACGACGTGCTGGTCAACCAGGCGAACGTGTCGCCGCGCCTGTTGATCGAGGCCCGCATCCTGGCGCGCAGGCGCGGCGTGTCGCTTGGCGCCGTGCTGATCGCCAACGAGATCGTCCGTCCCCTCGATTATTATCGCGCCCTTGCCCAGTCGCGCGACCTGCCGTTCAGCGATCTCGATGCCGAACTGCCTCCCCGCCACCTGATAAAGCCCGAAAACATCGACGACTATATCGCCAACGGACTGCTGCCCATCGGCGAAAGCCCCGAGGGCGTCGAGTTCGTCAGCGCCAGCGAGCACCGCAGGCGCGTGGCGCCGCGTGCGCGGTTCGCGCGCGATTTTCCCAGAATTGCCACGCCCATCGCCATGACCACGCCGCGCGATATCCGCCAGACACTGCTGCGCCGCTTCCCCCGGGCGCTGAGCGAACGCGCAATCTCGTCCCTGGGTGACACCACACCGGAATTCAGCGCCCGGCGTCCGCTGACCCGCGCCCAGTCCGTGATCCTGGCCGGTTTCGCCCTGCTGATTGCGGCGGGCGGCTATTTTGAACCCTACAAGACCATGGTGCTCGCCAATATCGTGCTGAGCGTCTGTTTTCTGTCCGTGATCGCCCTGCGGGGGCTGGCCATTCTCCATGCCCTGCGCGGCGGGCCCGGCAAAACCGGCGAACCGCCGCGCCAACGCATCGGCGACGATGCCCTGCCGGTCTATACCATTCTGGTGCCGCTGTTTCGCGAAGCGCGCATGCTGCCGCATCTGGCAAAAGCGCTCCTGGACCTCGATTATCCGCGCGAAAAACTCGATATCAAATTCATCATGGAAGCCGAGGACACGACGACCATCGCCGCGGCCAAGGCGCTCAACCTGCCTGGTTATTTCGAGTTTCTGACTGTGCCCGCGTCGCGGCCGCAGACCAAGCCCAAGGCGCTCAATTTCGCACTGCCGTTTGTGCGCGGGGACTATCTCGTCATATATGACGCCGAAGACCGGCCCGACCCCGACCAGCTTCGCGCGGCGCTCGACACTTTTCACAACAGCGACGAGGACGTCGCCTGCCTGCAGGCGCGCCTTGCCTATTACAACGCCAATGAAAACTGGCTCACCCGGCAGTTCGCCATCGAATACGCGACCCTGTTCGATCTCTTGATGCCGGCCCTGGAGGCCTTTCGGCTGCCGTTGCCGCTGGGGGGCACATCAAACCATTTCAAGACCGCCATCTTGAAGGCGATCGGCGGATGGGACCCGCATAATGTCACGGAAGACGCCGATCTCGGCATCCGGCTGGCGCGCAGGGGCTACCGGGCCAGGGTGCTGGATTCCGATACCCATGAAGAAGCCAGTTGCTCGATTGGCGGCTGGATCCGCCAGCGCTCCCGCTGGCTCAAGGGCTGGATCCAGACCTATTTCGTGCATATGCGCAATCCCGCCGCGCTCTGGCGCGAACTGGGGCCGCTGGGGTTTGTGGCGTTTCAGGTGCTGACCGCCGCCGTCGTGATCGCGGCCCTGGTGCACCCGTGGTTCTTCGTTTTCGTGCCGCTGGGCCTGTTCAGCGGCTATACCCTTGGCACGCTCACCTCCTGGCCCATCATGCTGCTTGGCGGCATCGACGGCGTCGTGCTCCTGGCGGGCTACGGCATTTCGATCGCCGCCGGCGCCCTTGCCCTGAAACGCCGCCCCTATGCGCGCATCAAGAACCAGATCTGGTTCATCCCGCTCTATTGGCTGCTGATTTCCATCGGCGCCTATCTGGCGCTGTGGCAGTTCATCACCCGGCCGTTCTACTGGGAGAAAACCGACCATGGGCTGAGCCGCGTGTTTCGCCAGCACAAGCGCGCGCGCCGGCCTGCACGTTGGCGCCGCCGCGCCGCGGCCTCGCCGGGCAACACATCGTGAATCCGCGCTCCTAACCAAATCTTCAAACTGTCCTGATCTGCTCGTGCGGATCGCCGGCGCGCGCAAGCCGGCCCCAAACGAGGCATGCGGCCATGACGCCTTTCGAGCGCACCAGCGTTCTCATTGTCGAGAACAACCGGCAGATGCGCCAGATCATCCGCCAGATTCTGATCGCCTTTCGCGTGCCGACCATCCTTGAAGCCAAAAGCGTGTCAAAGGCGCGCCGGATTATCAATCATGCCAGGATCGATCTGGTGATTCTCGATTTTTTTCTCGATACGCTCGATGGCGCCGATTTCACCCGTGCCGTGCGCTGGGACCCGCGCTGCATCAATCGCACCGTTCCCATATTGCTGCTGACCGCCATGCCCAATCACCGCAGGGTGCTGAAAATGCGCGATGCCGGGGTCAACGATATCCTGGCCAAGCCGATCGCGCCGCGCGCGCTCTACGCCCACATGCACACGGTCCTCACCGCGCCGCGCGAATTCATCGTGAGCACGTCTTACGTCGGCCCGTGCCGGCGGCGCAGAGCGGTGGACTTTCCCGCCCATCTGGAACGCCGCAGGGACCGCCTTGAAAAACTGCGCCGCGCGCGTGTTTCGAACATCGCCTATGTGTGAATCCGGGGCCGGCCGCAGATGTCTGAAAACCGGGGAAACTGGAGCGGGCGATCGGGATCGAACCGACGACATTCAGCTTGGGAAGCTGACGTTCTACCACTGAACTACGCCCGCCCGCACCGTTTCTATCACAACCGCGCCCCGCTGCGCCAGAGAGGGGTCGAAAATCCGCCCAAATGACAATTGCGTGATTGCGAAACTGTTGGGTGCCATGATCTCTCCCGCTATGTTAGGTTCCGCGCGTTATGTACGAAGCACCCCTTCCAGACGACGGTGAAACATACGCCCTGACGCCGTTCAAGTTTCGCGATCCGGACTTTACGGCCCGGGGCGAACCGCGCGCCAGCGTCGAGTTGACCCGGCTCGAAACCCTGTGGATCAACACCGGCACCTTGTGCAATATCGAGTGCGTCAACTGCTATATCGAATCGAGCCCGACCAACGACCGGCTCGCCTATTTCACGGCCGGCGAGGCGGCGGCCTATTTCGATGAAATCGAGGCCCTCGGCCTGAACACGTCGGAAATCGGATTTACCGGCGGCGAGCCGTTCATGTGCCCGGACATCATCGACATGGCGGCGGACGCGCTGGCGCGGGGCTTCCGCGTCCTCATTCTCACCAATGCGATGCAGCCGATGCAGCGCGCGCACGTGAAAGACGCGCTGCTGGAGCTGAATGCCCGGCACGGCGCAAAATTGTCCCTGCGGGTATCGCTCGATCATTTTACGCAAGTCTGTCACGAACGCGAGCGCGGGCGGGGAAGCTGGGTCAAGGTGATCGAGGGGCTCAAATGGCTGGCGGCGAACGGCTTCAACATAGCCGTTGCCGGGCGTACCTGCTGGGGCGAGGACGAAGCCGCATCGCGGGCGGGCTACTGCGCCTTGTTCGCGGAGACCGGGCTTGCGATCGATGCGTACGATCCGGCTGACCTGGTGCTGTTTCCCGAAATGAACGAACACCGCGACGTGCCGGAAATCACCACCAGTTGCTGGGGCATTCTGGGCGTTGAGCCCGACAGCCTGATGTGCGCGAAAAGCCGGATGATCATCAAGCGCAAGGGCGCGCAGAGCCCGGTCGTGCTGCCCTGCACGCTGCTGCCCTATGACGATGATTTTGAAATGGCGCCGACCCTGGAAGAAGCCGCGCGTGCCGACGGGCGGATGTTCAGGTCGGGCGAGGTCAAGCTCAATCACCCCTATTGCTCCCAGTTCTGCGTGCTGGGCGGCGCCTCCTGCTCGGTCGGCTAGAGCGTGTCTTTGTTATATGGTCCATCAAATGGTTCCGTATAACAAAGACACGCTCTAGCGCTTGCGGATCAGGCCTTCCTGGGCAACCGATGCCACCAGCACGCCCTTGCGGGTGAAAATGCTGCCGCGGTTGAACCCGCGCGACCCGAACGCACTGGGGCTGTCTTGCGAATAGAGCAGCCATTCATCGGCGCGGAACGGGCGGTGAAACCACAGCGCATGGTCGAGGCTCGCCAGTTGCAGGTCAGGATCAAACACCGAGCGGCCATGGGCCAGCAGCGAGGTGTCGAGCAGGGTGAAATCCGACGCATAGGCCAGCACGCACTGGTGCAGCGCCACATCGTCGGGCATCTCGGCGCTGGCCCGGATCCAGACATGCTGCACCGGTTCGCTTTTTTTGTGATTGAGATAGTCGCGCAGGCCCACCGGGCGCAACTCTATGGGCCGTTCACGCTCGAAATAGGCGCGGATATTGGCGGGAATCGTATCGGGAAAGCGGCCCAGGATCTCAAGCTCGCTCGGCAACTCTTCGGGTTCCGGCACATCGGGCATTGCGATCTGGTGATCGAACCCCTGTTCGGCGCCGTGAAACGAGGCCGCCATGGTGAAAATGGGTTTGCCATGCTGGATCGCGACCACGCGCCGGGTGGTGAAGCTGCGCCCGTCGCGGTAGCGGTCGACCTCGTAGATGATCGGGATTTCCGGATCGCCCGGGCGCATGAAATAGCCATGCAGCGAATGCGCCGGGCGCCCGTCCACCGTGCGCCCGGCGGCCACCAGCGCCTGACCGATGACCTGGCCGCCATAGACCCGCTGCCAGCCGACCTGCGGACTGACGCCGCGATAGAGATTCTCCTCAAGCCGCTCAAGGTCCAGCGTCTCAAGCATGGTCGTGACGGCAGTGGTCATGGCCGGGTCCCTGTGGTTAGAATGGGCGCCGCCGACCGCGCCTTGTGACAATTCGCGTGTACTGCGCGCCGGCGCGTTCGAGATACCCTTATGGCGCGGCGGGACAATCCAGACAAGCCTCCCGGCCGGAGAACCCGAATGGCAGAAAACACCAATGTTGCGGACTTCGATGCGGCCATTGCCGGCGGCGGCCTGGCGGGCCTGACGCTCGCCCTCGCCCTTGCCGGAAAGACGTCGGGCACCGGCTTCAGGGTCGTGGTCATCGATCGCCAGGCCGCCGCCGGCAATGGC
>JALURZ010000209.1:6557-9330 GCA_027058735.1 Hyphomicrobiales bacterium | reverse complement strand
GCCAATCACGGATTCGTCAATCCGCCAATCTATCATGCCTCGACCGTTCTTTATCCCGACGCCGCCAGCCTGCGGTCGCGAAACCAGGAATACATATATGGCCGGCGCGGCACCCCGATATCGCGCGCGCTCGAGGCCGCGTTGAGCCAGCTCGAAGGCGGCCACGGCACCAAGCTCACCCCCTCCGGCATGGCCGCCATTTCAACGGCGCTGCTGTGTTTTACCCGGGCCGGCGATCACATTCTGGTAAGCGACGCCGTTTACCGCCCAACGCGGCTGTTCTGCGACGGCATCCTCAAGCGTTTCGGTATTGAAACAACATATTACGATCCATTGGCCGGCGCCGACATCGCTGCGCTCATAAGAGACAACACCACAATTGTATTCACCGAGTCCCCCGGCTCGCAGAGTTTCGAAATGCAGGACATCCCGGCCATCGTCGCCGCCGCGCATGATGCCGGCGCGCTGGTCGTCATGGACAATACCTGGGCGTCGCCATATTTCTACCGGCCGCTCGAGGCGGGTGTCGATATCTCCATTCAGGCGGCGACGAAATACATCGTCGGCCATTCCGACGCCATGCTGGGCGCGATCACGGTGGGCGAAGCCCTGTGGCCGAAATTGCACGGGGACTACGAAGCCA
The DNA here is from genome assembly GCA_027058735.1 of Hyphomicrobiales bacterium. Lineage (GTDB taxonomy): Bacteria > Pseudomonadota > Alphaproteobacteria > Rhizobiales > JALURZ01 > JALURZ01. Next base: position 8,687 of record JALURZ010000209.1, on the reverse strand, counting down.
TGGGGCAATGCGTGGGACCCGACGATATTTATCTGGGCTTGCGGGGCCTGCGCACCCTGGGTGTGCGGCTCAAACGCCACATGGCGTCCGGCATCGAAATGGCGCAATGGCTCGAGGGGCGCGCGGAGGTCGAGCGGGTCCTGCATCCGGCCCTGCCCGCCTCACCCGGCCACGAGATCTGGAAACGCGATTTCGACGGGGCCTCGGGCCTGTTTTCCGTGATCCTCAAGCCGGCCGAACGCGCCGCGGTCGATGCCATGCTGGACGGGTTCGACTATTTCGGCATGGGATTTTCCTGGGGCGGATTTGAGAGCCTCGTGGTGCCGTTCGATCCGCGCTCCTACCGCACGGCCACCACCTGGCCCCATGGGGGGCCTGCCTTGCGTTTTCACATCGGGCTTGAAGATGTCGATGATCTCAAACGCGACCTCGATGCGGGATTCGCCCGGTTGCGTGCCGCGAAGTAGCCCCAGAATGCGCGCCTAAAACCGGCCATCGCCGGCATTTGCGCTGCCGGACTTCGCCCGCAGGACCCGCGCCGCCTCAGCGTGACGGGCCATCAGCCGCTCAAGGTCGAGATCGACAATCTCGCCGTCGCGGACCCGCCATTCACCGCCAACCATGACGGCGTCGGCTCTCGTGGCGCCGCACAAAACGAGCGCCGCCAGAGGGTCCTGCGCGCCTGAAAAGCGCGGCTCGTCAAGCTGGAACAACGCCAGGTCCGCCTGCCCTCCAACGGTAATTTCGCCGATATCGTCGCGTCCCAGACAGCGCGCGGACCCGCGCGTCGCCCAGTTCAGCGCCTGCAAGTGACCGACGCCATCCGCGCCTGTGCCCAGCTTCTGCAACAGCATGGCCTGACGGACTTCCTGGATCATGTTGGAGGCATCGTTGGAGGCCGATCCATCCACCCCCAGGCCGACCGCGACACCGGCGGCCTCCAGCTTGCGGACCGGGCACAGGCCCGATGAAAGAATCATGTTGGAGGACGGGCAATGAGCCACGCCCAACCCGGCGGCGCCCAGCCGGGCGATTTCCGCATCGTTAAAATGGATGCCGTGGGCGAGCCACACATCGTCCTTCAGCCAGTCCACGTGTTCAAGATAATCGAGCGGCCGCAGCCCCGTCCGCGACGCGCAGAATTCGGTTTCTTCATGGGTCTCGGCAAGATGGGTATGCAGCCGTACCGATTTTCGCCGCGCCAGCGCGGCGCTCTCGCGCATCAATTCCTCGCTCACCGAAAACGGCGAGCACGGCGCAAGCGCGAGTTGCACCATCGCGCCCTCCCCGGCGTCATGGAGTTGGTCAACGACGCGTTCGCTCTCGGCGAGAATGAAAGCCTCGTCCTGCACGACGCCGGCTGGGGGCAGACCGCCATCGTCCACCGACAGGCTCATGGAGCCGCGGGTGAGCACGACACGCACCCCCAGTTCGCGCGCGGCACCGGCCTGTATCTCGATCGCATCCCCCAGCGCGTCCGTGAACAGATAGTGATGATCGCTGGCGCAGGTGCATCCCGACAGCAGCAGTTCCGCCAGCGCCAGCCGGCTCGACAGGGCAATCATGTCGGGCGTCAGGTGCGCCCAGACCGGATAGAGCGCCTGCAGCCAGGCAAACAGCGGCTTGTCGATAGCGTGCGAAAAGGCGCGCGTCAGGGTCTGGTAAAAGTGATGATGGGCATTGATGAGGCCCGGCAACAGCACATGAGACGAGGCATCGAAGATTTCGAGGGTTCGCCGCTGCCCGCCGGCGGGTTCGCGGCCCCGGGCGACCAGTTCGACAATGCGCGCGCCATCGACGACCACGCCGCGTTCGGCGCCTCTGGCCAGCACCGCCAGCGGGTCCTTTATCCAGATCATTGATCCGGTGTTGCCGGATGCGCGGCTCATTTCAGCGGCGCACCCTGCAGCACCCAGCGGTTGAGGGTATCGCGCTCCTCATCGCTCATATTGGTTTCGTTGCCAAGGGGCATGACTTTGCTGACAGACGTTTGGGCGCGGATGCGCGCGGCGTATTTGCGGATCTCTTCGGGGCTGTCAAAGGTCACGCCGCCCGGCGGCTTGTCGAAGTTTTCATTGGTCGGACGCGCGCTGTGACAGGCGCTGCAATGGGTCGCCACGATCGCATTCA
>JALURZ010000209.1:0-6547 GCA_027058735.1 Hyphomicrobiales bacterium | reverse complement strand
ATTCACTTCGGCAAATTCCACAGGCTCGCCAAGTCCGGCGCTACCTTGAGGCTGGGCGGTGAAAAAAACCAGCGCGCCGACGATGGCGCCGGCCACGGGGATCGCCGCAATGGCGCCCGGTGTGAGCGTGCCGGTATTGTGGGTATTGAAGAACAGCCGCACAAGTGCGCCCGCCAGCACGATGCCCAGCGCGATGACCCAGCCATAGGCATGACCGAATGTCATGGGATAGTGGCTGGAGATCATCATGAAGACGACGGGCAGCGTCAGGTAGTTGTTATGCACGGAGCGCTGCTTGGCCTGCTCCCCCCAGGCCGGGTCCGGCTCGCGCTTGTCGATCAGGGCGGCCACCGTTTTTTTCTGGTTGGGGATGATGATGAAGAACACATTGGCGGCCATGATCGTGCCGATGAATATGCCGATATGGATGAAGGCGGCACGGCCCGAAAACACGCTGGCGTAGCCCCATGCGGCAACGGCAATGAGCACGAACAGAGCCACCGCCAGCAGCGAAAAATTGCGCCCCAGCGCCGAGCGGCACATCAGGTCATAGACAATCCAGCCGGCGGCCAGCGAGGCCGCGCTCAGGCCGATCGCCTGCCAGGGCGTCAGCGCCATGCGCGATCTGTCGATCAAGAAAACTTCCGCGCCCCAGTAATAGATGATGGCCAGCAGCACCATGCCGGTAATCCATGTGAAATAGGCCTCGAATTTGAACCAGTGGAGCTGCTCGGGCATGGTTTTCGGCGCCACGAGGTATTTTTCGACCTGATAGAACCCGCCGCCGTGAACCATCCAGCTTTCGCCGGCCAGGGTCTTGTCCTTCGGATCGCGCTTGCGCAGGCTGGCGTCCAGCCAGATGAAATAAAACGATGACCCGATCCACGCGATGCCGGCCATCACATGGGCCCAGCGCACCAGCAGGCTCAGCCAGTCCAGGATATTCGCGCTCATGTTCAGCCTCCTGCGGCGGGTTTTCGGGTCCGTTCAAAACGCTACCTTGGCAGCGTGCCGGTTACCCCTTGCACCAGCCAGTCGATTTTCAGCAATTGCGCGTCGCTCAGGGTCTCGCCCGCCGCGATGCGCACAACCGCGTTGTTGTCGCGCACCGGGCCGGTGAACGGATGCAGGCGGCCTTCGGCGATCGCCGCGGTTTTTTCCCGCACCAGCCTCCGCACCGTCTCGGGCACCGCATCGCCAAACGGCGCCAGCGCCACCATGCCCTCACCTATTCCCCCCCATGTATCGGTTGAACGCCATGTCTTATCAATGACCTGCCGGACCCGTTTTATGTAATAGTTTGCCCAGTTGTGGGTTGAGGCCGTGAGCTGCGCGCGCGGACCGTATTTAGACATGTCGGAGTGATAGCCGATGGCGTAGACGCCGCGATCTTCCGCGGCCTGCACGACGGCGGTGGAATCGGTGTGCTGGGTCAATATGTCCGCCCCTTGCGCGATCAGCGCTTCGGCCGCCTCGCGCTCCTTGCCGGGGTCATACCACGACGAGGTCCAGATCACGCGCACCTGCGCTTTTGGGTTGACCGCGCGCAATCCGAGCGTGAACGCATTGATGCCGCGCACCACTTCGGGAATGGGAAACGCGGCGACATATCCGACAATGCCGGATTTCGACATCTTGCCGGCCACCAGTCCGGTCAGGTAGCGGCCCTCGTAAAAGCGCCCAAGATAGGTGGATACATTTTTCGAGCGCTTGTAGCCGCTGGCATGCTCGAACGCAACCGCGGGGAAATTCCGGGCAACCGCGATGGTCGGGTTCATGTAGCCGAACGAGGTGGTGAAAATGATCCTGTTGCCGCTGGCCGCCAGTTCGCGGATCACCCGGGCCGCGTCCGCGCCTTCGGCCACGCTTTCCACAGCCGTCGTCTCGACCTTCCGGCCGAATGCCTGTTCCACCGCGCGCCGGCCAAGGTCGTGCTGATAGGTCCACCCGGCGTCTCCCACCGGGGTGACATAGACAAAGCCCACCTTGAGCGGCTGGCCGCCCGCCGGCAGGGCCGGAACGGCGGCGGCGCAAAGTGCTGCCAGACCCGCCGCAAGCCGTTTGGCAAACCGGTTTATCATCCCTGTCATTGTCGCGCCCGCCCTTTGTGTCCGCCTTCACAACGTCGGGTGGAAGGGCCGCCCGAGAGATGCCGGCGCATTGAGTTTGATCTTGGTTATGTCCCTCGAAATGATGACCAGAACCACAATCGTCGCCAGATAGGGCAGGGTTGCGATCAGATGCGAGGACACATTGTAGCCCAGCGCCTGGACGTGCAGGCTCAATATCGTGATGCCGCCGAAAAGATACGCCCCGAGCAGCACGCGGCCCGGGCGCCAGGTGGCGAAGACCACCAGCGCCAGCGCGATCCAGCCGCGCCCCGCCGACATGTTTTCGGCCCATTGCGGCGTGTAGACGAGAGACAGATAAGCGCCCGACAGGCCCGCCATGGCGCCACCGAACATGACCGCCAGATAGCGGATCAGAATAACCGGATGGCCGATTGCGTGGGCCGCATCGTGGGTCTCGCCGACCGCGCGAAGGATCAGGCCCCAGCGCGTCCTGTAGAGAAACCAGGCAATGGCGAAAAACAGCAGATAGGAGGCGTAAACCAGCAGGTCCTGATTGAACAGGACGGGGCCGATAACGGGAACGTCGCTCAAAACCGGAATGGCGATTGGCTTCAGGCCGGCAATCGGCGTGCCCACATAGTTGATGCCCATGAAGGCGCTGAGGCCGACACCGAAAATGGTCAGCGCCAGGCCGCTTGCGACCTGATTTGTCATCATCGACAATGTGAGAACGCCGAATATCAGCGACATCAGCATGCCCGCGATTATGGCCGCGCAGACGCCCAGATAAACGCTGCCGGTCAACACGGTGACGATAAAGCCGGAAACCGCGCCCACCAGCATCATGCCTTCGATGCCGAGATTGAGAACGCCGGATTTCTCGGTGATCAGTTCCCCCAGGGCGGCCAGCACAAGCGGCGTGCCCGCGCGCATCGTGCCGGCCGCAATGGCAACAGCGGTGTCGATACCATCCATCAGACCTGCGCCTCCCTGCGCCCGGATCCCAGAGTGATGCGATAGCGGATCAGCACATCGGATCCCAATACGAAAAACAGCAGCAGCCCCTGAAACACACCGGTAACGGCGAGCGGCAGATTGAGGTTCATCTGCAGCGACTCGCCGCCGATATACATCAGCGACATCAACAGGCTCGCGAACAGGACCCCCAGAGGATGCAGCCGGCCGAGAAACGCGACAATGATCGCGGCGAACCCGTAGCCCGGCGAAATGACCGGCTGCAACTGTCCGATGGACCCGGCCACTTCCGACAGACCCGCCAGACCCGCCAGCCCGCCGCCGATGAGAAAGCTCAGCAAGACCACGCGCTTCTGGCTGTAGCCCGCATAGGCGGCCGCATGGGGCGCCTGGCCGCCCACCTCGATCTGAAAGCCGGTGAAGGTACGCGACATCAAGACCCAGATGACGATAACCGCGGCAACGGCCAGAAAGACGCCGGCATGAAGCCGGGTGCCCTCCAGCAGGATCGGCAAACTGCCGTATTCGGTGTCAAACAGACGGGTCTGGGGAAAATTAAAGCCTTCGGGATCGCGCCACGGGCCGGTCACCAGATAGCCGAGAAACTGGATGGACACATAGGTCAGCATCAGGCTGGTCAGGATTTCATTGGCGTTGAACCGGTTTTTCAGCACGGCCGGAATGGCGCCATAGGCCATGCCGCCGAGCGCGCCGGCGACAATCATGGCGGGCAGTAGCCACCAGCCTTCATTGCCGAACGCCCACAGCGCGACGCCGCCGCCGCATATCGCCCCCACGGTCAGCTGCCCTTCCGCGCCGATGTTCCAGACATTGCCGCGAAACCCCACCGACAGGCCGAGCGCGCACAGCACCAAGGGCGTCGCCTTGATGGCGAGTTCCGCCAGACCGTAAAGCGAGGTCAGCGGCTGGATGGCAAAGGTGTACAGGGCAAGGAGCGGATTCTTGCCCAATGCGCCAAACAGGATGAACGCCGCGATGACGGTCAGCCCGGCGGCGATCAGCGGGGAGGCGTAACCCATCCATTTCGAGGCGACCGGGCGCGGTTCCAGCTTAAGACGCATGGGCATGCCCCCCTGTTTCAAACGCGCCGCTCATCCACATGCCCACTTCCTCGATATTGGTGGTGCGGGTGGATTTGGACGGCGACAGCCGCCCTTCGGCGATGACCGCGATGCGGTCGCAGATTTCAAACAGCTCATCGAGATCTTCCGACACGATCAGAATGGCGGTGCCCCGCGCCGCCAGATCGATGATCGCCTGGTGAATCGCCGCCGCCGCGCCCACATCGACACCCCATGTGGGAAAACCGAGCACCAGAACCTTGGGATCGAGCATGATTTCGCGGCCGATGATGAATTTCTGCAGATTGCCCCCCGACAGGCTTTTTGCTTCGACATCAATGTCCGGCGCCTTCACCTTGAACGCTTCGCGAATGTCACGCGCGAAGGAGCGAATATGGCCGGTCCGGGTGAATCCCCGCCGCACGAGATTCCTGAGATACCCGGTCAGCAGCGCGTTCATCGCCAGTGACATTTCCGGCACCGCGCCGCGCCCCAGACGTTCCTCCGGCACGAACGCCATCCCGCGCATGCGGCGGTCCTTCGGGCCAAGCTTGCCGATCGGTTCGCCCAGCATCTCGATCATACGGGCATCCGCGGTGGCCTGTTCGCCGTTCAGCGCGCACAGGAATTCCTTCTGGCCATTGCCCGTGACCCCGGCAATGGCGACGATCTCGCCCCTGCCCAGTTCCAGCGTGATGTCCTTCAGGTCGGTGCCGTGGGGATCGCTGGAAACCATGCTCAGGCCGTTCAGCGAAAACACGGTCTCGGATTTTCCGGCCCTGGAAGCGCGTTTGCATGTGGGCAACGCGGAGCCGATCATCATTTCGGCCAGTGAGCGCGGCGTCTCCCTGGCCGGCGTGCAACGGGCCGTCACCTTGCCCATGCGCAACACGGTCGCGGCATCGCACAGCGACTGGATTTCATCGAGCTTGTGGGAAATGTACAAAATGCTGCACCCCTCCTTCGAGAGTTGGCGCAAGGTGCCAAACAGGCTGTCCACCTCCTGCGGCGTCAGCACCGATGTGGGTTCGTCCATGATCAGCAGTTTCGGGTTTTGCACCAGACAGCGGATGATCTCCACGCGCTGGCGCTCGGCGACAGACAGGGCATGAACATGGCGGGCCGGATTGAGCGGCAAACCGTAGCGCTCCGAAATGGTTATGATTTCCCCCGACAGGGTTTTGATGTCGTGGGGCTCGTCGAGCCCGAGCGATATGTTTTCGGCCACCGTCAGCGTCTCGAACAGATTGAAATGCTGAAACACCATGCCGATGCCCAGCGCGCGGGCTTCGCTGGGGTTGTTGACCGTGACGCGATCGCCGAGCCAGCGCATTTCACCGGCATCCGCCTTGACGACGCCGTAGATGATCTTGACCAGGGTGCTCTTGCCCGCCCCGTTTTCGCCCAGCAGGGCATGAATCTCGCCGGGCAGAACCGTCAGATCCACATTGTCATTGGCCAGCGTGCCCGGATAGGCCTTGGTGATACCGCTCAACTCGAGCTGTGGCGTTTGTCTGTCTGCCAACGTTCCCCCCTGCCCCGGCGCGCGGGGCCCTGTTCGAGTTTCAGTACGCCACCTTGTCGGGCATGTTGGCCCATTCATCGAACACGGCGGCCGCCTCGCTGCAGGCCATCTGAATGACCGGGATGCTCCGCTCGCCCGGATCCAGCCCGATTTCGCGATAGATATGATCGTCATCAAAGCCAATGCGCGCGGCGGCGCTGCGATCGTTTGCGAAGTAGATCGCCTCCAGCCGCGCCCAATAAATCGCGGCAAGGCACATGGGGCACGGCTCGCAACTGGTGTAGATTTCACAGCCCGCCAGCGAAAAGTCGCCCAGCTTGCGGCAGGCTTCGCGGATGGCCACGACCTCGGCGTGCGCGGTCGGGTCATTGGCCGAGGTCACCTTGTTGTGGCCTTCGGAGATAATCTCGCCGCCGCGCACGATGAGCGCGCCGAAAGGCCCGCCCTTTCCGGCTTTCATATGCGTGCGGGAAAGTTCAACCGCCCTGCGCATGTGCGAGGGGTTTGCCTTGCTCATCACCATCCTTCTTCGTCTGTTTTGTCAAACTGTCCCGCGCCGCTTCCATGCGCAACAGCAAATCGGCCGCGACCGAGGCGGCGATGGCTTCGGGGGTCTTGCTGGTCAGGCCCGGAATGCCGATCGGGCAGTGCATGTCGCGCAGGCGCGCACGGCTCACCCCTCTCGCCGCCAGCCGGTGTTCAAACCGTGCGCGTTTGGTTTTCGAGCCGATCAGCCCGAGATAGGCCGCATCGCCCCGGGCCAGCACGGCCGCGCAAATGTCCTCATCGAGCCGGTGGCAGTGGGTCATCACAATATAACTGGCGCATGCCGGCGCGCGGCCCACGATCTGCGCAATCTCGCCGGACCCGATTGTGGTGACCCCGCGCGGCGC
>JALURZ010000208.1 GCA_027058735.1 Hyphomicrobiales bacterium | reverse complement strand
CCGCATGTGCCGGCCACGGGTCGATGGTCTGGATCGCCCTGTTGCGCGCGATCGCATCGCCGGCGCCCGAACTGATGCCTTCTGACCGTGTCCAGTAGTCCTCCGATGCCGTCGCCGGTGTGAACGACATCGAAATCAGGACGAACAGGCCCGCCAGGCCGGTGCACCGGAGCCGAACTGATGTCATGGCTATCTGTCTCCCCCGATATCAAGAATATGCCCATAGGGTCCGGTGACGGTGCCCGTGGGCCTGCCGAAATTGGGCTGGATGCGTTTTTTCTCCGGTCTGCCGGTGGCGAAATATTCCAGATCGCCCGTGGGCACGGTTGCGTCCAGCGGTGTGGCCAGCCGCTGGCCGGGTTTTGCCGGGCGCACCAGACGCGGGGTGACGATAATCACCAGATCGGTCTCCTGCTTGAGAAAGGAGGAGCTCTTGAACAGCGAGCCAAGCACGGGCACGCTGCTGATCCACGGCAATTGCTGGTGGTCCTTGGTGCTGTTGGTCTGCAGCAAGCCGGCGATCGCGAAGCTCTGGCCGTCGCGCAATTCGACCGTCGTCTTGGCGCGGCGCACAATGAGGCTGGGGATCTGCACGTTGTTCAGGCGCAATGAATTGATCGGATCGAGCTGGCTGACCTCCGGCTCGATCTTGAGATTGATCATGCCGTCGGCCAGCACCGTCGGCGTGAAGGCAAGCCCGACGCCGAATGTCTTGAATTCGATGGTTATCTGGTTGTTGTCGGCCTGCACCGGGAAGGGAAACTCGCCGCCGGCCAGAAAGCTCGCGGTGTCTCCGGAAAGGGCGATCAGGTTCGGTTCCGCCAGCCGCCGCGCAAGCCCCTTTTGTTCCAGCGCCCGGATGATCAGATCGACGCGCACGCCGTTGTCCAGCAGCCGCCCCAGGAAAGTCCCGAACGGCTGGTTGTTGGAAACGAAACCGGCGATACCCACGCCCGCCGTGAACCCGTTGGACACGGCATCCCAGCGAAACCCGAGTTCGCGCCCCGCCGAGCGGAACGCCTCCACGAAGCGGACCTCCAGCATCACCTGCTGCGGCCTGCCGATGCTCAGGTTGTTGGTGATGTCCTTGGGCGCATATTGCTTGGCGATCGTGATGGCCCGCTTGAGGGCCACCGCGCTGGGCACCGTCCCGCTCAGCATGATCCGCCCGTTGAGCGAGCTCACCCGGATCACCGAGCCCGCGACATTGCGGTTCAGTTGCCGCCGCAAGGCGGGCAGGTCCGGGGACACCTCGATATCCATGACCGCGAGAAGATTTTTCGATGCATCGTATATCGACAGATTGGTGGTGCCGATTTTCTTGCCCAGCACATAGACCGACCGGTTCGACAGCGGCACGACATCGGCAATTTCGGCATCGCCGATCACAACCTGTCCGAACTCGCGATCGACCTTGAATGTTTCGGACTTGGAAATGGGAACGACGAAACGCCCCGCCTTCTGGGCCGAGCCGATGCGGTAGACATTGGCCGAGCCCTGGGCGTGCGCGGCCGGGGCCGCGGCCAGCAGGGCGGCCAACAGCGCGACCAGGACCGCAAGGCCCGCGACCGCGCGCACAGACACCCCCCCGGCACCCCACGGCCCGCGTTGCCCGCCGGCCGATCCGCCCGGCGCCGTTCGCCGGTGTGTTCTGAACGCCTTACAGACAGACGCCCCCTTCGTGTGCGCACGAAACATGAAACGGCCCCCAACAAACGAACATCACCGGACAATCGCGAAACACACGCCCTTGCGCGGCACAACGGTGCATGCGCCACGCACATTCGCAATTCCGGCGGCAATGCCGGCGAAAAAATACTGACAGAAGATTTTCAGCCGCATTGATCGCCCTAGCTTATACCGCAAAACAAATTGTGCAAGTCCCCGCGCCGGAATGCTGTGGACGTGAGGCAGGGCGCGGGCGCGCCGGCCAATAGCGGATGCGCCTGCGCACCGCATCCGGCAAGGCGAAGTTATCCACTGCCTGATTTGTCGCGGGCGCGCATCCCGTGATAAGCTTAAAGGTCGTAGTTTGCGCAGTATCCATTCCCCTGCGCACCACAGCAGAAGAGGCACTGTTATGGACGGGGGCGGTCGTATTCCAGCTTGCGTGGGCGTACTCAAGAAGTCAGTCATGGCGGCGTTCCTGGCGAGCGCGCTGAGCGGCTGTATCGCCACCCAGGGGGACCAGTCGGGAATCTTCGCGCGCTATGGCCCGGTGGGTGTCGACAGTGTCGGCCAGCCGGGCAAGACCGCCCAGCGCAGAACCAAAGTCGTGCACAGGGTCCGCAAGGGCGAAACGCTTTATTCGATCTCGCGCAAATACAGGATCGAGCGCGCCGCGCTCGCCGATTATAACGACATATCGAAACCCTACACGATCAGGCTCGGGCAACGGGTCCGCATTCCCGACGCGGCCTATTCCATCCAGCAGGGGCGCAAGTTCTATCGCAATGGCGAGTATGGCCTGGCGGAGTCGCATTTCCGCTGGGCCGTTGAAATGCAGAGCAAGGACCCCGGCGCCTGGATCGGCCTGGCGGCGAGCTATGACCGGCTGCGCCGTTTCGACCTGGCCTCGCGCGCCTACGACCGCGCGATCAAGCTGGCCGGGCGCACGCCGTCGCTGCTCAACAATCTGGGCTATTCCTACATGCTGCGCGGCGACTACGATATGGCCCGCAAGGAGCTTCTGGCGGCTTACAAGATGGACCCCGAAAACCCGGTCATCCGCAACAACCTCAAGCTGCTCTATTCAAGCTGGCAGAACGCGAAACCCGGCCGCCGCACGTAGTCGGGTAGCGGGAAGGTTGTTCGTCATCTCGGCGAAGGCCGGGATCCAGAATTGCAGCAACAGGTGGTTAAGATGAGTGGGGCCGGCTTCCGGCCTTCGCCGGAATGACGGCAGGATCGGCGGGGCCTCGGCCGCGGCGAGATTTGGATCACTCCCTACCCCAGCAGTTCCGCAAGGCTCAGGGCCACGACTTCGGTCGCCTTGCGCAGATCGTCCAGTCTGAGGCGTTCGTCCGCCCGGTGGGCGTTGGCCTCCAGGATGTCGTGGGGGCCGGCGCCGTAGAGCACGGTGGGAATGCCCGCCTGGGAATAGTGGCGCGCATCCGTATAGAGCGGCACGCCGCCAGTCTGCACCTCCTCGCCCATGATGCGGGTCGCGTGGCGCCTGAAGATGCCGGCCACCCGGTCCGCTTCGCCGACGGGCCTGAGCGGCTCGGCGAGCAGGATGCGGCGCACGCTGCATCGCACATCGGGAAACGCGGCGGCCGCCCTGTCGATCACACCGCGCAGTTCGCGCTCCGCTTTCGCGCCGGTTTCCTCCGGGATCATGCGCCGGTCGAGCCGGAACCTGATCAGGTCCGGCACCACGTTGGTGTTGATGCCGCCCTCGATCAGGCCCACGACAACGGAAGGGGACTGGATGCCCGGCACCGCGGACGTGATGGCGGCATAGGATTTGCGGTGCTCATAGATGGCGGAGAGAATGGCGTTGGCCGCTTCCAGCGCGTCAATGCCGGTGTGGGGCATGGCCGCATGGGCCGATTTGCCGCGCAGTTCGACCTCGAGATGCAGGCTGCCGTTATGCGCGGTCACGACGCCATAGGAAAACGCCGCGCACAGCGCGTAGTCGGGCTTGGAGATGCCCTCGTCGAGCAGCCATTTGGGGCCGATCTCGCCGCCGGCTTCCTCGTCATAGGTGAAGTGCAGCTCCAGCGTGCCGTTGAGCGGAACGCCGGCCCGTTCCAGCGCCAGCAGGGCGAAGGCGTAGGTGGCGAAATCGGATTTGGACACCGCCACGCCGCGCCCGTACATCTGGCCGTCCACGATTTCAGCGCCATAGGGGTCCCTGGTCCAGCCATCGCCGGGGGGCACCACATCGCCATGGGAATTGAGCGCGACCACAGGGCCCTCGCCATGGCGCCGCCGGATCACCAGATTGGTGACCGAAATCATGCCGTTCGCCTCGACCAGATCATCGGGCACGCGGTGGTGCTCGACCACGAAACCGAGACCTTCCAGCAGTTCAGCGGCGCGCGCGGCATGGGGGGCGCAGTCCCCGGGCGGGTTGTCGGAGGCGACTTTCACCAGCTCGGCCAGAAATTCGCTCTGCGCGCGATGGGCGGCCTCGACGGCGTCGTGAATGGCGCCCTGTATGGCATCGGACATGACTGTTTCCCCTGTATTGAAAGTTTATGATCTAGTTGTCGGGCAGGATGTGGGTGCCGGCTTCGCCCTGGAGGGCCGGCATCGCCTCATTGAGATGAGCGATGATGCAGCGTTTCCCGCCGCCTTCGATGAACTTGAGCGCGGCCTCGACCTTTGGCCCCATGCTGCCGGCGGGAAACTGCCCGTCGCCCAGATGTCCGCGGATATCGCTTGCGCAAATCTCGCCCAGCGCGCGTTCGTCCGGCGTGCCGAAATTTATCGCCACGTTGGAAACGGCCGTCAAGATCATGATCACCTCGATGCCCAGAACATTGGCCATCAGCGCCGATGTGAGATCCTTGTCGATGACCGCTTCGATGCCATGGCGCAGGCCCTGCTTGTCGCGCACGACCGGAATGCCGCCCCCGCCCCCGGCAATGACGACGGTGCCCGCCTTCATCAGTTCATCGACCAGCGAGATATCGCAGATGTGCCTTGGCGCGGGCGAGGCGACGACGGGGCGAAAGCCGCGCCCGGCGTCCTCCTTCATGGTCCAGCCCATTTCCGCGGCCAGGCCGTCGGCCTCTTCCCTGGTGAAGAAGTAGCCGATCGGCTTTGTGGGATTGTCGAAGGCGGGATCGCGCGGGTCCACCTCGACCTGGGTGACGAGGCCGACCACATGGCGCCGGCTGCCGGTCGCGCGCAACGCATTCTCAAAGGCCTGGCCCAGCAGATAGGCGGTCGCGCCCTGGGTGTCAGCGACACAGATATCCAGCGACATGGGCACGACGCGGTGAATGGCCAGCGCGTTGCGCATGAGCAGCTTGCCGACCCCCGGCCCGTTGCCATGGGTGATGACCAGTTGGTTGTTGAGTTGCAGGATCGGCAGCAGAATTCTGCCCGTTTCGGCCGCCAGATCGACCTGCTCTTTCGATGTGCCCTTGATCCCGGCGGGGTGGATGGCGTTGCCGCCAACGGCGATCAGAAGACGGTCGGGAAGGGCGGTGGCGGATGACATGAACCTGAACTCCTTGTGCCCGGTGCGGGGCGGATGCGCATCAGTCCTGGGGGGCTGCGTAAAACCGTTCGAAAAGTGCCGATATGCCGTCCCGATCCAGCCCGGCGGCCAGGGCCAGCGACAGCAGCAGGGCCGATTTCTGCGGGTTCAGAAATCCGGCCGCGATCAGGCCCGATGCGCGCCTCACCCGCGCGCTCTCCGGCAGCACGGTGCCCTCGCCGACCCGCGTCGAGACGACGATAATGAGATCGTCCCCGGCCATTTGATGGGCGAGATCGCAGACGCCGGACGGCATGGTCCCGGCGCCGAACCCGGCAATGACCAGCCCGGCGCACCCGCTGGCCCGCCACACCGCAAGAGGCTCGGCTCCGCACCCGGCGTTGAGAAGAACCATGCCCACTTTGGGCAGCGGCGGGGCTTTTTTCAGCAATGCGTGAAAGTCGCCCCTTGCCGGGGATTGCGCAAGCGATCCGGTTTGCATGAGGCGTGAGCGCGTCACCCGCCCCGCCGGCCCGCCGGGAAAGGCGCCAAATGCCCCAAGTCCCAGCGAGTTCGTCTTGAGCGTCTGCCAGCCCGGCAGGACCAGACCGTTCATGGAAACGAAAACGCCGCGCCCTTCGCGCGTGCGTGCCAGGCCCGCGCTCGCCAGCACGGCCTGATCGATGTTGGCCGGGCCATCGGCGCTCAGTGCGGTGGCCGGGCGCATGGCCGCGGTCATGACGACGGGCTTTGCGGGCCTGCAGACCAGATCGAGAAAAAACGCCGCTTCCTCCAGCGTGTCGGTGCCGTGGGTGATGACGATGGCGTCCGGATCGGATTTTTCCGACAGCGCCTGGACCCGCTGCGCCAGGGTCCACCACTGTTCGGGGCCCAGGTCTTCCGATCCGGACGAAAACAGGCTTTCAGAGCTGATCTCCGCGCGCCGGTTGAGACCCTCGACGGCATCGAGCAGTTCAGCGGTGTCGATGCGGCCCGGTTCATAGGCTTCATCGGTGGGCGAACCGCCTTGCCCGGCGATGGTGCCGCCGGTGCCGATGATATGGATGCGCGGATGTTCGCTCATGGCCACGGACTTGCCTATGTGCCCGCGATGCTCGCCAGCAGCGCCATGCGCAACGGCACGGAAAACCCGATCTGCTTGAAATAAAGCTGGTGCGGGCTGTCGTCGATGGCGAAATCGAACTCGCCTTCATTGCGCGGCAGCGAGTGCATGATGCCGATGGTGCGCCCGGTTTTCTGTTTCAGTTTTTCCAGGCCCTCCAGATTGAAATGATAGGCTTGCATCTTTTTCAGGAAATCGTCGCGGCCCGGATCGCCCTTTTTCACCGAACAGCCGGGCAGATAAACCAGTTGCACCCCTTCATCGGCGATCATCTGCTCGTGCTGATCGAGCGTCAGATCGTTGTGCTCGACATAGTTCGCGCCCATCTTGTCGAGTTTTTTGCGAATGACCTCCGGGGTTCTCAGACCGGTGGTGCCGCAATAGATGAGCCTGACCCCCATGCGCGCCAGCCCGAGGCCGAAGGACTGGCCCGAGCGCGCCCGCGACAGATCGGGGGTTGCGATCATCACGCACATGTCTTCGAAGCTGCCGCCCAGCGCGCGCCACGCGGTATACATGTCGAGCAGCCCCTGGGTCGGATGGGTGACATCCCCATAGCCGCCGGAAATGATCGGCGAGGCGTCGGCCCCCAGGCCGTCGATGGTCGCCAGCACCTCCTTGTCGTCGGGATGGCGCAGCACCATGATGTCGGCATATTGCGAAATGACCCGCAGCGCATCATGCAGGGATTCGCCCTTGGCGGCCGATGAACTGACCAGCGGATTGGATTCCGTGAGAACGCTGCCCCCAAGCCGCAGCATGGCGGTCTCGTGGGAAAACCGGGTGCGGCTGCTGGGCTGGAAGAACAGGGCGCACAGCACCTTGCCCTCCAGCAATGGAACTCTGGAGCGCCAGAACGGCTCGAACATATGGGCCGTCTTG
Organism: Hyphomicrobiales bacterium; assembly: GCA_027058735.1. Classification (GTDB taxonomy): domain Bacteria; phylum Pseudomonadota; class Alphaproteobacteria; order Rhizobiales; family JALURZ01; genus JALURZ01. The sequence continues at coordinate 2,243 of JALURZ010000208.1, read as the reverse complement.
AACAGGTTCGACAATTCATCGCCCGACAGATCGTCGATGAAGGTGAGGTGGCGGCCCCTGATCCCGGTCCGCTCGATCTGGGCATGGATATCGAGGGGGGCGAAATCCGCGCCCAGGCCCGCAGGACCCCGGGTTGCGCGCGCCGCGTTGTGCGCCGTCTTGTTCATCGACATGTCTCTCCGCTGGCTTCGTGTGATGGTGTGGCGTTTCCTGACTGTCTACTGCCTGGCAGGGCGGCCTGCAAGCGACAAGGCGCGGTGGCGCAAGGGCGCTGCACTCCTTCCTGAAGGGGTGAAAATCTGTGCAAGCCGGCGGCCGGTGCGCCGGATGCAGGCAATCCGCATGATGGAACGCGGCGGAGCCAGCCCGATAAAACGGCGTCGCGCGGCGCTCCTGGGCACCTGGCGCAACGGCGGAATCGGGAGCGGCGCGCTCATGGATGCGAATGGATGCGAAATACTGCCGTTATTTTGGCGGCCCTCACGTTAAAATGAAGTATAATTCAAAAACATTCGAGGCATTGCGCCTTTTCGGAATTATATAATGGTGTAGTATCGATGCTGGTTGTTGGCGGAGCGGACCGAACGAGCGGTGCGTTTTCGGGTTTCAGGTCCCGCGGGGCGCGGGCCGGAAACAGGCAGCGGACGCGGGGGGCCTCCCGGTTCCTGCATGAAACCGTTCGCCGGATATTCGGGGGGTGATACGCAACATGGCGGATATCGTGAAATTGCCACAGCGCCGGGCCGGCTGCGGGGCCTCGCGCGGGCCTGTGGGGAAGATGGTGAGGCCGGCCGGCCAGGTGCAGTCCCTGACCCGCGCCCTGCGGCTGATGAACTGCCTGTGCGAACACGCCCATGGCCTGACCTTGAGCGAAATGGCGCAGACCGTCGGCCTGCCGACATCGACGGCGCACCGGCTGTTGACGACGCTGCAGAACGAGCAATATGTGCGCTTCGACACCGAACGCAGCGTGTGGCTGATCGGCGTGCAGGCGTTTCAGGTGGGCGCCAGCTTCATTCGCTCGCGCGATCTGGTGAGTGTCGCCAGGCCCTATATGCGCCGGCTGATGGAAAGCAGCGGCGAGACCAGCAATCTCGCCATTTCCGACAATGGTGAAATCGTCTATCTCGCCCAGGTCGAATGCCACAAGGTCATGCGCGCGATCACCCGGCCCGGGGGGCGCGCGAAGATCCACAACTCCGCCGTCGGCAAGGCGCTGCTGTCGCGTCTGCCCGATGAGGAAGTCGAACGCCTGATCCGCTCGCGCGGTCTGGAGCGCGAGACCAAGAAGACGATCGTCTCGATGAGCGAGCTGAAGCGGGCGCTTCGCGGCATCCGTAAGACCGGCTACGCGGTCGATGATGAAGAGGCCGCCGTCGGCATGCGCTGCATCGCCAGCGTCATTTTCGACGAGAACGGGGAAACCATGGCGGCCCTTTCGGTATCCGGCCCGGTTGCAAGAATACCCAAAAACCGTGTATCGATGCTGGGAATCGAGGTTCTGAAGATCGCCCGGGAAATCACCGCCCAACTGGGCGGCAAGGTGCCGGACGATCAGCCGCGCTACTGAAGCACGGAGCGTAAAAAAACATAGACCGCAAAAGACCTGATCACCCGTTTGCGCATCGCTTTGGGGCGCAAATCAAAGGCACGAGAAAAAATGGCGAAACCGACGCAAAAGGCGATCCTGAAGGCCCTGGGCAACGTCAAGGGCCCGGACCTCAAGGGCGACATCGTGTCCCTGGGGCTGGTGTCGCAGATCGCCATCAACGATGGCAAGGTGGTGTTTGCGCTCAGCGTCGATCCGGCGCGCGCCGGCGAGCTTGAGCCCATGCGCGAGGCGGCTGAACGCGCCGCCCTCAAGGTCAAGGGCGTGAAACAGGCGATGGTGACACTGACCGCGGAGACGCGGACCGGCCAGGGGGGCGGGTCGAACGGGGCGGGGGCGACAGGCGCGCCGCGTGGTGCGCACGGGCCGCCGCCGCCGGTGGCCGGTGCAGCCGGGCGGGCCGGTCCTGCGGATCAGGGAGAACGAAATGGTAGAGAGAGTGTAGCGGCTCAGCCGGAGAGCCGCGCGCGCACGTTCCAGCGAAGCCCGACCGCGACCGCCTCGTCGGGCGGGCTCGCCGCGACCTCGGCGAGCAGCCGCTTGCAGCGGGCGACGGCGCCGGGCGCGGCGGCGAGCGCAAGCCTGGCGTGGGCCTCGATGCGCGCATCCAGCGCCGCGTCGTCCTCGGCCACCT
>JALURZ010000207.1 GCA_027058735.1 Hyphomicrobiales bacterium | reverse complement strand
GATGGCGGCGATTTCGTCTTCGGTCTGCAGCGTTTCGATGCCGAATTGCGCGCCCATGGCGGTCAGCCCGTGCAGCATGTTGGAGGCCGGCGTGATCGGATAGGAGCAATAGACAACGGGCCGGCCGGTCTGATAGATGCCCGCCGCGACCCCCCAGCAGGTGGCTTCCGTGCCGTTGACGTTGCGGTACTGGCCGGCGGGCAGTTGCGCGGGGGGCACCTTGTAGGTCTCCACGCCGGAGGGAAGCTCCATCGTCTCGCCGAAGGCATGTCCGGCTTCCAGACAGGCGATATTGAACCGGGCGATGGCCGGCAGTTTCGCGAATTTTTCGCTCAGCCATGTCTTGGTCGCCTCGATGTCGCGGTCGAACAGCCACAAGACCAGTCCCAGCGCCCACATGTTCTTCGCGCGCAGGCCTTCTTTCTTGGTGACATCGAGATCATCGCGCGCGGCCATCAGGTTGAGCGTCATCTTGGATATTTCAAGGCCAAGAACCCGCACCCGGTTGAGGCTGTCATCGGCCAGCGGGTCGGCGTCATATCCGGCCTTCTTGATGTTGCGCTCCTGAAACGCTGTGACATCGCAGATCAGCAGGCCGCCGTCGCGCAGGTCCGCGATATTGGTCTTGAGGGCCGCCGGGTTCATGCACACCAGCACGTCGAGGTCGTCGCCGGTGGTGCGGATGTCGCGGGCGCCGAAATGGATCTGGAACGACGACACCCCGAATGTCGTGCCGACAGGCGCCCGGATCTCGGCCGGAAAATCGGGAAAGGTCTCCAGGTCGTTGCCGCTGAGCGCCGTTTCCAGGGTGAACCGGTTGCCGGTGAGCTGCATCCCGTCGCCCGAGTCGCCGGCAAACCGCACCACCGCGTCTTCCAGCACCCGGCGCTTTGTACCAGCCCCCTTCGGCGGCCTATTTTCCATTGCGATGGACATCGTATGACCTGGGGCATCTCACCAATGCGGGACGGGCGCGGAACACCGGTTTGTGCCTCAGCCGTCACACAAGGGCCTGATGGGGGCTCCCATACTGTTCGAACTTAACCTGTCTGCATTCCGGTTTGAACGGGGTTTGGGCGCGAGTCAACCCTGCCGACGGGGGCGACCGGCGTGAAAGGCATGCTCATTCGGCCGCGGCGGGCGCGCGGCGGCGTCCGGGACGCTTCTTTGTCTTTGCCGCGGGCGGGCCCGGCGCGGTCATTTTGCGCGATTCAAGCGGCCCCACGAGCAGCGCCAGCATCGGCGGCACGATCAGCAGCGTCAGCACCGCCGACAGGGCAAGGCCACCCACCACAACCGATCCGAGGCCCTTGTACAGCTCCGAACCCGCCCCCGGCAGAACTACCAGCGGCAGCATGCCGAACACCGATGTCAGGGTGGACATGAAAATCGGGCGGATGCGGTTGCGGGTCGCCTCCGCGATCGCCGCGCCCGGCTCAAGGCCGTCCTGGCGAATATGAAACAACGTCTGATGAACCAGCAGGATCGCGTTGTTCACCACAATTCCGATCAGGATGACGAACCCCAGAAGGGTCAGCATGTCGAGCGGCTGAAACGTGAACTGGTTGAGCAAAACCAGCCCGGCGACGCCGCCGGCCGCCGCGATCGGGACCGACAGCAGAATGATCAGCGGATAGACGAAACTTTCAAACAGCACCGCCATCACCAGAAACACGATGATGATGGCGAGCAGCAGGTCGCGCACCATCGCGCTCCAGGTCTGGGTCAGCTTGTCGGCGGTGCCGGAAATCGCGAACTTGACCCCGGCGGGCAGACCTTCGGCGCGCATGGGTGTGATGATTTTTTCGTTGATGAGTTCGAGCGCCTGCTCCAGCGGCACCTTGGTCGAGGGCACAAGTTCGAGCGTTATGGTGCGCGCGCGTTCCCGGTGCCGGATTTCGGTCGGCCCCGCCGTCAGCGATACATTGGCGAACGAGGAGACCGGCAGGATCCGCCCTTGCGAGGTCACCACCGGCAGGGAGCCGATGCCCTGGGTTCGCGTGATGTCCCGGCGCGGCCCCTTGAGCATCAGATCGAGCCGGTCATTGCCCACGGTCACTTCGCTCACCCGCAGGCCGTCGTTGAACGTATCGATGGTTTCGCCCAGGTCGCGGGCGCTGAGGCCATTGTCGGCCAGGCGCAACCTGTCGGGCACGACGCGGACTTCCGGGGCGCCGAGTTCAAGGCCCGGATTGGGCCTGAACTGGTTGCCCTGCGAGAGCGGAAAAATGCGCAACATGCGGCCCGCCGCCTGACCGGCCACCTTCAGGATGATCTCAAGATCGGGGCCGGAAATATCAAGCTCGATCTTGCGTCCCCCCCCGATGCCATGCCCGAAAATCGACAATTGCTTGATGATGGCGAAGGTGCCCGGTTCGGCGAAGGCCGGCTTTTTCAGGATCGGCGCCAGTTCCGCGGCCCGCTTGGGATCGACCGCCGCCGCGCCCATGATCGTGTTGCCGCGAAAGGCGACGAAGAAGAAACGGTCGATCTTCGGCGGCCCGGCGGGATCGTCTTCCGCGCCGGCGACCTCTTTCCACAACGGTCTGGTCGCCGTCTCGATCCGCTGCGCGATGCTCGTCATGGTCTCCAGATTGTATCCAGGCGGCGGGATCACGATGCCGAACATGAGATTGCGGTTGCCATCGGGCAGATATTCGAGCTTGGGCAGGAATTTCCAGGACCCCGCGCTCGCCGCAAGCGATATCAGGACAACAATGGAAATGGACAGCGTGCGGCTGGCGATGACCCGGTTGGTGAACCCCAGAACCGCCTTGACGAAGCCGGCGGCGAACTGATCGACGACGGGCAGCCGGACGCGCCGCATCGCGCGCTCCGACGCAATATCGCCACCCGCCAGCAGCCGGCTCGCCAGCGCCGGCAGAACGGTCACAGACACAACCAGGGAAAGCAGCACCGAAACCGAAATCGCCACCGCGATATCGCGAAACAGCTGGCCCACTTCAAGCTGCATAATGAGGATCGGAATAAACACCATGACCGTGGTCAGCGCGGACACGAAGACGGCGCCCCACACCTGCCGGGTGCCTTCCAGCGCGGCCCTGGCCGCCGGCATCCCCTGCTCGCGCAGGCGGTATATGTTTTCCAGCACCACAATGGCCGCATCGACCACCATGCCCACCGCAAAGGCGAGGCCGGCCAGCGAAATCACATTGATGGAACGCCCCAGCGCGGCCATGGCGACGAACGAGCCGACAACAGATACCGGGATCGCCAGCGAAACGATGGTGGTCGCGCGCAGTGAACGCAGGAACAACAACAAGACGAGCGCGGCCAGCGTGCCGCCGAGCCAGATATTCTGGCGCACCAGATCGATGGCGGAATTGATATAGACCGTTTCATTGTAGACCTGTTGCAGCACCAGGCCGGCATCGGGAACGGCGGCGGCATTCAGCTCTTTCACCGCGGCGGCAATGCCGTCCATCGTTTCGATGACATTGGCGCCGGTTTCGCGCTTGGCGTTGAACGCTATGGCGGACCTGCCCAGCATGCGGATATTGGACACCGGGTCCTTATAGGTGAGACGGACCCTGGCGATATCGCCGACGGTCACCCTGGCCAGCGCCGCGGTGCGGGCATCGCGCACCGACCGCAGCACCACCGAACGGACCGCTTCAACGGTGTTGAGTTCGGCTTGCGTGCGCACCACATAGCGCCGCTTGCCTTCTTCCACATCGCCCGCGCTGATGGTCGCATTGGCGCGGCGCAGGGTTTGCAGAATTTCGCTCACCATCAAGCCGTAACGCGCCAGCAGGGCCGGCTCGACGACGATTTCGATTTCGCGTTCGCTGCCGCCATAGACAGTGACCTGGCCGACACCGGCGACCCGCTCTATGCGGTCCTTGATCACGTTCTCGACGAAATCGCCATATTCGTGGATGGGACGATTGTTGCCCTCCTTGCGGGTGATGATGAACCAGGCGATGGCATTGTCTTCGCTGCCGGCGGTGTTGAGGGTCGGTTCGCTCGCCTCGGCGGGATAGCCGGTGACCCTGTCGAGCCGATTGGAGACCAGCAGCAGGGATTTGTCCATGGGCGTTCCGATGTCGAATTCCAGAATGACCCGGGCGCGCCCCTGTTCGGACCGGCTGGTGATGCTGGCGAGGCCCGAAACGCCTTTGAGGACCTCTTCCTGGCGGTTGGTGATTTCGCGCTCGATCTCGGCCGGCGCCGCGCTCGGCCACAAGGTGGTAACGGTAATGACCGGACGTTTGACATCGGGCGCCAGTTGAATGGGGATGGTCTGCAACGCCACCAGCCCGAACATGAGGACCATCAGCACGGCCGCGACAACCGCGATCGGCCGCTTGATCGAAAGTCCGGTGAGGCTCATTGCCCAGCCCCGTCGACGCGCACCTTCGCTCCCGGCCTGAGGCGTTCATTGCCGCGAATGACGACGCTTTCGCCCTCCTTCAGCCCGCCCTTGACCTCCATGCGCGCACCAACTTCGATGCCCAGCGTGATCTGGCGCGGCTGGGCGGCGTTGCCGGCCACCACATAGACCAGATCGCGCCCGTTGCGTTTGATGATCGCGTCCTTGTGCACGGTCAGCACATCGCGCTTGGCGGCGACCGGGATCTGCACGGTCACCGACTGGGCGTCGGCAAGCGGCGTCGCGAGCGCGGAAAAAACGGGGACGAAGCGCACCGGGCGGGTCCGGGTCTGGGGATTCTCAACCGGCAGAACCACGCGCACGCGGGCCTTGTGGCGGCTGCCGTCATCCAGGTGGAAATCGACGCTGACGCCGGGCTTCAGTCCCGAAAGCCGCTGGAAGGGCACATCCGCCTCGATCTCCAAGCGACGGTCGGCCATGAGATGAACCAGCGGCGTACCGGCTCGCACATAAGCACCGCGTTCGCTGAGACGCTGCGTCACGACCCCGTCGAAGGGCGAACGCACCACCGTCTTGTCCAGATTGAGCCGGGCCAGCCGCATCGCGGCTTCGCTGGTGGCGACGGCCGCCTGCGCGCGCGCCACCTTGGCCTCTTCCATGACGATCTTCAGGCGCGCATCATCGAACCGGCCCTTGGGGAAGGCCCCGCTCGATTGCAGGCCCTTCAGGCGCTCCCATTCCTGGCGCGCCAGCTTGAGTTCGGCATGGGCCGAGGAAAGATCAGCCTTGGTCTGGCCAAGTTCGCCGCGCGCCAGATCGAAACGGGCTTTCAGAATCTCCACATCGAGGCGGGCGATGACCTCGCCCTTTTTGAAGCGGTCGCCCACCTGCACGTCGAAATCGGTGACGATGCCGTCGATTTCGGCGGGCACGCTGGAGGAATGGACCGCCACGAGCCGGCCGATGACCGGCACCATGCGCGCCAGCGCCTCGACACGGGTCTTGTCGACCTGAACCAGGGACGCCTCCTGCGCCCCTGCCGGCGCAACCGCGGCCAATGCGAACAGGACCGCCGCGATGAAACGGCGGGCAACGGACACCCCTGCGGCCTTCAGCACAGTCTTTTGGGTCACATCAAACCTGTTCGCGATTGGCTGATTCAAATCGCCGGCCCGTGGCGCGCCTGCCTCATGTCCGGCGCGGCATGAAGCACTCTGCCCCGCTTTGCCGCCATGATGGGGCCGGCCAACACAAGACATCACGGAAATTCAAGCCTAGTGGGTTGTGGAATTTTTGCCAAGCCCGCATCGACATCACAGTAATGTGAACGCGGTGGCGGAAAAGCGCATTGCGCGCACTTCGCGCCTGGACCGGCGAACCGATCCGACACGGCAACATGGTTGCGTATGACAGGGACGCGTTCTAGAGCGGGCTTTCGGGATCGAATTCCGGTTTGCGTTTTTCGCGCATGGCCGCCACCCCTTCTTTCACCTCAGGGCCGGAAAAGCCCATGAATTCCAGCGCCAGGGAGGCATCGAACGTGGGGCCGGCCATGCGCAGCCAGTTGTTGAGCGCATATTTGGTGAACCGGGTCGCCGCCGGGGGCAGGTCAACCAGCGTGGCGCACACCTCGAGCGCGCGTTCGCGGGCCTTGCCATCATCCACGCACAGCGACACGAGCCCCATGCGCTCGGCCTCCTCGCCGCTGACCTTCTCGCAGGTGAGCAGATAATATTTCGCCTTGGCCATGCCGCAGAGAAGCGGCCACACGATGGCCGAATGATCGCCCGCCGCGACCCCCAGCCTGGTGTGCCCGTCGATGATGCGCGCGGTGCGCCCGGCAACCGTGATATCGGCGACCATGGCAGCGGCCAGTCCGGCCCCCACCGCAACGCCCTCGATAGCCGCGACGACCGGCTTGGAGCAATTGATGACGTTGTAGACAATGTCGCGCGCTTCCTTCCAGACCTGGTTGCGGAACTGCCAGTCTTCGGTCATTTTTTCGACCACCGAGATATCGGCGCCGGCCGCGAAATGATCCCCGGCCCCGCGCAGCAGCGCCACCGAAATATCCGGATCCCGGTCGATATCGCGCCACACATCGGCAAGCTCTGAATGGGTCGGCCCGCTCAGCGCGTTCATCTGTCTGGGATTGTCGAACACGACCTCGAGTATGCGCGGGCCGGGCCGGACGAATTTGAGGCCGTCATAATTCTTGTAGGAGACATAGTCATCGCTCATGGGGATCGTCCTTGGATGTTGCTTGTCGAATCGGAGCCGCGCGCTCACCCGTGCATGGTGAGGCCGCCGGAAACGGAGATGACCTGGCCGGTAATATAGTCGGCATCGTCGCTCGCCAGAAAGGCCGCGATGCCGGCCATGTCTTCCGGTTCGCCCAGGCGTTTCAAGGGGATGGCGCGTTTGAGGCTTTCAAACAGCTTTTCGCCAAACTCGCCCTCGCCAAGAAAATTGCGGAACAGCGGCGTGTCCGTCGGCCCCGGCGCGATGGCGTTGAGGCGGATATTGTTTCTGGCGGTTTCGCGCGCCAGGGTCTTGGTGAAGGCGATGATGCCGCCCTTGCAGGCCGAATAGACCGATTCACCCGATGACCCGACCCGGCCCGCGTCAGAGGCGATGTTCACCACCTTGCCGCCGCCGCCCCCGATCATGACCGGGAGTACCGCGTGGTGCATGTTCAGCGGTCCATAGAGATTGACCGCGATCACCTTGTCCCACAATGCGCGGTCGGTATCGAGAAACTGGCGCGCGACGTCAAAGCCCGCATTGTTGATGAGAATGTCGATCGCGCCGTAACTCTCCGCGATCCGCGCCACGGTGTCCGCCACCTGAGCGCCATCGGTGATATCCAGCCCCACGGCCTCGCACGCGCCACCGGCCGCGGCGGCCATCTGCGCGGTTTCATGGGCGGCCTTGCCATCGATATCGCTCGCCAGCACCCGCGACCCATGCGCCGCCAGACGCAGCACGATGGCGCGCCCGATGGCGCCGCCCGCGCCGGTGACGACCGCGACCTTGCTTTCAAGCCCCCGCATGCCGGCTCACCCCCCCCTGCTGCTTTCCGCGATGGCGACACTGTACACAAATCATCAGGTCTTGAAACGAAATAGCACCCCTGATTAGATGCGCGCAATCCACCGCCTGTTCCCGGAGCGAGGACGCCGATTGCCCCCCTTCCCGCATCTGTTTACGCCGATCACGATTGGCGGCATCACCCTGCCCAACCGTATCATGATGGGCTCGATGCATACCAATCTGGAGGGCCGCGGCGATGCGCCCGCGCGCCTGGCGGCGTTCTATGGCGCACGGGCAAAAGGTGGTGCGGGGCTCATCGTCACCGGCGGCTGGTCGCCCAATGAGGCCGGCCGGCTGACCAGCGAACCCACCGCGTTCAGCAGGCCGGCGCAGGCCCGCGCGCACCGCACGATCACCGCTGCGGTGCATGACCATGGCGGGCGCATTTTGCTGCAACTGGTGCATGGCGGGCGCTACTGCTATCACGACGCGCCGGTCGCGCCCTCGCCGCTGCGCTCGCCCATCAACCGCGAGACGCCGCGCCAACTGAGCGCCGCCGACATCGGGCAGACGATCGCCGATTTCGCCGCCGCCGCCGCGCTCGCGGTGGATGCAGGCTATGACGGCGTCGAAATCATGGGCTCGGAAGGCTATCTGATCACCCAGTTTCTGGCGCCGCGAACCAACCGCCGCACCGACGAGTGGGGCGGCAGCCTGGAAAACCGGGCACGCTTCGCGCTGGAGATCATCGCCCGTGTGCGCGCAGCCCTTGGCCCCGGCCCCATATTGATGTTTCGCATCTCCGCGCTCGATCTCATCGAGGATGGCCTGTCGGCGCGCGACACCGTGTGGCTGGCGCGGGCCTGCCAGCAGGCGGGCGCCGATGTGCTCGACACCGGCATCGGCTGGCACGAGGTGCGCATACCCACCATTGCCGCCGTGGTGCCGCGCGCGGGCTTTGCGTTCGCGGCCAAAAGGATCAAGGAGGCCGTCACCATCCCGGTGATCGCCACCAACCGGATCAATACGCCCGAAGCGGCCGAACGGCTGATCGCGTCCGGTGCGGCCGACATGGTGGCGCTGGCGCGGCCCCTGCTGGCGGATGCCGATTTCGCGGCCAAGGCGCAGATGGGCGAACCGGACCGCATCAACACCTGTATCGCCTGCAATCAGGCCTGCCTCGACCATTATTTCACCGGCGCGGCGGTGAGCTGCCTGGTCAACCCGCAGGCGGGGCACGAGCGCACCCGCGCGCTCACACGCGCAGCAAAGCCAAAACGCATTGCCATCGCAGGTGCGGGCCCGGCGGGCCTGAGCGCGGCCATCGCGCTGGCGCGGCGCGGCCATGCGGTCGCCCTGTTCGAAGCCGGCGGGCAGATCGGCGGCCAGTTCAATCTGGCCAGAAACGTCCCCTCGAAGGAGGATTTCGGCGAAAGCCTGCGCTACTGGGCGCACGCGCTGGACGATCTCGGCGTTACGGTCCATCTCAACCAGCCGGCGAACGCGGAGCGGCTTGGCGCGGGTTTCGACGAGATCATCGTTGCCACGGGCGTGAGCGCGCGGACCCGCGTGATCGAAGGCGAGGACCACCCCATGGCCGCCACCTATGGGGAGATCCTGTCCGGCAAGAAGACGGCCGGGCGGCGGGTTGCCATCGTGGGCGCGGGCGGGATCGGCTTCGATGTGGCGCTGTTTCTGGCGAAGAGCGGTGCGCGCGATCATCTGGAGCCGGACGCCTTTCGCCGCCACTGGGGCATCGAGCAGACGCAAGAGCCGCAAGCACGCCCGCCCGTTCACGATATCACCATGCTGCAGCGCTCGCCCGGCCGGTTCGGGGCCTCTCTCGGCAAATCGACGGGCTGGGTCCACAAGCTGGAACTGGCGCGCGCGGGCGTGCGCCAGATCGCGGGCGTCACCTATGAAAGGATCGATGACCGGGGCCTGCATATCCTGCGCGATGGCGTCCCGCAGGTGATCGCGGCCGATGCGGTAATCTTGTGCGCCGGGCAGGCCCCCCATGATCCCCTGTCCGCGCCGCTCAAGAAAACAGGCATGCCGGTTCACGTCATCGGCCGCGATCACCTGCGG
>JALURZ010000206.1 GCA_027058735.1 Hyphomicrobiales bacterium | reverse complement strand
GGTTGAAACGCTGTCGGGTCCCGGTCCCTTTACGGTGTTCGCGCCGGTCAATGCGGCGTTTGCCGCCCTGCCGTCCGGCACGGTTGCAACCCTGCTCAAGCCCGAAAACAAGGCGGCCCTGACCAAGGTCCTCACCTACCACGTCGTATCGGGAAAAATGTCCGGCAAGATGCTGTGGCAAAAGGCCGAGAAGATGGGCGGCAAGGTCGACCTCAAGACCGTCAGTGGCGGCACCCTGAGCGCCATGATCAAAGGCAAGGACCTGTTCGTACTCGATGAAAACGGCGGCGCGGCGAAGATCACGATCGCCGATGTCAATCAGTCTAACGGCGTCATCCATGTGGTCAACAAAGTGCTGTTGCCCATGTAGTCATTCCCTTGTTCTTGCGGGCGGACGCTGTTGGTTCCGCCCGCAAGGGCACTATCCGTTCACCCCATCAGGAGCACCAGGATCATGAACCGGCGAACTTTGCTTTTTTCAACCGCCTCCCTTGCCGCGCTCGGCGCGATTGGCGGAGCTGGATATTTGCTCAGAGCGCGCGATGAGGCCACAACGTTCGAAATCACCAGAAGCGATAAAGACTGGCGCGCACGCCTGACGCCAAACCAGTACGCCGTGCTGCGCCAGGCGGGCACCGAGCAACAAGGCTCAAGTCCGCTGCTCAACGAGACGCGCGAGGGCCGCTACCACTGTGCCGGATGCGATCTTGCGGTCTATTCCTCGAAGCACAAATATGACAGCCAGACCGGCTGGCCAAGCTTCACCCGATCGCTCGCCAACGCCATTGGCACAAAGCCCGACTATCGGGTGCTGCAGACCCTCACCGAGGTTCACTGCCGGCGTTGCGGCGGGCATTTCGGACATATTTTCGACGACGGGCCGCCGCCACTGGGCAAACGCCATTGCATCAACGGGCTGGCGCTTGAGTTCCGGGCCGCATGAGCTTAACTCTTTGCCAAAGCGGTCGCAAAATGGCCGATCGCTTTTTCGAACTTGTCGCGGCAGCCGGTGTTGCAGAAACCAACCACCTGGTCCTTGTAGCTGGTCAGGGAATCCGCGCTCACCGGCTCGCCCGACCACGGGCAGGTCTCGTTGATCGCCTGTTCCAGTTGCAGTTCGGGCATGATGGCTTGCCTCCTTGGTTGGTCCTCAATAGGCGCATTCGGCAAAAATCTTGTCGATGTCGCCGCCCCACGCGCCGTGATAAAGGTCAAGCAGTTCTTCGGCCGGGGTGCGCTTGTCCTCGACGATGCTGGCGATGGCGTTGAGATAGGGTTCCTCGGTGTCGCCAATCCGGTCGCAGCGGTTGCGCGCCTTGAGGCCCGCACGCGAAATCTCCAGCACATCGGCAGCGATATCGTTGAGCGTGCGGCCATCGAATTTCGTCGCCAGCGCGCTCAGCGGCACCCGGTCGCGCAGGGACTGGCGCTCATCGCGCGACCAGCCGCGCACCAGTTCCCAGGCGGCATCGAGCGCGCCTGTATCATAAAGCAGGCCGACCCAAAACGCCGGCAGCGCGCACAGCCGGCGCCAGGGGCCGCCATCGGCGCCGCGCATTTCGAGGAATTTTTTCAACCGCACTTCGGGAAACAGGGTCGTGAGATGATCCTCCCAATCGCTCATTACCGGCCGTTCGCCGGGCAGGCCTTTGAGCTTGCCGTTGAGGAAATCCCTGAACGATTCACCCGACACGTCGTGATAGACGCCATCGCGATGGACAAAATACATCGGCACATCGAGCGCATAGTCCACATAGCGCTCAAAGCCCATGCCGTCCTCGAACGCGAAGGGCAACATGCCGGTGCGATCGGGATCGGTGTCCTTCCAGATTTCGCTGCGGAAACTCAAAAACCCGTTGGGCTTGCCTTCGGTAAAGGGCGAATTGGCGAAAATCGCGGTGGCGACGGGTTGCAGCGCCAGGGAGACGCGCAGTTTCTTCACCATGTCGGCTTCGCTGGAAAAATCGAGATTGACCTGGACCGTACAGGAGCGAAACATCATGTCGCGCCCCAGCCTGCCTTTCTTGGCCATGTAGTCGCGCATGATCTTGTAGCGGCCCTTGGGCATGAGCGGGGTCTCGTCCATGGTCCATTTGGGCGAAAAGCCGAGCCCCAGGAAGCCGACCTTGAGATCCTCGCCGATCTGGCGCACCTGATTGAGATGAACGCCCACCTCGGCACAGGTTTCATGGAGATTTTCAAGCGGCGCGCCGGACAATTCGAACTGGCCTCCAGGCTCCAGCGTTATCGAACCGCCCGTTCCCTCGACCGGCTCCTTGAGGGCGATCAGACGCCCGTCCTCCAGGACCGGGAGCCAGCCGAAACGGTCGCGCAACTGCTGCAGCAGCCCGAGCACGCTTTTCTCGCCTTCATAGGGAACAGGCTTGAGAGTCTCGGTGCAAAACCCGAATTTCTCATGCTCCGTGCCGATACGCCATTGACCGGGCGGCTTGCACCCGGATTCCAGATACGCCACCAGCTCATCGCGGCTTTCGACGATCGGCGGTTCTGCGAGGTCATCGTTCATCTGTCAGGTCCAGACAGGGCAAGGAGCATCTGTCGGTCCTGCAATAGAGCAAGGCAGACACGCTGGCAAATGACGAATCCTGATGCCACTCATCAGCGCTGGATATCTTCCTGCGGCCACTGCGGCCAGTCCTCCGCCACCGCCTGCACCAGCGCCAGGGCGGCGACGGCGGCGGTATCGGCGCGCAGGACCCGCTCGCCGAGCGAAATCGCGGTGATGCAACTCCTGGCGCGCAGCGCCTCGCGTTCCTGTTCGCTGAACCCCCCCTCGGGCCCCACCAGCACGCCGCCGATTTGCCGGTCAAGCCGGCGCAGGACGGCAAGCGGCGAGCGCGGCGGGGCGGCCTCGTCGCAATAGACCAGCACCGTCCGCGCATCCCAGGCGTCCAGCGCCGCGTCAAGGGGCCGCAAATCCGCAATTTCGGGAATGGCCAGAAGGTTGCACTGCTCGGCGGCCTCGATCGCGTTGGCCCTCATGCGCGCCGGATTGATCCGCCGTGCCACGGTATGGCGGGTCAGGACCGGCCTCAGTTGAGTCACCCCCATTTCGCTCGCCTTCTGCACCAGATAATCGAGCCGGGCGCGTTTGAGCGGCGCAAACAGATAGGCAAGCGCGCGCGGCGCGCTCTGTGCCCGGGTCTGCTCGCCGCAGCGCAGGGTGCACGCCTTGCGCCCGACGGTGGCGATGTGCGCCAGCCATTCCCCGTGGCGGCCATTGAACAGGCGCACCGGATCGCCGGTCTTCAGACGCATCGCGTTTGTCAGGTAATTCGCCTGTTTGGCCCCGATCGCCACATCCACACCCCCGCCCAGATCGCCATCCACAAACAGTCTCGGGGTCTGGCTGTTGACCATGGCCTTTTCCAGGGTGATCGCGCCGCGCTAAACTGATAGTCGTAAGATCGGCGCGGGCGCAAGGCAAGCGCCGAAATACGCGGACCACCACGAGGGCTCACTTCCATGCCCCCAACACCCGAGCAGGCCCGGCAACTGGCGCAGGGGCGCGTGGCCGATGCCCCGGGCAACTGGGTAGACCGCTGGGTGCCGCCGGCGGCACGCCCCTATTTTCGTCTCGCCCGCCTTGACCGGCCCATCGGCACCTGGCTGTTGGTGTGGCCGTGCTGGTGGTCGATCGCGCTGGCCGGCACCTGGCAGCACGGCACGCTGGGCAGTCTGTCGATGTTCGTGCTGTTCGGCGCGGGCGCGCTCGTCATGCGCGGCGCGGGCTGCACCTATAATGATCTCGTCGACCGCGACTATGACGCCAGTGTCGCGCGCACCCGCTCACGGCCCATTCCAAGCGGTCAGGTATCGGTCAATGCGGCCCGCCTGTTCGTGGTTTTGCAGGGCCTGATCGGGTTTGTCATCCTGCTTCAGTTCAACGGCTTCGCCATCGCGCTGGGTATCGCCTCGCTGGGCATCATCGCGATCTATCCGTTCATGAAGCGGATCACCTACTGGCCGCAGCTGTTTTTGGGATTTGCGTTCAACTGGGGGGCACTGATGGGCTGGGCGGCGGTCACCGGCGCGCTGCACCCGGCGGCATTCGTGCTGTATGGCGCAGGGATCGCCTGGACGCTGGGTTACGACACCATTTACGCCCATCAGGACAAGGACGACGACGCCCTGCTGGGGCTGAAATCGACCGCGCTCAAATTCGGCGACAAGACCAGATCATGGCTGGCGGGTTTCTTTGCCCTGACCATCGCCGGCCTCGCGGCGAGCGGCTATCTGGCCGGCCAGGGCGCGCCCTTTTTTGTCGGACTGCTCGCCGCCGCCGCGCATCTGGCATGGCAGGTCAGAACCATCGATATCGATGATCCCGACCGCTGCCTCAAACTGTTCAGGTCAAACCGCGATTTCGGCTGGCTCGTGGTGTTCGCGATCCTTGCCAATTCCTGGCTCAGCTAGCGATCGGCGAGACATATCCGCCCTGTTCGCCGGCGGGCTCATCGCTCTGCTCGGCGACCGGGAACATGTCCGCATCACTGCCAAACGCCGTGCTCGCCGCCGCGACATGATCGCGGGGCAGAGGATCGCGCAGCGCGCCATTGCGTTCCAGCATGCGAACGGGAAGCGCGAGCGCCCGGCTCCAGGCCAGCCAGTAACGCGCCGCATCGCGGCTGTCGCCGGCGGCATAGACCGGAATGTCGAGGCCAAGACCGTCTGAATGCAGATTGACGCTGACCGCGACCTCGCCATTGGCCCGATAGCCGACCTTGACGATCAGCGCCGAGAAATCGGAAATCGCATATGGTTCGATGACCATGCCGCCCGATGCGCCGACGCGGCGGCGGATGACATAGTCGCCTGAAACTGTGATATCCCAATGGTCATCACCGTGGCCACTGCCCTCGCAGGACAGTTGATAGCGCGCCGGCAGCATGGAAGGATCGATCTCCACGTCGGCTTCAGGCCAGAATGGTTCCCGCCTCAGGTGCAGGTGCGGCCGCTCGTCATCAAGCGGCCGCTCCCTGGACGGGGTTGATCTTTTGATCATTGTTTTTCCCCTTGTTAACGCCTACCCATGCGGCACATTAGCCGATAAGAATGGGAATCGGATTAAGAGACGGAGTTAATAATTTCTGAGACCCGGATCAGACAGATCAAAGAAAACAGTCCCTTAATTCAAACCCTTATCGTTAGAGGATCGTCAACCGTGATTGACCAGCCCGACCGGAAAGTGAGCGATATCCTGGAGCAGGCGCTGGCCTGCGCCAAGTCGCGGGGCGCGGAGGCCGCCGAGGCCGTCATCGTCGAAGGCACCTCGTTGTCCGCCTCCTGCCGTCTGGGCAAACTGGAGGACATCGACCGCTCCGAGGGGCGCGATCTGGGTCTGCGGATTTTTGTGAACGGCGCCCAGGCCAGTGTCTCTTCGACCGACTTTTCACGATCCGCGATCGCCGAGGCGGCCGAGCGCTGCATCGCCATGGCCCGCAGCGCGCCTCCCGACCCCTATTGCGGGCTGGCGGATGAAAGCGATCTGACCGCAACGATCGCCGATCTCGACATTGTGGACGACATCGAGCTTTCCGGCGAACGGCTGCGCGATCTCGCGCTCGAAACCGAGGCCGAAGCGCTCGCCATCGAGGGGATCACCAACTCCCTGGGCGCGGGCGCCAGCGCGGGGTCGGGCGGCCTCATGCTGGCCACCTCGGGCGGCTTCATGGGGGGTTATCGCAATTCCGTCTTCAGCCTGTCCTGCGCCGTTCTCGCCGGCGAGGGCACGGCCATGGAACGCGACTACGATCACGCCAGCGCGGTGCATTTCGCCGATCTGAAAAGCGCGCGCGAAATCGGGCGCGGCGCCGGCGAACGCACGATCAGGCGCCTCAACCCCAAAAAGGTCGAGACCCAGAACGTGCCGGTGGTCTATGACCCGCGGGTCAGCGCCAGCCTGCTGCGCCATTTCGCCGGCGCCATTTCGGGCGCGGCGGTGGCGCGCGGCACGAGTTTTCTCAAGGATCACATGGGCAAGGCGCTGTTCGCCGATGATGTGACGATCACCGATGATCCGCGCCGCCCGCGCGGCCACAACTCCCGGCCCTTTGACGGGGAGGGAGTGGGCAACGAGGCGTTGAGGCTGATCGAGAATGGCGTTTTGCGCGCCTGGCTGCTGTCCACCAGTTCCGCGCGCCAGCTTGGGCTCAGGACCAATGGCCGCGCCGCGCGCAGTATTGGCGCGCCGCCCTCGCCCGGCGCCACCAATCTGTATATGGAGAACGGAACGCTTTCGCCTGACGAACTGATGGCCGATATCAAGGCGGGGTTTTATGTCTGCGATCTCATCGGCATGGGGGTCAATTCAACGACCGGCGACTATTCGCGCGGCGCATCGGGCTTCTGGATCGAGAATGGCGAGATCACCCACGCGGTGAGCGAGGTCACCGTCGCGGGCAACCTGAAGGACATGTACCGCCGGCTCACCCCCGCCAATGATCTTGAATTCCGCTTTGGCACCAACGCACCCACGGTGCGCATCGAGGGCATGACCGTTGCCGGGAAATAGGCAGGCCACGACACGCGAGGAAGATCACGCGCTGCTGCGCGCGGCGGTGCGCGAGGCGGGCGCGCTTGCCGGCGAATATTTCGGCCGGCCGGTGGAGCATTGGCGCAAGCAAAACGACACGCCGGTGAGCGAGGCGGATCTGGCGGTCAACCGCCTGCTCAAGGCACGGCTCGGCGAGGCGCGGCCCGGCTATGGCTGGCTGTCGGAAGAAACCGAAGATTCCCCTGAACGCCTGTCCCGCGACAGGGTGTGGGTGGCCGATCCGATCGACGGCACGCGCGCGTTTCTCAAGGGCAGGCCGCACTGGACCATTTCGGTGGCGCTGGTGGAACACGGCTGCCCGGTAAGCGCCGTTGTCTTCAACCCGGTGCGCGAGGAATTTTTCGAGGCCACCGCCGGCGGCGGCGCAACACTGAACGGACGCGCCATCGCGGTCTCGAAACGCGCCGAAATCGAGCACTGCCGCATGATTGCGCATGCGCGGGTTTTCCGGCGCGCGGACTGGCCCTCGCCATGGCCGCCCATGAGGGTCGATTTCCGCAATTCCATGGCCTATCGCCTGAGCCTGGTGGCGGCAGGCGCGTTTGACGCGACCTTCACCATTTCGCCGAAAAGCGACTGGGATATCGCCGCCGCCGATCTTCTGGTCCGCGAAGCCGGCGGCAGGGTGACGAGCCGCAACGGCGAGACGCTCGTCTATAACCGGCCCGGCGTGCGTCATGATTCGGTTTTGGCGGCGGGACCGGCGCTGCATCGAAACCTGCTGGCACTGAGCGCAACGCCGACCCGCAGGGCCAGTTAGCGAAGTCAGGGAAAGACCATGAGCGAAAAACACAGCAGACAACTCCTCCACCTGGTGCTGGGCGGGGAACTGAGGGAAATGGGCGACGTCGAGTTCCGGGATCTCGATGAACTGGACATCGTCGGCGTCTTTCCCAATCACCAAAAGGCCTACGACGCCTGGCGGGACGCCGCCCAGCGCTCGGTGGACAACGCCCATATGCGCTATTTCATCGTCCACATTCACAAGCTGCTGGACCCGGAAGATGAACGAGACGGGCACGGCGCGAAATAATCAAACGAAGATCACCGCCTCGATGCGGCTGTTGTCCGGGTCGCGCGCAAAGGCCGCCGCCGCAACCAGAGCCGCACAGGCTCACAGAGCCGCACAGGCTCCCAGGGCCGATCAAGGCTGGCGATAGCGTTCAAGCGAGACTTCGGCGGTGGAATAGGCCTCCTGGCGGTCCACACTCCAGTATTTGAGGTCGTTGACCGCGATCGGGTCCCCGGTCACCGCGCAGCGCACGAAATCGCCGGCGGACAGCACCCGGAAATCGCCATCGAGATATTTTATGCGCGCCTCGCGGCGGCCGCTGAAATTCTTCTCAAACCGGTTCATATCGCCCTCATGGAGTGGCCCGCAGCGCGGGTGTGGCCAAAACCTAACCTCTTATGGCGGCCGGAAAAAGCCTCAAAACAGAGTACCCTGCCCGCCGCGGTCTCTTTTTTTCGCCTTGTGCCTGACGCTTCCGGCGGTCTTTTCCGGCCCCTCGCCGATCGTCGCGCCCCTGCGCCCGTCATGGAATTCAAGATCGACGTTCAACCCGTCCACCGCCTCAACGGCACTTCCGACCGGCGCGCCGTCCTTGTGGCGCACCAGCACGAACCCGCGCTCGAGAACCGACTGGTAGCCCAGGGTGGCCAGAAGTTTCGCCCGGGCATCCAGCCGCGAGCGGGCCTGCGCGACGGCGACGCCAAGCGCGCGCGCAAGACGCCCGGCAAGGGAGCGGACGCGATCATCCAGACGCATCACCGTCTGCCCCACGCTCACCGCGCCAAGTCCCGCCGCCGCCATGGCAAGGCGCGAGCGTTCCCGATGCACGAAGCCCAGCAATGCGCGCGGCAGGCGCCCGGCCACCCCGTCAAGCCGCTGGCGGGGCAGGTTCAGCACATCGTCGAGCCTGGGCAATCCGCGCGCCGCACCGCGCAGTTCCGTGCGCCCGCGTTCCAGCATCCGCAACGAGGCGCGCGCCGTCCGCTGGGCCAATGTGCCCACCCGGGCGATGAGATCGCTGCGCTCGGGCACCGCAAACTCGGCGGCCGCGCTCGGTGTCGGCGCGCGCATGTCGGCGGCCAGATCGAGCAGCGTCCAGTCGGTTTCATGGCCCACCGCCGAAATCAGCGGAATGGTGCTGGCGGCGGCGGCGCGAACGACGATTTCCTCGTTAAAGCCCCACAGGTCTTCCAGACTGCCGCCGCCGCGCGCCACGATCACGAGATCGGGCCGGACAAGCGGGCCGGACGCGGCGAGCCCATTGAACCCGGCGATCGCCCCTGCCACCTCGGCGGCCGAACTTTCCCCCTGCACGCGCACCGGCCAGACGATCACGTGAACCGGAAACCGGTCGTTGAGCCGGTGCAGAATATCGCGGATGACCGCGCCCGACGGAGACGTCACCACGCCGATGACATTCGGCAGATAGGGAAGCGGCTGTTTGCGGGCGTCGTCGAACAGTCCTTCGGCGGCGAGCTTCTTGCGCCGTTCCTCCAGCAGCGCCATCAGCGCGCCGACCCCGGCCGGCTCAAGGGTGTCGATCACGATCTGGTATTTGGACTGTCCCGGATAGGTGGTGAGCTTGCCCGTGGCGATCACTTCGAGGCCCTGTTCGGGCTGCATCTTGAGGCGCGAGGCGACGCCGCGCCAGATCACGCCGGCCAGGACCGCCTTGTCGTCCTTCAGGTCGAGATACAGATGCCCCGAGCCGGGCCGCGACACGCGCCCCAGTTCGCCGCGCACCCGTACATGGCCATAGGCATCCTCAACCGAGCGCTTGAGCGCAAACGACAGTTCGCTGACCGAATATTCCGCAATATTGGTGGCGTCCGGTTTGTTGTCCGTGTCACTTGCCATGGGCGAGCGAATCCCGTCTCGATGCGCGCGAATGCAGATGATACCATTCGCGCGCATCGAGACGGGAT
>JALURZ010000205.1 GCA_027058735.1 Hyphomicrobiales bacterium | reverse complement strand
ACAATATTTCCGGTCGGACAAATCTGATAAATTTATCCGACCGGTTGGTTCACAAAGCCCTCATGTGGCCTAAAGCTTCAGAGTCTGCCCCTTGATTTGTTCCGGCGTGACATAGCCGAGGCTGCCCGACATCATGTATTCGAGTTGGATCTTGAACACCTCGGCGGCCGCCTTGTCCTTGTTCGCCCACGCATACCAGCGCGGCACCGCCAGCTTGGTAAAGGCTTCGACATCATCCTGCGACAGGCGGGTCACCCTGGTGCCGGCGGCTTCGAATTTCGGCCATGCTTCCTGGTCCGCCTTCTGGATTCCCGCATGATGGATGTTGGAATAAACTGCGACCTCCGATTCGACGAACTGTTTCATCTCCTTCGACAGCGCGTTCCAGTGCTTCATGCCGACCGTCAGGTCCATCAGGTCGACAGGCTGGTAGAGCGACATGAAACCGGGCGGTCCCATGGAGATATATTTGGTCGCCTTGTGGAACCCGAGCGCGTAGTTGATCGCCGGGCCCACATAGTCGGCAACGTCGATTGTGCCCTTGTCGAGGGCGGGAAAGATTTCCGACCCCGGCAACAGCGTCGTCTTGGCGCCGGCCGCCTGGAACACTTCGGCGACCATGCCGCCGGGCAGGCGCATCTTGCGGCCGCGGAAGTCATCGATCGAGCGGATCGGCACCTTCGAGTGAATGATGTTGGGACCGTGATGAATATGTCCCACATAGAACATGTCGAACTTGGCGAACAGGCGCCGGGCGATTTCGCGCCCGCCAAGGGCATAGAAGAACACATCCCATTCGTGGGGATTGCGCATGCTCATGGGATAGGAGCTCAGGAACACCGCAGCCGGCATGCGCCCGGCCCAATAGAGGGTGAACGGGTTCATGGCTTCGATCACGCCGTTCTTGACCGCGTCGAACAGTTGAAAATCGCCGACCACTTCCTTGGCGCCGAATCCCTTGAAGGCGAGTTCGCCGCCGGTTCTCTCGATGATCGTGCCGCACCATTTCTTGAAAATGTCGAGGCCGATCCCGCCGGGCCACGAAGTCTGGATCCTCCATGTGGTCGTGGCGGCGGCCTTGGCGTCCCTTATGTTGAACAGCGGCACCGCGCCGGCCGCGGCGACTGTCGCGCTCCCGGCGGCCATTTTTCGCAGGAAAGCACGCCGGCTTTCGGTCACGCCCTCAATATTTTCCCTGTATTTGGTCTTTCTGGTCATCCCGTTTCCTCCCGCTTTCCCTCCCACCTCGGCGGTGCGAGGGTCGGCTTGCTGGGTTTCCATTACAGGCGACTGGCAGCACTCCGGCAGGCAAAACCGATTTGCGCCGGATCCCGCACGGGACCTTCAGTCTCCGCCCGGCGGGCGGACTGGACAGAACAATAATCCCCCATGTGGCAACCACCCTGTCGCACATCCAAAACATTAGGGGGGGGCGGCTGCCAAAGCGAGATGGTAATCCGTATCGTGAGATGGGGCGGGCTTTGGCGATCAGCCCGAAATCAGGGGAATGCGGGTTTACCGCAATTTTACGCCCCCGTGCCATAGTGGTGGATACGCATTGCGCCAATTGCGCAAAGGCGGCTTGTCCAATCAAACGGGATCGATGGCGATGAAACCGATGGCCGAACGCGCGGGCGGCGCTGAAGAGGAGGTTTTCTGCAGCGAGGACCGGCGCCGGCAGCAGCGCTACCGGCCGGACTTGCCCAAGGGCCAGATCACCCTCGAAGACGGCTCGGTGCATGCGTGCGATGTTCTCGATGTCTCGCTTGGGGGGGCCTCGCTGTTGACCGATGCGCCCGGCGCGCCCGGCGAGGTGGTCACTCTGGGGCAAATGCGCGGGCCGATCATCCGCATGCAGGATGGAGGCTTCGTGATCGAGTTCGACGACGGGCGCTGAGAAGGCGGGTCTGATTTAAGACGAATTTTATCGAACGCGCGAACTCCATCGAAACGATAAAATCAAGTCGCTACAGCCCTTTAATCAATTTTAGCGCGACCATGATCTAATTCTCCCTCACATGGTCCATGCCGGGCGGGCCGAACACGGAAAGCCCGGCTGAGGGAGATTTCATAAATGAAATGGATGCTGTTTCGACGCTGCGGCCTTCAGCCGTATAATTACGCCGTCGCGCCGCGCCGGAATTTCGGCCGATTTGCCTATCTTGGCTTTGCGCTGAGTTGCGCGCTGGCCGCGGCCCTGCTGGCCAGTTCCTTCCTCGACAGCAGACTGGATGAGCGGAAGGTCGCCGAGGCGCGCCCGCAGCTTGAAACCGTCGAAGTGCTGGTGGCCGCCGCCGATATCACGCTGGGCCAGGGGCTCGCGAACACATCGGTGAAATGGCAGAAATGGCTCAAGGACTCGCTGCCGGCCGGCGTCATCACCCGCCAGGCCCAGCCCGATGCGCGCGCCGGGCTGGACGGCGCCATGGCCCGTGTCTCGCTGATGGCCGGCGAGCCGGTGTTCGAAAGCAAGATCGTGCGCAATTACGCGGGTGGGCTGATGTCGCTGATGCTGCCGTCCGGCATGCGCGCGGTCAGCATGAAAATCTCGCCTGAAACCGGTGCCGGCGGTTTCATTCTGCCAAACGACCGGGTGGACGTGATCCTGACCCGCAGCAAGGCGAGCGAAGCTGGTGGCACGCCTGATTTCCAAAGTGAAACCGTGCTGCGCGGCGCCCGTGTTCTGGCCATCGACCAGACGGTTGAATCCCAGGGCGGCAAGGCAAAGGGGGTGGCGCTGGGCAAGACCGCGACGCTTGAGCTGGTGCCCCGGCAGGCGGAGATTCTGGCCCGCGCGGCCGCGGCCGGCTCGCTGTCGCTGGCGCTGCGCAGCCACGCGGATGGCGCGCCCGAAGTCCGCAACGGCGAACAGAACGATGTCTATGCGGTGGTGGTTCACCGGCCGGGAAAGGAAATGATCACGACGGAGCGCTACAGTTTTTCCGGCCCCGACGCCAGGTCGGCGGGCACCAGGGTTTCCCCTCCGGCCCGCAACGCCGCCGCGCGGATCGCCGGCCCGCTGTAGCCGGCCGCTCCCCCACCTCGGTGCCGCTTCAGGGGGTGACTTGAGGCTGGACGCTGTCGCC
>JALURZ010000204.1:7367-23703 GCA_027058735.1 Hyphomicrobiales bacterium | reverse complement strand
CGTGTCCGCCCGCGCAAGCCCGGCCGGACACGGCGTTGGAACGACCATCGTCTGGCCGCGCGCCGCAACGGCGCAACACCGCAGTGCGACATATTGCGCATTGACTTCAGCCTGCCTCTTCGATCAATTGCAATTGATTCGCATTCGCAATTACTCAATGCGAGCGCTTCGGTTTTGATCAACCCGCTGAAGCGGTCGGCCCAATCGCAACCATGTCGGAGGAAGTCTTATGCGCATGAACGAAATTGTGAGGACCTTGCCGCTCGTGGTCCTGTCGCTGGCGCTGGCCGGCGGCGCCCGGGCAGCGAACCTGGACCGGCAAGAACAAGACTGCCGCAAGGCGATGGAAATGACGGTCTATGCCCAGATCAACCGGGGCATTCTCTATGCCGGGAACGGGAGCGCCGATGAACTCTTCTTCGTCGACAATGACAATTCATCGACCCGTTTCGGCTGGAAGGGGCAGGGCAATATCAACTGCCAGACCAGCATCGGCGCGAAAATCGAACTGCAGGCCGAATCGAACAGCACCGGCAGCATCGATTTTCATCAATCCGGCTCGAAGGGAACATCCCTCAGCGAGCGTCATCTGGACGTCTGGATCGCCAATACCAGGGCCGGCAAATTGTCCATCGGGCAAGGCGACACCGCATCGAACGGCACCGTCGAGGTGGACCTTTCGGGCACAACGGTTATCGCGTATGCCGGTGTTGGCGACCTGATGGGCGGGCTTGAGTTTTCCAACGCCGATACCGGCGTGACGACAACGGTCGAGATCAAGGACGTCATCAATCAATATGATGGTAATTCGCGGCAGGACCGCGTGCGCTACGACACGCCGAAGCTGGCGGGGTTCACCGCCTCTACGTCGCTGGACGACGATAATCTGTGGGACATGGCGCTTCGCTACGCGAACGAGTTTGGCGGCGTCAGGTTCGCGGCCGCGGCCCACTATCTCGACGGCAAGGAAAAGGCCGGTTTCAAGAACCAGTACGGCGTTTCCGCATCGGTTCTGTTTCCGGTCGGCCTCAGCATCACGGCGGCCTATTCCGGCCGCGCCTTCTTTGGCCGCGCCGCAAATGGCGCCGATGGCAAATATTATTACCTCAAGGGAGCCTTCCGCACCTTTCCGTTTGAGGAGCTTGGACTGGGCACGACCGTATTCGGCGTCGATTATTCGAGGAGCGACGATCACGCGGCCATTGACGACAGGGCCGAGACCTACGGCCTTTTCGCCGTGCAGAATCTCATCCGGGGCGCTCAGTTTTATGTCGGCGTCAGAAATCACGCCCTGAACCGCCCCGGCGCCAAATTCAACGATGCCTGGGGGGTTCTGACCGGGTTCAGGATCAAGATGTGAGGACCGGACAATGATCTGTTCATCTGCAAAACACCTCATGAGCTGGCGCGCGGCCGCGTTGGCCGCCTGCCTGACGGGCGCGGCCGCGACGCCCGCCTGGGCCGGGGCGTTCGAGTTTCCGGATAATCAGGACATTTCCGATATGCCGGGGGTGTTTACCGGCAATACGGGCGGTTTCACCGTCACGGTCTGGCGGGACGGCCGGCGGACCAATGGGCGCTTACCGTCTGGTGACGCTCCGGGCGCTCGACATGAGGGGTCGCCGCACGCCTTTCCGCCCCCGCCCGAAGTGCAAAAAAGCATCGTCCCGGATCGCCCGACATCCGATTAAAGGGGCGTTTCTCGCGCCTGCGGGGGCTGCTGCGGAAAGTGCCGGTTTGCCTGCTTGGCCCGGCAGCCCTCAGGTCGCGTGCCCCAGCGCCATGTAGTCCGCCGACTGCATCTCGAACAGCCGCGAGACGGTCCGCTCGAAAGCCGTGCCGTCGTTCTTCGCCGGCACATAAAGGCCATGGGGGTCCTTGGCCGCCGACATGATGAGTTTCACTTTCTTTTCATACAGCGCATCGACAAGAGTCATCAGCCGGCGCGCCTCGTTGCGGTGCTCCGCGCTCAGGGCCGGGACCTGCTCCAGAACAAGGGTGTGAAACGTGGTGGCGAGCTTGAGATAGTCGGCGGCACCGAGCGCTGCGCCGCACAATTCGGCGAACCGGAAGCGCGCAACCCCCCTGGCCGCCTGCGGCACCCGCAGAACCCGGCCATTGACACTCAGTTCGCACGGTTCGCCGCACGGCGCATCGGTCAATCTGAGCCAGGCCTGATCCACATGGCGCGCCGCCGCCTGACCAAGCGGGGAATAATAGACCTCCATGCCGTTCAGCCGTTCGAGGCGGTAGTCGGTGCCGCCATCCAGTTCAACCACCTCCATGCGCGACGTGAGCAGATCGACGAAGGGCAGGAACAGCCCCCGGTTGAGGCCGTCGCGGTACAGGTCTTCGGGCGGCGTATTGGAGGTGGCGACGACAACCGCGCCAAGGGCGAACAGTGCCTCGAACAGCCGCCCCAGGATCATGGCGTCGGTGATGTCGCTGACCTGGAATTCGTCGAAGCAGAGCAACCGCGCGGAGGCGAAGATCTCGTTTGCCACCGGCGCGATCGGGTCATCGCCCCTGACCTGGCCGCATTTGTGGCTCTGGCGCCAGTCATGGATGCGCCCGTGGACATCCTGCATGAATTCGTGGAAGTGCACCCGGCGTCCGGGGATGGCCGGAACCGCCTCGAAAAACAGGTCCATGAGCATGGACTTGCCGCGCCCGACGCCGCCGTGAATATAAAGCCCCCTCGGCGGCGGCGTGCGGCGCGCCGGCAACAGCAGCGAGGCCAGGGGTTTTCGTTCCGGCCGATACTGGCTCAAGTCCCGCGACAGCCGCGCCAGATGCACCGCCACGCCGCGCTGTGCCGGGTCATCGCGCAATTCGCCGTCGTCCACCAGCGACTGATACTGGACCAAAACGTCGGACATGAACGCAGCGGCCTGGGTTGTGAACTCGAACGGCGGCGAACTTCAGCCTCGCGACCGTCTTAGCAAACGCCATCACGGCGCGATAGCCCGTATTTTCGCTCTAGGCTGCGGGGCCGGCGATTTTTACCGGCATGCTTTCCCAGTTTTCGCCGGCCGCGATCACACAGCTCAACCCGCGCGGCGAAGTCAGCAGAACGGTCCACGTGCCGGTGTCTTTGGACACATAAAGCTCCATCAGGCCGTGTTTGGCCATTATGCCGGTGGCAATCCGCCCTTCCT
This sequence comes from Hyphomicrobiales bacterium, assembly GCA_027058735.1. Taxonomy (GTDB): domain Bacteria; phylum Pseudomonadota; class Alphaproteobacteria; order Rhizobiales; family JALURZ01; genus JALURZ01. Next base: position 20,545 of record JALURZ010000204.1, on the reverse strand, counting down.
TGAACTTCTTGTCCAGTTGCTTGACGATGAACCCGCGTTCAGCGCACTCGACAGCCCCAGCGTCCGGTGCGCCAAGGGTCACGGCAAACGCGAGAGCAACGGCGCCTGTGATGCGCCTTGTCAGGGTTGCGGTCGTGGATCTGGTCAATCTGGTCATAGGGGTCCTCCTTCCAGGGCTCCGAAGCGCTGTCAAAAGGAGGTCGCGGTTGAGGCCCGGCCGTTAACCGCGCTTGGGAGCATGTCTTCCTACAGGGGCGGCCATTGGTTTGCTCCGTGGCTCGTTTGCTTGGCTCAAATGATAGACCCGGCATGGTTAATGAATTGGCAACGCCGGACCCGGCCGCATCTTGCCCACACGCGCGCGAGGGGCAAGCGCTGCTCCCCGGTCAGGCCGGCAGCGGATGTCCCGGCATCAGGTCATAGGGGTGGCCCCAGCCCTCCAGCGCCTTGATGCGCTCCAGCCAGGCCTTGATGCGGGGATAGTCGGCCCAGTCGAGCCCCTCGATCTCGTCATCGTAATAGAGATAGCCGCACAGCGAGATATCCGCGGTGGTGGGCCGTGACGCGGCCACGAAGTCGTGGGTCGAAAAGTGCTTGTCGAGCACATCGAGCGCGCCATGCATCCGCGCGGACAGAAATTCGGTGACCGGCGTCCTGCCGGTCTTCTGCAGCGCGGTCAGGAACCGGTACAGTCCCGTCGTGCTGGTGAACCGGTAATTGTCATACAGCGTCCAGCGCAGGATCTCACGGCGCTCATCCTCGTTTTCCGGCCCGAACCGCCCGAAATGACCGCTGAGATAATCCAGAATGACCCCCGACTGGCTGAATTTGCGCGCGCCGTGGGCCAGCACCGGCACCTCCCCCATTTCATTGATGGATTGGCGGTATTCCGGCGTTTTCGTCTCGCCATTGAAAAAATCGACGAAGCGCGGCTGCCAGTCGGCGCCGCACAGATTGAGCATCAAGGCCCCCTTATAGGCGTTGCCGGACTGGGCGAAGCAATAAAGGGTGAATTCAGACATGCGCGCGATCCCCCCTTTGTCAGACGCTTCGCTCAACCATCATCTTCTTGATGTTGGCGATGGCCCTGGCCGGATTGAGGCTCTTGGGGCACGCCTTGGTGCAGTTCATGATGGTGTGGCAGCGATACAGCCGGAACGGGTCTTCCAGATCGTCAAGCCGCTCGCCGGTCGCTTCATCGCGGCTGTCGACCAGCCAGCGATAGGATTGCAGCAGGGCGGCGGGGCCCAGATAGCGGTCAGAATTCCACCAGTAGCTCGGGCACGAGGTCGAGCAGCAGGCGCACAGGATACACTCATACAGGCCGTCCAGCTTTTCGCGGTCCTCATGGCTTTGCAGCCATTCGCGCTGGGGTTCGGGCGTGGCGGTCTGCAACCACGGCTTGATGGAGGCGTGCTGGGCGAAGAAATTGGTGAGGTCGGGCACCAGGTCCTTGACCACCGGCTGATGCGGCAGGGGATAGACATTGATGGGCCCGCTGGCGGCCACCTCATCGATGCCCCGGGTGCAGGCCAGCGTGTTGACGCCGCCGATATTCATGGCACAGGAGCCGCAAATCCCCTCGCGGCAGGAGCGCCGGAAGGTCAGAGTCGGGTCGATCTCGTCCTTGATCTTGATGAGGGCGTGCAACACCATCGGCCCGCAGGACTCCATGTCCACCTGATAGGTGTCGAGACGCGGATTTTTTCCATCATCCGGATTCCAGCGATAGACGCGAAACTCCCGCACATTGACCGCGCCCGCAGGCGCGGCCCAATGCCTGCCCTGCCCGACCTTCGAATTCTCCGGCAATGTCAGCTCAACCATGGCGTCTGTCTCCAGGTGGATCACAGCGATCAGGGGGCGGGATCAGTAGACCCGCGCTTTCGGCTCTATGTAGTCGATGTCGTCGCTCATCGTGAAGGAATGGACCGGGCGGTAGTCGATCCGGATCTTGCGTTTGCGCTCGTCGGCATAGCTCAGCGTGTGTTTCATCCAGGTCTTGTCGTCACGCTCGGGGAAATCCTCGCGCGCATGCGCGCCGCGGCTTTCGCGACGTTTGACGGCGCCCGCGATGGAGGCGGCGGCCTGGATGATGAGATTGTCATATTCGAGCGTTTCGATCAGGTCCGTGTTCCACACCAGCGAGCGGTCGCTCACCTTGATGTGCGACGAGTCCTTCCAGATGGCGTCGATCATTTTCACGCCCTCCTTCAACACCTCGCCGGTGCGGAAGACCGCGCAGTTGGTCTGCATCGCCTTTTGCATGCGCAGGCGCAATTCGGCGGTCGGTATCGTGCCATCGGCATGGCGGAAACGGTCGAGCCGCGCGATCGCCAGTTCGCCCGCATCCGCCGCCAGATCGCGATGGCTCTGGCCCGGCTCGATGGTCTGCGCGCAGCGCAGCGCCGCCGCGCGGCCGAACACCACCAGATCGATCAGCGAATTGGACCCCAGCCGGTTGGCGCCATGCACCGACGCGCTGGCCGCTTCGCCGACCGCCATCAGCCCCGGCACCACCGCGTCCATGTCCCCGCCCTTCGGCGCCACCGCCTCGCCATGATAATTGGTCGGCACGCCGCCCATGTTGTAGTGCACCGTCGGCAAGACCGGGACCGGCTCCCTGGTCACATCGACACCGGCGAAAATGCGCGCGGATTCCGCAATCCCCGGCAGGCGCTCGTGGATCACGTCGGGATCGAGATGATCGAGATGCAGATAGATATGGTCTTTCTGCGGGCCGACGCCGCGGCCTTCGCGAATTTCAATGGTCATGGAGCGTGACACCACATCGCGCGAGGCGAGGTCCTTGGCGTGGGGCGCATAGCGCTCCATGAAGCGTTCGCCTTCAGAGTTCACCAGATAGCCGCCCTCGCCGCGCACCCCTTCGGTGATCAGCATGCCGGCACCATAGATGCCGGTCGGGTGAAACTGGATGAATTCCATGTCCTGGAGCGGCAGCCCGGCACGCAGCGCCATGGCATTGCCGTCGCCGGTGCAGGTATGCGCCGAGGTGCAGGAAAAATACGTGCGCCCGTAGCCGCCGGTGGCCAGGATCGTCTTGTGGGCGCGGAACCGGTGCACGGTGCCATCGTCGAGATTGAGCGCCACGACGCCGCGGCACGCGCCATCCTCCATGATCAGGTCGATCGCGAAATACTCGATGAAAAATTCAGCCGAATGGCGCAGCGACTGGCCATAGAGCGTGTGCAGCATGGCGTGACCGGTGCGGTCGGCGGCGGCACAGGTGCGCTGGGCGGGCGGGCCCTCGCCGAAATCGGTGGTCATGCCGCCGAACGGGCGCTGATAGATCTTGCCGTCCTCGGTGCGCGAAAACGGCACGCCGAAATGTTCCAGTTCATAGACCGCGCCGGGCGCTTCGCGGCACAGATATTCGATGGCGTCCTGATCCCCCAGCCAGTCCGACCCCTTGACGGTGTCGAACATGTGCCAGCGCCAGTCGTCGGGACCCATATTGCCGAGTGCGGCGGCGACCCCGCCCTGGGCGGCCACCGTATGGCTGCGGGTCGGAAACACCTTGGTGATACAGGCGGTCCTGAGACCGGCCTGCGAACACCCCAGCGTTGCCCGCAGCCCGGCGCCGCCGGCCCCGATCACCACCACGTCAAACGTGTGGTCGTTCAGCGGATAGGCGCGCCCGCCGACCGTGAAACCGCCCGGCCTGCCGGCGCCGTCGTTGTTGTTCTTTGCCATCGCCTGCCTTGTGTTCTTGTGGCCGCCTAGATGCCGAGCTTGAGTATGGCGTACAGACATGTCAGCGCGAGAATCGCCGAAAACAGCGTATTGGCGATCAGACACGCGAACTTGAGCGCCTCGCCGTGAACATAGTCCTCGATGACGACCTGCAGCCCCAGGCGCATGTGATAGACAGCGCTCACGATGAACGCCGCCAGCACGATCACCGCCAGGGGCGAGGACAGGCTGGCGCGCACGCTTTCATAGTCGCCGCCGAGATTGGCGAGCACCAGCCAGACAAGGCCGAGCGTGAGCGGCACATTGGCGATCGCGCTCAGCCGCTGGCGCCAGAAATGCCCGGTGCCGCTGTTCGCCGAACCATGGCCGCGAACGGCCCCCAACGGTGTGCGCAGACTCATTGCTTCCGCCCCCTCACAACAGGGAAAACCCGAGCACCCAGACCACCAGGGTCAAAACGACCGATCCCGCCAGGGTGGCCCGCGCGGCCCATTCGATCTGGGCCGGACCGAAGCCATGGCCGGTGTCCCAGACCAAATGGCGCAAGCCCCCCAGCATGTGATGGATCAGCGCCCAGGTGTAGCCAAACAGGATCAGCCGCCCGAAAAATCCGGAAAAAAAAGCCTGCGCGGCGGCGAAACTTTCCGCTCCGCCGGCCAGCGCCAGCAGCCACCAGGCCAGCAGCAGGGTGCCGCAATACAGTGCCAGGCCGGTGAGCCGGTGCGCCATCGACATCATCATCGTCAGCGTCGGCTTGTAGATCTGGAGATGCGGGGAAAGCGGCCGCCCGGCGCCCCGATCGCTGTGTGTCATGCTGCCCGCCCCGAAGTGACCCGTCCGCGCCTGTCTGGCCCTTGACCCGGCATGCGTCAGAATCGTTGGCCATAATTCTTACGCCTTCATCGTGTCCTTGGCAACAATCCCTCCCGGCGCGGCGGCGGCCTCGCCCCCGCAGGGGCTGTTCCGGTGCGCGCGCGCGTGCTACACCCGCCCCTCACCGCAGCACAGACGAGAAAGAACGCGCCATGAGCAAAGCCGTATACTGGGTGCTGGAAGTCACCATCAAGGATGGCCAGATGGACGCCTTCAAGGCGCTGATGGCGGACATGGTGGAGGCGACGCTGGCCAACGAACCCGACACGCTGGTCTATCAGTGGTCGCTCGGCGAGGACGCCAAGACCTGCCATATCATTGAGCGCTACAAGGATTCCGCGGCGGTAATGACCCACATGGGGGCATTCATGGCGCGGTTCGCCGGCCGCTTCATGGAGGTCATGACACCCAAGGCCATGACGGTTTACGGCAATCCCGATGAGACCGTCAAAAGCGCCATGAAGGTGCTGGGACCCGTCTATATGAACCCGGTCGGCGGGTTCACGCGCCAGAGCGTTTCGGCACAGGCACGGTGTAGTTGAGGCCGAGACGCCCGCCATCGGGATAGATGGTCTGCCCGGTGATGTAGCTGGCATCGCTCGAGGCGAGGAAGGATGCGACCGAGGCGATCTCCTCTGCCTCGCCGATACGCCCCAGCGGCGTGCGCGAGAGCACCTTGTCCATGGCCTCGGGGTTTTCCGCCACCACTTTCAGCATGTCGGTCATGATGGAGCCCGGCCCGATGGCATTGACGCGGATGGCGTAGGGCGCAAGCGCCATGGCCATCACCTTGGTCAGTTGATTGACGCCGCCCTTGGAGACCGAATAGGGCACCTGGTTGGGAATCGCGAACACCGCGTTGATCGAGGACATGTTGACGATGGCACCGGGCTCGCCGCCCTCCTCCACCTGGGCCACCATCTGGCGCGCCACCGCCTGGCCGGCCAGAAACATGCCCTTCAGATTGACCCGGATGACACGGTCGAAATCCTCTTCCGCCAGTTCGAGAAAGTCCGCGGCGACGATAATGCCGGCATTGTTGACCAGCACATCGATCCTGTCATAGGCCTCAAGGGTGGAGGTCACCAGATTGCGGATATCGAGGCGCTCGCCCACATCGCAGGCGGTAAACCGGGCATCGTGGCCCGCATCCACGAGTTCCTTGGCCGTTTTCTCGCCGGCTTCCTCGTTGATGTCGGCAACGACAACCCTGGCCCCCTCGCCGGCGAACCGCCGGGCGCAGGCGGCCCCGATCCCGCGCGCTGCACCGGTGATGACGACGACCTTGTCCTTATGCGACATGTCCGGCACTCCTCATGTCCTTCGCCAATTTGTCCTTCGCTAATTTGCAAAACTGCCGACACCGGCCTTTTTGAGTGTCGCGGTGATTTCGTCGAGAATCGCCGGATCGTCGATCGTTGCCGGCATCTTGTAGTCCTCGCCATCGGCAATCTTTGCAATCGTTCCGCGCAGTATCTTGCCTGAGCGTGTCTTGGGCAGGCGGGCCACCGTCAGGGCCGTCTTGAAGGCCGCCACGGGCCCGATTTTCTCGCGCACGAGCTTCACCGTCTCGGCCTCGATTTCCCCCGGATCGCGCGCAACCCCTGCATTGAGCACCAGAAAACCGATGGGCACCTGGCCTTTCAGCTTGTCGGCGATGCCGAGCACCGCGCATTCGGCCACGTCCGGGTGGCTGGCGACCACCTCTTCCATGCCGCCGGTGGACAGCCGGTGGCCGGCGACATTGATGATGTCGTCGGTGCGCGACATGATGTAGAGATAGCCGTCCGCATCCTTGTATCCGGCATCGGCGGTTTTGTAATAGCCGGGATATTCGTCCAGATAGCTTTCGCGAAAACGCGCATCGTTGCGCCACAGGGTCATCAGGCATCCCGGCGGCAATGGCAGCTTGATGGAGACGGCGCCGGTCTCGCCTTCCGCCACCTCATTACACTCATCGTCGAGAATGCGCACGTCATAGCCGGGCATGGGCACGGTGGGCGAGCCGTGCTTGACCGGCAGCAGCCCAAGGCCCAGCGGATTGCCCGCGATGGCCCAGCCGGTCTCGGTCTGCCACCAGTGGTCGATAACCGGAACCCCCAGTTTGTCCTCCGCCCACACGAGGGTATCGGGATCGGCCCGCTCGCCGGCCAGAAACAGCGCCTTGAAGCCGGACAGGTCATGATCCGCGACAAGCGCGCCATCGGGGTCTTCCTTCTTGATGGCGCGAAACGCGGTGGGGGCGGTGAACATCACCGATACCTTGTGTTCCTCGATAACGCGCCAGAACACGCCCGCATCAGGCGTGCCCACGGGCTTGCCCTCAAACAGAATGGTGGTGCAGCCATGCAGCAGCGGCGCATAGACGATATAGGAATGGCCGACCACCCAGCCGACATCGGACGCCGCCCAGAACACATCGCCCGGATCGACCCCGTAGAAATTCCTCATGGTCCATTTGAGCGCCACCATGTGGCCGCCATTGTCGCGCACCACGCCCTTGGGCTGGCCCGTCGTGCCCGACGTATAGAGAATGTACAACGGATCGGTGGCGGCAACCGGGACACAGGCGCTCTTTTTGCCCTGCCTGCGCGCGTCCGCGAGGAGGCGCGCCCAGTCATGGTCGCGCCCGGCCGTGAGCGCGGCCGGTGCCATGGGCCGTTGATAGATAATGCAACGTGCCGGCTTGTGTTTGGCCAGTTCGATCGCGCCGTCAAGCAGGGGCTTGTAGGCGACGACGCGGCCCGGCTCGATACCGCAGGACGCGGAGATCACCAGCTTCGGCCCGGCATCGTCGATCCGGGTCGCCAGTTCGCTGGCGGCAAAGCCGCCGAACACGACGGAATGAATGGCGCCAAGCCGCGCGCAGGCCAGCATGGCGATGACCGCTTCGGGGATCATCGGCATGTAAATGATCGCCCGGTCGCCGCGCGCAAGGCCGAAATCGCTCAGCACGGCGGCGAACAGCGAGACCTCATCGAGCAGTTCGGAATAGGTGAAGGTCTTTTTCTGGCCTGTTACCGGGCTGTCATGGATCAGCGCGGCCTGATCGCCCCGGCCCCGCTCCACATGGCGGTCGAGGCAGTTGTAGCAGGTGTTGCAGACGCCTTCATACATCCACTGGCCATGGGGTCCGGCGGTTTTTGCAAAGATTTTCCCGGGCGCCTCGATCCAGTCGATTTCCCGGGCCGCATCGCCCCAGAACGCTTCCCTGTCATCCTGCCAGCGCTTGTAGACGTCGTGGTATCGGCTCGCCATGACACACCCCCGTTTCAAGACCCTTGGGTCTTATCGCAAATCACCGCCCTTTTCACCCCCCCCAATCGGTCCGTGCCCGCGTCGCGCCAGGGCCGGAGGCCACGCCATTTAACCGTTTTTTCAGGGGGGTGTGCCAGTGTTTTCCAGCGGGAGGCACCACAATGAGCGCAATATTGGGCGGCGTGATGCCGCATTTTCCTTCCCCCCGCCTGTGGCGCGCCGTGATCGCGCTTGGCGTGCTGGACGTGATCTGGATGCTGGCGGCGGGCATGCGCCTGACGCCGGGCAATCCGACCGCGGTGGCGGTGGCGGGCGGTGCGCTCGCGGCGGATATTCTGGTAAAACTGGCCGACCAGATAGAGCGCCGCGACGCGTTTTTGCAGCAACTGGCGCAGACTTTTCTGTTCTTCGCGCTGTTCACCCAGTTGATGGTGCTGACCAGCTATCTCGGCGCCACCCTGGCGCTGCCGCTGCGCGACGCGGCGCTGGCATCGGCCGATCAGGCGTTGGGTTTCGACTGGCTCGCGGTGCTGTCCTGGATCAACGAGCGTCCGCGCTTCGGCTGGGCCCTCATCTGGGCCTATCACAGCAGCGGCGCGCAGATCCTGATCATGCTCGGGTTCTTGTGCATCGTCAGAAACCCGGCCCGGATCGCGGAATTCCTGACACTCTACGCCGCCACCGGCGCCACCACCCTTGTGCTGGCGATCGTGTTTCCGGCGGCGGGCGCCTATGTCTATTATGCACCGCCCGGCGAACTTTTTTCCAACCTCAATCAGGACGCAGGCCTGTGGCATCTCGAACAGTTCAACGCCCTGCGCGAGGGCGCCATGCGCACCATCGTGGCAAGCGAGGTTGAAGGGCTCATCACCTTCCCCTCGTTCCATACCATCATGGCGCTGCTCACCGTCTATGCGGTGCGCGGCTATATCTGGATCTTCGTGCCGTTCGCGGCGCTCAACTTCCTGGTGCTGCTGTCGACGATCAGCGAGGGCGGACACCATCTGGTGGACGTACTGGCCAGCATGGCCATCACCGTGTGCGCCGTGCTGATCTACCGCTCCTGGAGCCGCACGGCGGCCGGACCGGGATGGTCCGCGCCGCAGGCCGCCTGACGCAGGGCCGCGCGGCTTGCATCTTTGCCGTGGCGTTCAGCAGACACAGCACCTATTGTCGCGGTCCATTCCGGCAATGGTCCGTTCCGTCATTCATGCCCCGCGCGCGCCCATGATCACCGACCCTTGGTTCTATGTCTTCGCGATCCCCGCGACAGTGATGATCGGCCTGTCGAAGTCGGGCTTCGCGGGCGGCATCGCGCTCATCGCGGTGCCGCTGATGGCGCTGGGGGTGCCGCCGTTTCAGGCCGCCGGCATTCTGCTTCCCATCCTGATCGCCATGGATGTCATCGGGCTTGTCGCCTATCGCGGCGACTTTGACCGCCGCTGCCTCGCCATCCTGCTGCCGGCAGCCGCCGTCGGCATATTCATCGGCTGGCTGACGGCGGCCGTGGTCAGCGAAGCCATGGTGCGCCTGACGGTGGGCCTGATCGCCGCGGCGTTTACGCTCGACTACTGGCTGGGCCTGCGCCCGGCGAAAGCCGCCGGCGAGCCGGACCGCACGGCCGGGTCGCTGTGGGGCGCGGTTGCCGGGTTCACCAGCTTCGTCAGCCATGCCGGTTCCGCGCCGCTGCAGATGTTCCTGCTGCCGCTGCGCCTGAGCCCGACGCGCTACGCGGGCACGTCGGTCATCTTTTTCGCGTCCGTCAATGCGCTCAAGATCATTCCCTATTTCGCGCTGGGCAATCTGAGCGCCCGCAATCTGATGACGTCTGCGGCCCTTGTGCCGTTCGCCGCGCTGGCCATGTTCGCCGGCATCCGGCTGATCCGCGTGATCGCGCCCGAACCGTTCTACAGGCTCACCTATTTCCTGGTCTTCGTTGTGGCGCTCAAGCTGATCTGGGACGGCGGATGGGCGCTGGCGGGGTGAGGCCCTTGCTTGTGTTTTGTTGGGTTTCACTCCTTTCACAAGTATGTACAACCACGAGATTTGGCTCGCCTCTTATGCGAAATCGAGTCGCGCTTCAGATAATAAGGAGCGCCTCTCCAAGCTCAAAAGTTCATTGTAATTTAATGTCGTCAAGCATATATTGACACCAATCTGCGGCGCTCCTTTACGTAACGTGAGCGTCCAGACTACAAGAAGGCCCCTGCGGGGGCCTTCATACTAACAAGGCGCCAAAATGGGCCGGGTGGCAATTTTCGTAGATGCCGGATACCTCTTTGCAGCTGGATCCACCGCGCTTGTGGGATCAAAGCAACCTCGTTCTGCGCTTCATCTCGACAACCTCAAGACCATTGATACTCTGGTTCACGTTGCCCAAGTCCAAGCGCCAGATGTCTCTTTGTTGAGAATATACTGGTATGATGGCGCCCTAAGCTTCAAGGGACCGACGGCATCCCACACAAATCTGGCATCTCTTGATAATGTGAAACTGCGCCTTGGTTTCATCAACAGCCAAGGGCAGCAAAAAGGCGTTGATTCCCTTATTGTCACAGACCTGATCGACCTTGCTCGCAACTCAGCAATCTCCGATGCGTTGCTTATTGCCGGTGATGAGGACATCCGCATCGGAGTTCAGGTTGCACAAACCTATGGCGTGCGAGTCCATCTCGTTGGAATTTACCCACGTCGGTCAAACCAATCCAAAGCCCTCTTACAGGAGGTTGACACGACGACAGAGTGGGATCGCGATCTCATTACGGGTATTCTTGCAGTGCGTGACCAAGACACAACACCTTCGAAGGAACCCAAAAATTCCACATGGTCGGAACTGCCCGACGGAGTGATCCGCCAAACTGTAGAAAATTTTGTCACCAAGCTTGATCCGACTGAATTCTGCTCAAATTCTCTCTCACATAGTCGAGAACAACTCGATACCGCCCGAATTTGATGGGCGCTTGCTCGCCAAATGCCGCGAGGCAACAAACAGCGACTTGGACCCAAGTCAACGAAAGTTGATGAGAATACATTTTCGAGGACAGGTGGCGCCAAGGCCCCATGACTGAGATAACAAATGTCATCACCCTACGAAACCGATCTCGACAAGACACCGGCGAATTATCAACCCTTGACGCCGATCCCGTTTCTGGAGCGCGCGGCGGGCGTTTATCCCGACACGATCGCCATCATTCACGGGGACCGGCGGATCACCTATGCGGCGTTTTACGCCCGGGCGCGCCGGCTGGCGTCCGCGCTCAGCCAGCGCGGAATCACCAGGGGCGACACGGTCTCGGTGATGCTCGCCAACACCCCGCCGATGCTGGAGGCCCATTATGGCGTACCCATGAGCGGGGCGGTCCTGCATGCCCTCAACACCCGGCTCGATGCGCGGGTCATCGCTTTTCAACTGGAGCACGCGGCCTCGAAGGTGTTCCTTGTCGACAAGGAATTTTCAGCCGCCGCCGCCGAGGCGCTGGCGCTCATGACATCGCCGAAACCGCTGGTGATCGATTATGTCGATCCGGAATTCGCGGTTGACGGTGTTCGTCTGGGCGACATCGAATATGAGGATTTCATCGCCGCGGGCGAGGAGACCTTCGCCTGGGTCATGCCCGAGGATGAATGGCAGGCGATTTCGCTGAACTACACATCGGGCACCACCGGCAATCCCAAGGGCGTGGTCTACCACAACCGCGGCGCCTATCTGATGGGCTTCGCCAACGTGATTTCCGCCAATATGGCCAAGCATCCCGTCTATTTGTGGACCCTGCCCATGTTTCACTGCAACGGCTGGTGTTTTCCCTGGTCGGTGTCGGTGCAGGCGGGCACCCATGTATGTCTGCGCTGGGTGCGCGCCGATGCGATGTATGAGGCCATTGCCGAGCACAAGGTGACGCATCTGTGCGGCGCGCCGATCGTGATGGCGACCCTGCTCAATGCGCCGGCGCGCGAGAAGCGCGATTTCGATCACACCGTCCAGTTCGTCACCGCCGCGGCCCCGCCGCCTGAGGCCGTGCTTGCGGGCATGGCGGAAGCGGGCTTCAATGTCACCCATGTCTACGGCCTGACCGAGACCTACGGGCCGGCGGTGGTCAATGAATGGAAGGCGCAATGGGATGAGTTGCCCGGCGGCGAGCGTGCCGCGATCAAGGCGCGCCAGGGGGTGCGCTATCCCGCTCTTGAGGGATTGAGCGTGCGCGATCCCGAGACAATGGCCCCGGTGCCCGGCGATGGCGAGACCGTCGGCGAGATCATGTTTCGCGGCAATATCGTCATGAAGGGCTATCTGAAGAACGCCACGGCGAGCGAAGAGGCCTTCGCCGGCGGCTGGTTCCACTCCGGCGATCTGGGCGTGCTGCACGCCGACGGCTATATCCAGATCAAGGACCGCGCGAAGGACATCATCATATCGGGCGGCGAGAACATCTCCTCGATCGAGATCGAAGACGTGCTCTACAAGCACCCGGCCGTGCAGGCCGCCGCCGTGGTGGCCAAGCCGGACGACAAATGGGGCGAGACCCCGTGCGCCTTCATCGAGCTGAAACCGGGAGAGAGCGCGAGCGCGGACGATATCATCGCCTATTGCCGCGACAATCTCGCCCGCTTCAAGACGCCGCGCCATGTGGTGTTCACCGAACTGCCGAAAACGTCGACCGGCAAGATCCAGAAGTTCAAGCTGCGCGACATGGTCGAAAAGGTGTGACCGCCGCCGGACCGAAAAAAACGCCGTGGGGCCGATGCCCGTACGGCGTTTTTTTGTGGCCCGGCCCGATGATTGTGTCAGGCGACCTGTTGCTGCGCTGCTTCCAGTTGCGCGATTTCATCCTTGATGGCCAGCTTTTCGCGCTTCATTTCAGATATCGCAAGATCGTCTGTCAGCGGTTGCGCCACGGCTTGGGAAATCCGTTCCTTCAATTCCGCATGCCTTGCGCGCAACGCGGCAAGATCCGCTTCAATCGCCATCCCTGCATCTCCTGTCGATATGTGTTGATGAATGCACGAATTGTGACGGATTCGTCTGCCTTTGTCGACTGCGCGCAGGGGCCGAATTCCACAATCCGTTGAGGGCGCGAAAAAAATTATTTTCCGCATGGGCGCGCCCGGAGATTTTGAAACCGGCCCGCCAGTGCGCTATGCTCTGCGCTGATCCGGTCAGACGGCAAGGGTCTGACCGGCCGGAGCTGATGGATGCGGGAACCGATATGTCCGACAAACCCAGCGTTACGCAAAAAGAAACCCTGGCCGCCCTCAAGCAGGAACATCGCGATCTGGACCGGGCCATTGAAAGCCTGGAACGCGAAGGTGGCGAAACGTTGCAGATCCAGCGTCTCAAG
>JALURZ010000204.1:0-7357 GCA_027058735.1 Hyphomicrobiales bacterium | reverse complement strand
AGATCAACCAGATCGAAAATCAGGCGCTGCCGGATATCATCGCTTGACCGCGCCGGGCGGCAGGCCTTACTTGCCGGCGGCCGGCTCGTGCGGGCCGGCGCGGCCCTTGTCGCGGTACATTTCCTCGTCCGCGCGCGCGATCACGTCCTTGCTCTCATGGCCCGCGCCCAGCGCCGCGGTTCCCGCGGACGCACTGACCGGGATCTTCGCGCCGTCATATTCAATGTCCGCCTCGGCGATATCCTGCAACAAGGAGCGCATTTTTTTCTGCGCCAGCGCCTCGCGGGTCTGCACCAGGATGACGCCGAACTCATCGCCGCCAAGGCGCCCCACAATATCGGACTGGCGCACCTTTTCCACGAGCAGTTCGCCGATCGTCTGCAGCACGACATCGCCGGCTCCATGTCCGAACTTGTCGTTGATCTGCTTGAAATTGTTAAGGTCGATATAGATCAGGCTCGCTTCGGCTTCATAGCGTCCGGCAAACGAAATCGAACGCGCCAGTTCGCGCTCGAACGCGCGCCGGTTGAGCACCGGCACCAACGGGTCTTCGTCGGCCACGGTTTCCAGTTCCTCGACCCGCTTGCTGGAGTGCTCCAGGTCCTGACGCAACTGGTCGATTTCCTCCATGAGGGTCGCAACCGCGGTCTGCACACTGGGTGTCAGTTCGTCCTCGGGAATGCCCAGAAAGCTGGTTTCGTCGCGCACGTGGCGCTGCTCGCGCGGACGCGGCTTGCTGGCGGGGGCGGGTTTGCGCGCCGGCACCGAGGCATAGGCGGCCGTCACCCGTTTTGCATCAGTGACCTTCATGGTGCAGCGTTACACCCCTCTGGATACCAGGCGGCAGGCCGCAATCGAGGGCGCCAGCGTGCCGGCCCCGGCCTGATTCGTCTGATTCGCGACTATAGCGCAATTTTATCAAAAAAACCGTTGTCGTGAGGGGGCGGCCTGTGCCAAACGCTTGGCTTGTTTCCGGCCCGATTCGGCCATGGATATACGGGAGGTCAACAGCGTGGCACAGCAGGCAGCGAAAGTCGGCGTCATCATGGGCAGCCAGTCCGACTGGCCGGTGATGAAACATGCCCTGACGACCCTGGAGGAACTGGGGGTGCGGGGGGAGGCGCGCATCATCTCCGCACACAGGACCCCGGAACGCCTGCACGCCTATATGGGCGATGCCCGCGAACGCGGCCTTGAAGTTGTGATCGCCGGCGCCGGGGGGGCGGCGCATCTGGCCGGAGTTGCCGCCTCGCTGACCTTGCTGCCGGTGTTCGGCGTGCCGATGCAGACCAGTTCGCTCGGCGGGCAGGACAGCCTCTATTCGACCGTGCAGATGCCCGCCGGCATTCCGGTGGGCACCCTGGCCATCGGCAAGGCGGGCGCGATCAACGCCGCCCTGCTGGCCGCCGCCGTGCTGGCGCTCAACGACACGGAACTGGAGACCCGCCTGGGCGACTGGCGCAAGGCCCGCGCGGCGGCCACCCCGGAGGTGCCGCAGGACTAGCCCCTATGGGACCAGTATTTGCCCCAGATTCTCTCGCTGCCCCACCATAATGCGGCATTGCCCAGAAGAATGGCCGCGCCCAGCCATGCCCAACCGGCAGAGCCAAGCGGGACAAGGCCAAGCCCGTAGGCGAGCACCGGGAAGGTCATCGCCAGGAAAAACGGCCCCGTAAAACGGCAATGGGTGCGGCCGCATGTCCTTGCGTTGAGAATGCAGGCCCCACCCATCCAGGCCAGCGCGATTACCCAGACCAGCGTCTGAAATGCGCCGCCAAACGCGCTGCTGGCGAGCATGGCGGCGGCCGGGACGCCCCAGGCCAGCACGAAGCTGCGGGAGCCTGCCACCCAATCGCCCTGTGCGTTTCCCATGTCCGGCTACCCGGCGCAGCACGACAGTCTGGCGACATCCATATCGAACGTCTGGGCGGCGAGCTTCAGGCCTTCGACCGTCGTCAGATAGGGAAAGATCGTCGCGCCCAGTTCTCCATAGGTCATTTCGGCCTTGATCGCGAGCACGGCGGTCTGGATGCTGTCGGCCCCTTCTGGCGCCAGTATATGCGCGCCCAGCAGTTTTTTCGTATCCGCATCGGCAACCAGCTTGATCAGTCCCCTTGTGTCGCGCGCGGCAAGCGCGCGCGGCACGTTGTCCAGTGTCAGCACCGACGTCTTGACCGCGGCGCCCGATGCTCTCGCGGCGGCTTCTGTAAGGCCGACGCTGGCGACCTGGGGATCGGTGAACACGACCGCCGGCATGGCGGCATTGTCATAGCGCAGCGCATTGCCGTTGAGCGCGTTCTTCGCCGCGATCCGGGCGCCATGGGCCGCCATATAGACAAACTGGTCCGAGCCCGTGACATCGCCCGCGGCATAGACGCCGTCGCGCGTGGTGCGCATCCGCGCATCGATCGCGATGCCGCCATTGGCCGATAATTCAATTCCCGCCGCCGGCAGGTTCAGCCCCGTGACGTTCGCCACCCGCCCGGTGGCGATCAACACCGCGTCCGCGCTGAATATCCGCCGGACGTTGCCGCGCCGCGCATGCAGCCGGATTTCGCCGCCGACCGCCTCGATCCGCTCATAGGCGAGGCCGCCGGCAACGGTCATGCCTTCGTCCTGGAAATATCCGGTGAGCGCAGCGCTGATTTCCGGTTCGCCCCCCGGCAGCACGCCGCGGCGCGCGGCAAGGGTGACGGCGACCCCGGCGCGGGCGAACATCTGCGCCAGTTCGCAGCCGATATAGCCGGCCCCGATCACCAGCAGGGATTCCGGCAGGGTTTCCAGTTCCAGCGCGCTCGTGCTGGTCAGATAGGGGAGCGTGTCCATGCCGGGGATGTCCGGCACCGCCGGGCGTGACCCGGTGGCGATGATGATGCTGTCCGCCTCCAGCGCCTTGCCATCGACGGTGAGGACGCCGCCTTGAGCGAACGCCGCTTCGCCTTCCAGATAGGTCAGCGAATCATACGCCGGCAGCACATCGGCATATTTCGCCTTGCGCAGATCATCGACCAGCGCCTGTTTCTGGCGCACCGTCGCGCGCCAGTCGGTGACGCGGGCGCGCGCCTCGATGCCGGCGAAGCGATGTGCGGCGCTTGCCGCGTGCAGGGTCTCGGCGGCGCGGATGAGCGCTTTTGAAGGCACGCAGCCGACATTGACGCAGGTGCCGCCAAGGGTCCCGTGGCCGATCAGGGCAACCTGCGCGCCCTCGTCGGCCGCCGTGATGGCGGCGGAAAATCCAGCCGAGCCCGCGCCGATGACCGCAAGATCGTAGCCGCCATTCCGGCCGGGTCGCGAGGCGCGATCCTTGCTCATGCGAATTCCTCCGTCTCTCGGGTCATGCGGTGCTCTGGCGCTGCTCGCAGCGATGCAGATACCAGGCATAGGCGGCAACGGCGGCGGCAGCGGCGATGGACAGGCGCAGCGCATATCTGAACTCCACCCAGAACAGGAACGCGGACAGCGCGACGGCAAGCAGAACAATCCAGAACGCAGGCATTGGCCCCTTGCGCCCGGAGCGCAAATAGAGCGCATAGGCGACGACCCCCATGGAGGCGAACAGCAGCGGGAACAGACCATAATCGAGCCAGCCCACAACGGCCGACAGGCCGACGAACCCCACCAGCACAACCAGCGCCGGCGTGAAACAGCACACAGCCGCGATGGCCGTGCCGATGATGCCCCTGCGCAGAAGTTTCTCGTCATTCATGATCCAGGACCTCACTTGATGAGTGTCGAGGGATAGCCGATGCTTGCGGTCGCCTGGCGAATTTTTTCCACCGAGGCGAGTGCGTCGTCAAATGTGACGGTGGCGGTGCGGTCTTCAAGACTGACGTCCACGGCCTTGATGCCACCCACCTGCACGATCACCTGCTTCACCATATAGGGGCAGCTCGGGCAACTCATGCCCGGCACGGACAGCTTGATGGTCTGTTCGGCGGCATGCGCCGCCGGCGCGCCAAGCAGGCCAATAGCAAGAACAGCGGCGGCAATCGATTGCTTGATCATCAGGTTTCCTTTGTTCATCCAAGTATCAGCGGGACGATGACAGGCCAGGCCAGCGTCAAAGCGACAAGACCGGTCGCCAGCCACAACGCGCCCTTCACCAGCCGGCGCGGCAGCGGCCGGGCGCAGGCTTCGCCACCGGCGCAGGCGGCCTGCGGGCGGCGGTAGACCAGCCAGTAGCCGTATCCAAGAAAGCCCAGCGTCATCGCGATAAAAACCGGTTGATAGGGCGACAGCGCGGTCAATTGCCCGATCCATGCGCCGCTGACGCCCAGCGAAAACAATACCAGCGGCACTATGCAGCACGCGGATGCGGCCAGAGCGCCCATGACGCCGCCGGCGGCACTCCAGCGCGCCCGACGGGCGTCACCGCGCGAACGCGATGGGGATTGCGCCATTTCGCTCAGATCGCTCACACCAGTCTCCGCCGTTTTCCCAATCGCCATTGCGGCACGATTCCGTTAATGTAATATCTGTAGTCGCTACAGATTCAAGAGGGAAACAGCCATGACCACTCATGCCCGGACGAGAGGGTATGCCATCGGCGAAATGTCGCGCGAAACCGGTGTCAATATCGAGACCATCCGCTATTACGAGCGCATCGCCATCATGCCCGAGCCGGACCGCACGAGCGGCGGCAACCGGCAGTATAATCACGATCAACTCAAGCGCTTGAGCTTTATCAGGCGGTGCCGTGATCTCGGCTTCAGCCTCGATGAAATCCGCGCCCTTCTGGAGATGGTGGACCACGACGTATTCACCTGCTCGGAGGTGCATGAGCTGACCATCGCGCATCTGGCCAGCGTGCGGGCAAAGCTTGCCGATCTGAGGCGTCTTGAGCGCGCCCTCAAGGCCATGGCGGCGGAGTGCTCCAAGGGTGATGTGCCCGATTGCCCGATCATCGACACGCTGTACGGGCGCGGATGATGGCCATGGCGCGGGGGCCGGGGCGGCTGCCGTCCCGATGCGGTACGCACGCGCATTGACGCGCGCGCCAACCGGACGGATCGCGCCTATTGCCCGGTATCGGCGATGAGACCGGCGGCTTCGATGCCGGCGACGGCGCACAGGGCATCCTGGTCCGAGGTATCGCCCGTGACCCCGACCGCGCCCAGGATATTGCCGCGTTTGTCGCGCACCAGCACACCGCCGCCAACCGGCACGATGCCCTCCGATATCGCGTTCAGCGCTTCACCGAAATGGGGCCGCTCGGTATAGAGTTTTTCAAGCGCGAACGTTCCCATGCCCAGCGCCAGCGCGCCGTTGGCCTTGCCGTGCGCGATCTGCGGGCGCAGGTTCGATGTGGCGTCCTGACGCTGCATGGCCTTCATGTGGCCGCCCGCGTCGAGCACAACAACCGTCATGGGCTTGAGATTCAGTTCAGCGGCTTTCTTGAGCGCCACACGGATAATCGTGCTGGCCTTGGACAGTTTCAGGGTCATTGTCGTCTCCCGCATGGTTCGGCCCGGCAAGGGAACTGTCAGCTTACTACAGGGCGCGGCGCGGCAAAAAACCCGTTTTCTCATCGTGGACGCCCGGCATCGGGCGGGCTCCGGCCCGCCTTGCGCAGGATCGCGAGAATATCGCCCGGCGAGGGCGCGTGCGCGATGAAGGTCCCGATCTGCGAACGCGCGCGGGCGATGTTCATGACATCGTTGAGGCGGTTGTCCAGAAAACGCCAGGATTTTTCATGACCCGCGGAACGGTCGCCGAGCCAGTAGATCAGCGTGGCGGCATAAACCGCGATGAGGGACATGCGCCTGGTGTAGAAACTCAAGCCCGTCGCCGTATCGCCGGCCGCGCGCCAGATCGCGTCCGAGGTCGCCATCAGACAGCGCAGGGCCGTGGCGGCGTTGATCGGCTGGGCAAAGGCCTTGACCGCCTCCCTCACCGCCGGCTTGTGCGCGGCGTCAACCTCCAGCCGGGCGCGCACGCCGCCCGCCACGCGACGGGTAAGCGAGAGATCATCGAACCCCTGCCTGTCGAGCGCCTGTTTCATGCGCTCATCGCCATCGGCGCAGAATGCCGCCAGAAGGTCTTTGACGCCGTCCACGCAGACGAGCCGCGCGCGGGCGCGATCAAGGCCGGCGTCATGGGCCGCGGCCGACAGCATGGACGGCGTCCATCCTTGCTCGCCCGCGCGCGCAAGGGCGGCGGCGAGCAGGGCGGCCCGGGCTTCGTCGGGCGAGCGGGTCGAACGGGTCTTTTTCATCGTTCCGGCCTTT
Source organism: Hyphomicrobiales bacterium (assembly GCA_027058735.1). GTDB lineage: Bacteria > Pseudomonadota > Alphaproteobacteria > Rhizobiales > JALURZ01 > JALURZ01. The sequence goes on along the minus strand of JALURZ010000204.1, from coordinate 1,130 downwards.
CAGGCCACAGCGTTTGCGCACAAGGCATGTGAGCGGCGAGTGTAGACATTGGCGGCCCGATTTGATAGAGCACCGTCGAACCTGGCAGTCTTGTGCGCCCGGTGCGGTTTGTTTGCGCCCGGCTTCAAGAGCTTTGCCGATTGTTACGGCCTGTTGAGTGTTGTGGCCGCGCCGGCAGGCCACGCGCCATTTGCGCCGGCATGTTTGAAAGAGACAGGAAAGACATTGGTACACGTCCTCGTACGCGACAATAACGTCGACCAGGCGCTCAAGGCGCTCAAGAAAAAGATGCAGCGCGAAGGCATCTTCCGCGAGATGAAACTGCGCGGACATTACGAAAAACCGTCTGAAAAGCGCGCCCGAGAAAAGGCGGAAGCAGTGCGCCGCGCGCGCAAGCTGGCCCGCAAGCGCGCCCAGCGCGAGGGCCTGCTGCCGCGCAGCGGCAAGGGCAAAACGCGCTGAACCGCTTGCGCGTGCGATCCCCTCCTCCCCGATTGTCCCAACGGGCCCGGTAACCTTTCGCTAACCATATTTTCGCTAGGCTTAACGCTCCGCCGGATCAACGCCGTTGCTGGAGCAGGCCCCTGGGCGCGACGACCGACCACGAAACCATCCCACGAAACGCGGCACGAAGGCCCGCATTCCGGCCGCTCTGCGCGGTCCTGGCCGCAAGTTTTCTGACGGCCGCCTGCAGCACCGGTGATGAGCGCATCGCGCCAATGGCGCTGGCGCCCGCCGTCTACGAGGCCGTGCAGAAGACCAACCGGCCCATGTTGCCGGCCGATCCGGCGATCGCGCCGAAATCCGCGGCAACCCCTGAGCAAGCCTGGCCTGCCGCTGCCGAAAAACGCACCCCCCATCGAAGCAATGCCGGCGCTGAGACGGCGGCCTATGCCGCGCGCGGCGCCTATTATGTCAGGCGCAATGAAATCGGCCGGGCGCTGCGCGATCTGGACCGCGCCATCGCCCTGTCAAATCGGAATTTCAGGGCATACAGGCATCGCGGAAGCGCCTTGCTGATCAGCGGCGAGCCGCAGCGCGCCATTGCCGATTTCGACGCCGCTCTCGCGCTTGCGCCGAATTACGCGGGGGCCTATCGCGGGCGGGCGCTCGCGCGCACCTATCTGGGC
>JALURZ010000203.1 GCA_027058735.1 Hyphomicrobiales bacterium | reverse complement strand
GCGTCGGGGGGGCGCAGATAAAGCGCGCTCACGGGAGACGCGGGCACGGGCCGGCGCGCGGCCAGCGCCGCGAACACCGCCGCATCGGGCAGGGGAGCAGGCATCATCTCAATCCGCTCAATCCGCTCAATCCGCGATGTCTCTTTCATGGCCGCCGCGAGGGCGGGGATGCCGGACCCCGCCACCCTGACCCGGCCCCTTTCGAGCCGGGCAATGACCTCGCCGATGGCGGCAATCCCGGGTTCGCACAAGGGCGTGAGCGCTGCATCGAACATCTGGAAATAAAACGCCTCGCGCCTGGCGTCGATGACAGCCGCGACCGGCGTGTCGGGGGTGGCGCGCGCGCCGGCGGCAAGGACCATGTTGGCGGCGATGGCCTCCAGCGTGGACACGCCAAATGCCGGAATATCGCGCGCCAGCGCCAGAGCGCGCGCCACCGCCACGCCGATGCGCACGCCGGTAAACGTGCCCGGCCCGTTGGTCACCGCGATCCGCTCCACATCTGCGATCGCGGCACCGGCCGTGTTCAGCACATCCCTGATCATTGGAACGAGTATTTCCGCGTGCCCCCGCTCAAGCGGCAGCGTGATGTGCGCCAGTGGGTGGGCGGTGTTCGCGTCCGCCTCCACGAGCGCGACCGAACAGCCCTGCAGGCAGGTGTCGAAGGCGAGGATTTTCACAAGTGCCGGCAGTGCGCGTATCTCAAACCGGGCGGACTTCGCGAACCTCGGGCACGAAATGCCGCAACAGGTTTTCAATGCCCTGTTTCAGGGTCGCGGTTGCGCTCGGACACCCGGCGCAGGCACCGCGCATGTGCAAATAGACAATGCCCTTTTCAAAACTGTGAAAAGTGATATCGCCGCCGTCCTGGGCCACCGCCGGGCGAACGCGGGTTTCCAGCAGGTCCTTGATGGTGCTGACGGTCTGCGCGTCCGCTTCATCGAAGCTGCCCTCATCCACCGCCGCCTCGCCGGTGACCGCGGGATCGCCGGACAGGTAGTGCTCCATGATGACGCCGAGCAGGGCGGGCTTGAGATGCTGCCAGTCGCCATCGGATTTCGAAACGGTGATGAAATCGCGCCCCAGAAAAACACCGCTGACCTCGCCGATCTCGAACAGGCGCGCCGCGAGCGGCGATTGCGCGGCGGCTTCATCGCGGTCGCGGAAATCGCGGGTGCCGGAGTCCAGAACCGTTTTTCCCGGCAGGAACTTCAGGGTCTCCGGGTTGGGCGTGGTTTCGGTCTGAATAAACATCGCATATCCTGTCGTTTACAAGGATGTGGCTTCTACAAGAATGTGGCTTCGTTGAAGCCAGTCTAGCCCAAAGCCCTGGTCAAGTCGAGAAAGCACGCATGCGCCTATCGCCGGTGTGGCGCGCGCACAAAGCCCATCACATCGCGGGTCGCCTCCAGGATCGGCGTGGCGATGGCTGAGGCGCGCGCCGCGCCACGGCTGAGAATCCGGTCGATATGGTCCGGGTCGTCCATCAGCCTGGCGGTTTCCGCGCCGATCGGCGTGAGAACGTCAACCGCCACATCGGCCAGTGCATCCTTGAGTCTGGAAAACGGCCCGCCGCCGAACTGTTTGAGAATGTCGCCTGCCGAGCGGCCCGAGAGCGCGGCAAAAATCCCGACCAGGTTGCTGGCTTCGGGTCTTGCGGCAAGCCCCTCGACCTCGCTGGGCAGGGCGTTGGGGTCGGTCTTGGCGCGGCGGATTTTCTTCGCGATCGTGTCCGCATCGTCGCTCAGGTTGATGCGCGACAGATCGGACGGGTCGGATTTGCTCATCTTTCTGGTGCCGTCGCGCAGCGACATGACCCGCGTCGCCGGGCCCATGATCAGCGGTTCGGGCGGGGGGAAGAATTCCGCCTCATGCCCGGCCCGGGCGATGGCCCGGGCAAAATCGGTATTGAATTTCTGGGCAATGTCGCGGGACAGTTCGAGATGCTGTTTCTGATCCTCCCCGACCGGGACATGGGTCGAGCGATAGGCGAGAATGTCGGCGGCCATCAGCACCGGATAGGCAAACAGGCCGACCGACGCGTTTTCCCGGTTCTTGCCGGCTTTCTCCTTGAATTGCGTCATCCGGTTGAGCCAGCCGATGCGGGCCACGCAATTGAGCAGCCAGGCCAGTTCCGCGTGGGCCGGGACCTGGGACTGGTTGAACACGATATGGGTTTCCGCATCGATCCCGCTGGCCAGGAAGGCGGCGGTTACCTCGCGGGTATTGCGGGTCAGTTCATCGGGGTCCTGCCACACCGTCACCGCGTGCAGGTCGACCACGCAATACAGGCAGTCATGGGTGTCCTGCAACTCAACGAAGCGGGTGATCGCGCCGAGATAATTGCCGAGGTGCAGATTGCCGGTCGGCTGAACTCCGGAAAAAACGCGGGATTTCGCTTCGGCCATTTCGGTCCTGACTTTTTCAGTGAGCGCTCATCATCTGGCGCGGCGGTTTATGCCGTCATTTCGCCCCTCGTTGCAAGAAAAGACTTTGAACCGGCGCGGGTGTGTTTCGCGGCTCACCGGCGGCGCCTGAGGATACGCGACAGCTCTTCAAGCCGCATGGCGCCGAGCAGATGGGCGGCGAGGAAATAGCAGGCCGCGCCGGCAATGACGAGACCGGCGAGAAGGCCGAGTTTCAGCCCAAGTCCGCTCGCCGCGGAAAAGGCATTGCCGGCGATGCCAACCATGAGCCACAGAGCAAGCCCCATGACGGCGGATGATCCAATGATGCGCGCAAGCCTCGCCTTGATCCGGTCATCGGCGCTGTAGTGGCCGCGGCGATGAAGCGCCGTTGCCAGCAGGGCGGCATTGAGCCATCCCGCCAGCGATGTGGCCAGCGCGATGCCCACATGGGAAAGAAACGGAAACAGCGCCAGGCTGGCGGCAATGTTCGCCGCTACCCCGGCGGCGGCGAAGCGCATCGGCGTGGCGGTGTCTTCACGGGCGAAAAATCCGGGGGAAAAAATCTTGATCATCACAAAGCCCGGCAGTCCGGCGGCGAAGACCGCCAGTGCTGCGGCTGTATTCGCCGTGTCGGCGGGCGTGAACGCGCCGCGCTCGAAAAGCACATGGATGACGGGACCCGGCATGACCATCAAGGCAACGGCGGCGGGCAGCGTCAGGGACAGGGAAAATTCCAGCGCCCTGTTTTGCAGATCGTTG
>JALURZ010000202.1 GCA_027058735.1 Hyphomicrobiales bacterium | reverse complement strand
GCGCGGCGTGACCCTTTCGGGCGGCCAGCGCCAGCGCATCGCGGTCGCGCGCGCCTTGTTGCGCGATGCCCCCGTCCTGCTGCTCGATGAAGCCACCAGCGCGCTGGACGCCCAGGCCGAGCGCAAGCTGCAAAAAGCCTTCGAGCGGGCCATGAAGGGGCGCACGACGCTGGTGATCGCCCACCGCCTCGCCACGGTGCGCGGCGCGGACCGCATTCTGGTGATGGATGAGGGCGCGATCGTCGCCGAAGGCACCCACGCCCAACTCGTCAAAAAGGGTGGCCTTTATGCCAACCTGGCCAAGCTGCAATTCGCGGACGGCTGAGAGCCTCGATGACGAGGACGCTACAAACCGCGAGAAGCAAGTAGGGTGCGTTGCAACGCGCCGTTCTGAAACACCGCGGCTTTCAGAGCCCTGCCCGGTTGCGTTGCGCTTCCCGCTAACGCACCCTACATATATTCCTCGCGCCACCCTCACTCCGCGCCCTTGTGGGCGTTCATGTAGGACTTCAGCACCGCGTTGATTCGGGTCTGGTAGCCCTTGCCGGTGGTCTTGAACCATTCCACTACGTCTCGATCGAGGCGTATGCCGATGCTGACCTTGTCCGAGGGCATGATCACCTTTGCTTCCCGCCAGAAACCGGGCGGAATCTCGCCGGCGTCCGGATCGGCCGCTGCAGCGGCGCGCGCCTCTTCTTCGGCCATGGCCTTCACACGCCCTGGCAACGGCTTGGGGCTCGGCATGTCGTCCAAACTGTCATATCTGACCACACGCGTCTTCGTAGGCTTTTTTGTCATCTCCGCCAGCCTTCCACGCTGAAATTATCCGGCGATTTCTGTTGCGGCGGGTATAAACCACGCACAGCACGACGCCGTCATATTGTCCGAGCGCGACAACGCGCTCTTCACCATAGTCCTTCCGGGTATCGGCCCGTTCCAGAACGGGCTTTCTGAAAATCCGGGACGCCTGGACAAAGTCAACGCCGTGTTTCGCAATGTTCCTTGCTTCCTTGTCGGTGTCCCATTCAAAGCCCATGGATCAATATATGGTCAGTCTATACATTTGTCTAGGTTGTCCATATGTTAATGGCGGCCTCACCGTTCGGTCAGCTTCAGTTCGATGCGCCGGTTGCGGCGATAGGCCTCGGGGCTGTCGCCGGTGTCGAGAGGCTGGAATTCGCCAAAGCCGGCCGCCACCAGCCGGCTCGGCGCGACGCCCTTGGTGATCAGATAGGTGACGACGGAAATGGCGCGCGCCGCCGACAGTTCCCAGTTTGAGGGAAACTGCACCGTGGCGATGGGGTCGGCATCGGTATGGCCATCGACCCGCAGGATCCAGTTTATTTCCGCCGGGATTTCGCTGCCAAGCTGTTTGAGCGCCTCGGCGAGCTTGTTCAGTTCCGCGCGCCCGGCCGCGTTGAGTTTGTAGTCGCCCTTGGCGAACAGCACTTCGGACTGGAAGATGAACCGGTCCCCGTCGATGCGGATATCGGAACGCTGGGAGAGGATGTCGCGCAGCCGCCCGAAGAAATCCGACCGGTATTTTTCAAGCGTCTGCACCCGCCGCGCCAGGGCGGCATTGAGGCGCTCACCGAGATCCCTGATCTGGGTCTTGGCCGCCTGGTCGCGGCTTTCCGAGGCCTCCAGCGCCGCCTCGATGGAAGCGAGCTGCCGGCGCAGTGCGGCGATCTGGCGGTTGAGCCGGTCGACGCGGGCCAGCGCTTCGGATTTCAGCGTGCGCTCCCTGTCCGCCGCACTGCGCAGGGCCGCGATCTCGCCGGCGCCCTTTTCCGCAGCGCCCCTGGCCGCGGCGAGCTGTCCTTCCAGCGCCTTGTTGTCCAGTTGCAGTGCTTCGAGGGTATCGGACAGGGTGGAGAGCTTCTCCTCCATGGAGACCTTGTCGGATTTTTCCAGCGCCAGCAGGTCGGACAGTTCCGCCACCTGGGCCTCCAGCCGGCTCAGCGCGGATTGCTGGCCGGAAATGTCGCGCGCCAGCAGGTATTGCGCGATCATGAACACCGCCAGCAGAAACATCATGACCAGAAGCAGCGTCGCCATGGCGTCGACAAAGCCGGGCCAGAAATCGGCACCCGGCCGGTTGATGCGGCGTCTGGCAAGCGGCATCGCTATGGCCTACTCCCCCGGCTTTGGCCCGTTGCGGGTCTGTTCGACAATGTCGGCCAGCGCATTGCGCATGGTCGTGTTCTGCTCGGACTGGCTGTGCACCCATTGGCGCAGCGCGCGCTGTTCATTGCGCATCTGGTGGACCAGTTCCTCAACCCCCTTGGCCAGGGCATCCAGCGAACTGTTGTCGCCGCCCTGGCTTTCCTTCACGGTCCTGTCGAGGCGATCGATACTTTGCTGCATGGCCCGCACGCTCAGTTGCAGATGCGCAGGCACCGGCCCCGAGGCGGCCTCGCCCAGTTGCAGATCCGTGATGGTGGAGAGCCATTCTTCCAGTTCATTGTAAAAGCGGTTCTGGGCCTGGGAGGCCTGAAGGTCGAGAAAACCCAGCACCAGCGAACCGGCAAGCCCGAACAGCGAAGACGAAAACGCCGTGCCCATGCCCTGGAGCGGTGCGGCGAGCCCGGCCTTGAGATCCTCGAAAACGGCCAGCGTGCTGGTTTCACCGACCTTGAGCGCGGCGATCGTCTGGCCGATGGAATTGACCGTTTCCAGCAGTCCCCAGAAGGTGCCGAGCAGCCCCAGAAAAATCAGCAGCCCGATCATGTAGCGCGAAATGTCGCGCGCCTCGTCGAGCCGCGTGGCGATGGACTCCATCAATGAGCGCATCGACTGGGTGTTGAGCGCCACCGGCCCCTGGCGGTCGCGCAGCAGGGTCGCCATGGGCGCCAGCAGAACCGGTGATCTTTGCAGCGCAAGGCCGGGATCGGCGAGACGGAAATCGTTGATCCAGCGGATTTCGGGAATGAGCCGCAGAATCTGGCGGAACGCATAAGCGCAGCCCAGCAGCAGCACGCCGACGATCATGCCGTTCAGCCCCGGATTGGCCATGAACGAGCGTTCGATCTGGGGAAACAAGATCCCGGCCACGAAACCGGTGAGCACGAGAAACACCACCATCCGCAGGAAGTAGATTTTCGGGTGCTTGATCTGAAGAACGTCGCTGTCCGCCATGGCCGTTCATTCTATAGCGCGAATTAAGGCAAAAAGAGTAC
>JALURZ010000201.1 GCA_027058735.1 Hyphomicrobiales bacterium | reverse complement strand
ACGGTGCTGCCCGGCACGCCCTGGCCGGTAACCACGGCCATGCCGTCAGGTTCAATGCGCACAATATCGAAGGTCGGTGCGGCGAGCGGACCCTTGTAGACAGGCGCGGCCCTGGCGCGGGACTTCGCACCGGGAGAGGCCGCCGGTTCAGGCATTGCCGCGTCGGGGCCAAGTGTCACGGAAAGCGGCCTGGCGGTGCTGAAATCCACACCGTTCGCCAGCACCGCAAACACACCCCCCCCGATCAGGACCGCGCCCGATATCACCCAGCGAATTTTCATAGGGACCTGCTTTCCACTCACCTGCGGCACGCGCGCATTTGGGGCGCGGGCGCCACGCGGCCTGACGACACACGCCTGAGCGCTGCTGAGCGCTGCGCGTTCCGCCCTATACCTAAGCATTCGGGCGGCTCATGTCACCCCCGCCGCGCCACATTGCGTTAACGCCTTTGGCGTCGCCGTCTTGACGCTGGGCGTGAAGCGATGCGAGATCACGATCATGAACCTTGTCAACAGCATTTGCGTCTATTGCGGCTCCGGTTCGGGCAACAACCCGGCTTATGGCGCCGCGGCCAAGGCGCTCGGCGCCGATCTGGCGAACCGGGGCATCCGGCTCATCTATGGCGGCGGCAGCCTCGGCCTGATGGGCATAACGGCGAAATCGGTGCTGGCCAATGGCGGCGAAGTCACCGGCATCATCCCGCAGTTTCTCTGCGAACGCGAGCAGATGCTGCGCGATGCGCAAAGCCTGATCGTCACCGACACCATGCATGAGCGCAAAATGCTGATGTTCGACAAGGCCGACGCCTTTGTGGCGCTGCCCGGAGGCGTCGGCACGCTCGAGGAACTCGTCGAAATGACCACCTGGGCCCAGCTCGGCCGCCACAACAAGCCGATCGTGCTCGCCAATATCGACAATTTCTGGGCGCCGCTCATCGATCTGCTCGATCACATGCGCGCCGAACAGTTCATCCGCGAGGAACTCGATTTTCACTTCGAGATCGCGCATAACGCGCGCGATGTCATTCCGTGCGCGCTGGCGCGGGCGGAAAAGCTCGCCATGGCCTAGGCCCTGACCTGGAGAGGCCTGCGCTGTTCGCGCAGGGAGGCCAGCGAAAAGATCCCCAGCGCCAGCCATATGATGGCGAAGCTGATCCAGCGCCAGAGCCCCATGGGTTCGCCAATCCACAACACGGCGGTGAGAAAGATCAGCGAAGGCGCGATATACTGCATCAGCCCGAGGGTCGCCAGCCGCAGCCGGCGCGCCGCGGCGGCAAAGAATATCAGCGGCATGGCCGTGAACAGCCCCGAAGCGATGAGCAGCACGGTGTCCTGCCAGGTGGCGAGAAAAGCCCCCTCGCCGCGCAGCCCCAGCCACCCGGCGATCACCAGCGACGGCGCGGCCAGCAGCACGACCTCGACCAGAAAACCCTGGGCCGGACCGATATCGAGGGTCTTGCGGAAATAACCATACAGCCCGAAGGTGATGGCGAGCACCAGGGATATCCAGGGAAAAACGCCGGCCGATATGGTCAGGATCAGCACCGCGAGAACCGCCAGCCCGACGGCCGTCTTCTGGCCCCCGCCCAGACGCTCGCCCAGCAGGACGTAGCCCAGCGCCACATTGACCAGCGGATTGATGAAATATCCCAGGCTGGCCTCAACCCCGCGGCCCGAGGTTACCGCCCAGACATAAAACCCCCAGTTGACGGACACCAGCGTTGCGGTCACCGCCAGCATGGCCAGCAGGCGCGGCGAGCGGAACGCGCGCGCCATGTCGCCGGTGCGCCCCAGCACCAGCAGCACGACGAGCGCGATCGGGATCGACCACAGCGCCCGGTGGGCAATGACCTCAACGGCGCGGACATGACCCAGCAGTTGAAAGAAGGCCGCCGTCGTGCCCCAGATCGTATAGGCGAGCGCGGCGAACAGGACGCCGCGCCGGGCCTCCCGCAGGGCGCGGCCGGCATCGCTGTCCTCATGCGGGCTTGCGGCGTCTGTCATGGCACCCGGCGCGCGATCGTGCAAATGCAACCGGAAGCCTCGGCACAATGGCCGGGCGGGTCAAGGCATGGCAGCCATGCGTGGCGCGCATGGATGCCGCGCCGGTTCAGCGTTTCATGGCGTCCTGCGCTTGCGCGATCAGGCTCCTGAACAGGTCGCCCGCCGGCATCTCGCGGTTGAGCCGCACCGCCTGCCCCGACCACAGGGACATGAAATCGGGCGACCCGCGTTCAGCGCCTGCCTTGCGCAAGGGGCCGGTCAGCGGGTTCATCAGGGGAAAGTCCGGCAGGTCGTTCTCATGCGCCGCCATTTCCTCCATATAGCGGTTGACCAGACCGCGCGCGGGGCGGCCGGAAAACGATCTGGTGAGGCGGGTATCTTCTTCGCCCGCCCCGCGCAGGGCGGATCTGTAGGCCGGCGCGATGGCGGCTTCATCCGTGCTCAAAAAGGCGGTGCCGATCTGCACGCCCGACGCCCCGAGCGCGAAGGCGGCGGCAATGCCACGGCCATCGGCGATGCCGCCGGCCGCGATCACCGGCACCGAAACCGCATCCACGATCTGGGGCACCAGCGCCATGGTGCCGACCTGGGCCTGGACCTCGGATGAGGCGAAAAAGCCGCGATGCCCGCCGGCTTCATAGCCTTGGGCGATGATGGCGTCCGCGCCGCGCCGTTGCAGAATTTCCGCTTCGCGCACCGTGGTTGCGGAACTGAGAACCGTGCGTCCGGCCGCCTTGAGCGCGGCCATGATGTCATCATCGGGCAGACCGAAATGAAAACTCACCACCTGAGGTCCGGTCTCAAGAACCGCCGCCAGCATTTTTCTGTCGAACGGAAAATGCGACGGCGCAACGGCGGGAACCTCGCCCAGGTCCAGTTCTTCATAATAGGGCCTGAGGCGGGCGCGGGCGCGTTCGTCTTTCGCCGAATCGCGCTCAGGCGGCTTGTGGACGAAAAAATTCGCGTTCACGGGACGTTTGGTCAGGCGCAGCGTTTCGCCCAGCGTCCCGCGCACGGTTTCCTCATCCATCAAGGCGCAGCCCAGCGACCCGAGCCCGCCCGCATTGGAGGCCGCCGCCGCCAGCGCCGGCGTCGATGCCCCGGCCATGGGTGCTGCAATGATCGGGTGCTCGATGCCGAGCAGTTCGCTCAGCCGGGTGTCCGGCCACATGGATTTTCTCCTGTTGCGCCTAAGGCGCCG
>JALURZ010000200.1 GCA_027058735.1 Hyphomicrobiales bacterium | reverse complement strand
ATTTTCTTGTTCCCGGCGAAGTGGCCCGGATCGCCGTTCAGGAAGATGTTCAGGTGATCGGCGTGTCGAGTTCCTCGGGCGGGCACATGCCGGTCTTCAGCGATCTCATCGCCCGGTTGAAAGAGCGGGGTCTGGGCGATGTCCTGCTGATCGGCGGCGGAGTGGTGCCGGCCGATGATGTGGACCGGCTGAAGGAAATCGGCCTTGCCGCGTTTTTCGGCCCCGGCGACAGCGCGCAGTCGGCCATCGATCTGGTGCGCGCGCATTTCTCGCGCGAATCGGAGGAAGCCTGATGGCCGGGGAGTTCAAGACGATCGCCATTCTCGGCGGCGGCGGCCTGATGGGCCACGGCATCGCGCTGGCCTGCCTGCAGGGATCCGATGCGCGGGTGACCGTTATTTCCAGGCGGCAGGAAACCGTCGATCACGGGCTTGAGCTGATCGAAAACGGCCCGTTCGGCCTGGCCCGTGCGCTGGAGCGCGAAAAGATAACGGCCAAACAGGCTGACGATATGCGCGCGCGCATCCAGGGCACGACCGATTACGCCAGCGGCCTGGCGGGCGCCGATCTCGTTTACGAAACAATCCCCGAAGAGATCGACGCCAAGCACAGGGCGCTGCGGGACGCGCAACTCCACGCTCCGGAAAACGCCGTCTTCGCCACCAACACGTCCGCCATCATGATTACGGAACTGGCCGCCGCCCTGCAAAACCCAAAACGCCTTGTGGGCACCCACTGGTTTTATCCGGCCAATATCATGCCGCTGGTGGAAGTCGCCAAAAGCGAATTGACCGATCCGCAGGCCCTGGCCCGGGTCGCGGCGCATCTGGGGCAGCTTGGCAAGAAACCGGTCATCGTCAATGACGCGCCGGGCTTCTTCATGACGCGGTTCATCAACAATTACATCGCCGAAGCGATCCGGCTTGTCGAACTGGGTGTCGCGGGCCCTGCCGAGATTGACGAAATGTGCAAGGCGGGGCTGGGCTGGCCCATGGGGGTGTTCGAATTGCTCGACGATGCGGCCGCGTTCGATTCGTTTTATCACGCCCAGACCTATCTGGCGGAGACCTGCGGGGAGCGCTACGCCGTGCCGCCGCTGGCGCGCAAGGTGTTCAAGGCCGGCTATCTCGGCAACAAGACGCTGAAACCCTCAAGCCGGGGCGGCTGGTATGAGTTTCTGGACGCGGAACGCCCGCCAAAACAGGCGCGTAAAAAAAAATAGGCGGTTTTCGCTCAAGGCCCTTCATCTCCCCCCTTGTCAGCGGCCGGGTCATTCGCCATTTTGCCGGTTCGTTTTCCTGCTCCCGCGACGAGGGGTCTTTCCCATGAGCGATCCAGACAGTTCCAGCCTCAGGCTTGGCATCATCGGCGCCGGCGCCATGGGACAGGGTATTTTACAGGTGGCCCTTCAGGGCAATATCGACGTTTGCATTTTCGACGCCAAGGCGGGCGGCGCGCAAGCCGGGCGCGATCAGGTGTTCAGGCGCCTTGAGCGTCTGGTGGAAAAGGAACGCATCGAGCCGGCCGACGCCGAAACCATGAAAATGCGGGTGACCATCGCCGGCGAAATGGGCGGTCTCAAGGACTGCGATGTCGTCATCGAGGCGGTGTTTGAGGATCTCGATCTCAAGCAGAAGATTTTCAGCGGCCTTGAAGACATCGTGTCGGGGGACTGTATCCTGGCGTCCAACACATCGTCCCTGCTGATCGCATCGATCGCACGCGCCTGCCGTTCACGCGAGCGTATCGCGGGCCTGCATTTTTTCAATCCCGTGCCGTTGATGAAACTCGTGGAAGTGGTGCGCGGGCCGGATTCATCGCCCGCGACGATCGACTTTCTCGTCGCCCTTGGCAAGCGCATGGGGCGCACGCCGGTGACGGTGAAGGATGCCCCCGGCTTCCTCGTCAATCATGGCGGGCGGGCCTATACCACCGAAGCCATGCGCATCCTCCATGAACGCGCCGCCGGGCCCGCCCAGATCGACGCCATCATGCGCGATTGCTGCGGTTTCCGGATGGGGCCGTGCGAACTGATGGACCTGACCGGTGTCGATGTGAATTATCCGGTCAGCCGGATCATCTATGAGGGATTTTCCGACGATCCCCGGCTCAAGACGTTTTTTCCCCACAAGGCGCTGCTGGAGGCCGGCCGGCTGGGGCGCAAGAGCAGGGCGGGCAACTACCGCTATGACGAGAACGGCGTGGCGGTGGATGCGCCGAGCCCCGATCTCGTTCCATCGGCCGATGCGGCGCAATCCGTCATACTGGCCGAACCCGATGAGCGTCTCGGGGCGTTCGCCCGCGACATGGGCTGGACAATAGCCGCGAAGGACGATGGCGAAAGCCCCATCCTCGCGGCTCTTCTGGGTGAAGACTGTTCGACCTTTGCCGCGCGCACCCAAAGCGATCATCGCCGCCTTGTCGGCATCGATCTGGCTTGCGAGACGAACTCCCGCGTGACCCTCATGACCGCGCCGGGTGCGGAACCGCCAGCGCGCGACGCGCTGGCCGCCGCGATCATCGCCAGCGGGCGCGCGGTGACGGCGATCAAGGATTCTCCCGGTTTCGTGTCCCAGCGCCTGCGCGCCATGATCGCCAATCTGGGCTGTGAAATGGCGCAGATCGGCATCGCCGCGCCCGAGCAGATCGATCTGGCCATGAAGCTGGGCCTCAACTATCCGCTCGGGCCGCTGGAACTCGCCACCCATCTGGGCCTGGCCGAAACGAAGACCATCCTTGAGCGCCTGCAGGCGATCACCGGCGAGGAGCGCTATCGCCCCAGCCTGTGGCTGTCGCGCCGCGCCGCGCTGGGCCTGTCGTGTTACACGCCCCAGTGAACGCCTTGCGGGTGAACTCCGGCGCTCAGTGGCGCCGTCGCGGACCGATTTTTCCATGCCCTGCGCCATTGCAACATGATGGCGCCGGGTGCACCATCGCGCGGACCATGGATACGGCGTTCAGAGCCTGTCCGGCGCAAAGGACAATGACCAGACATGCCCGAATTTCACCAGCCCCTGTCCGGCATGAAGACGCCGCGCTTCGCGGGGCTGTCCACATTCATGCGGCTTCCCCATGTTCCGCTTGAACAGGCCGCCGGCATCGAGATCGGGCTGATCGGCGTTCCCTGGGACGGGGGCACCACCAATCGCCCAGGCCCGCGCCATGCGCCGCGCCAGATGCGCGACCAGTCGAGCATGCTGCGCGAATATCACCACGCCCTTGAAATCGCCCCGTTCAAACTGGCTAATTGCGCCGATCTGGGAGACGCCCCGGTCAACCCGGCCGATCTCATGGACACCCTGGAGCGGATCGGCGATTTCTACAAATCCGTCCGCGATCTGGGTATCCGCCCGCTGTCGGCCGGCGGCGACCATCTCGTGTCGCTGCCGATCCTGCGCGCCCTCGGCGCGCACGAGCCTCTCGCCATGGTGCATTTCGATGCCCACGGGGATACCTGGGACGATTATTTCGGGGGCAGCAAATACACCCATGGCACACCGTTTCGCCGGGCCATCGAGGAAGGCGTCCTCGATCCCGAACGCACGGTTCAGATCGGCCTGCGCGGATCGCTCTACGGGCCGCAGGACAAGCGGTGGGCGCTCGATCAGGGCATACGGATTCTGGAAATCGAGGAATGCGTGGCGCTTGGAACCCGGGAGGTCATGGACCAGGCGCGCGCCGTGGTCGGGGAGCGCCCGGTCTATGTCAGTTTTGACATCGACTGTCTCGATCCGGCCTTCGCGCCGGGCACCGGGACGCCGGAAGCGGGCGGCTTCTCAACCCGTGAAGCCCAGACCATGCTGCGGCACTTGCGCGGTCTCGACATCACCGGCGCCGATGTGGTTGAAGTATCGCCCCCGTTCGATCCGGCCGGCCATACCGCCCTGGTCGGCGTCACCATGATGTATGAACTGCTGTGCCTGATGGCCGAGCAGGCGGACCGGCGGCGATGACGATGCACGAAAGACGCCAGACCCCTCAGGTCATGATCGGCGGCGTTGCCGTGGGCGGCGGCGCGCCGGTTGTCATACAGTCCATGACCAATACCGATACCGCCGATATCGCGGCGAGCGTCGCCCAGATCGCGGAACTGGCGCGCGCCGGCTCCCAGCTTGTGCGCGTCACGGTCGATCGCGACGAGGCGGCCGCCGCCGTTCCCCATATTCGCGACAAGCTCGATGCACTGGGGGTCGATATTCCGCTGATCGGCGATTTTCACTATATCGGTCACCGCCTGCTCAAGGATCATCCGGCCTGCGCGCGGGCGCTCGCCAAATACCGCATCAATCCGGGAAATGTCGGGTTCGGCGGCCGGCAGGACAAGCAGTTTTCGGCGATGATCGAGGAAGCCCTGCGGCATGAGCGCCCGGTTCGCATCGGCGTCAACTGGGGCAGTCTCGATCAAAGACTGTTGCAGCAACTGATGGACGACAACGCGAAAAAGCCGCGCCCGGCGAGCGCCCGGCGCGTTACGCTGGATGCCATGGTCGTCTCCGCCGTGCAGAGCGCCAGACGGGCCGAACAACTGGGACTGGGAGCAGAGCGCATCATCCTGTCGGCCAAGGTCAGCGATGTCACCGACCTCATTCGGGTTTACCGCGACCTGGCCGGACGCAGCGAACATGCGCTGCATCTTGGCCTCACCGAGGCCGGCATGGGGGCCAAGGGCATTGTGTCGTCGGCCGCCGGACTGGCGGTTCTGCTGCATCAGGGCATCGGCGACACGATCCGCGTTTCCCTGACCCCCGAACCGGGCGGGACGCGCAGCCGGGAAGTGGAAGTCGCCCAGGAACTGGTGCAGGCGCTGGGCCTGCGCTCGTTCAGGCCGGTGGTGATCGCCTGTCCCGGCTGCGGGCGCACGACGAGCACTCAATTCCAGACGCTGGCCGGCGAAATCGAGGCCTATATCCGCGAGCGCGAGGCCGACTGGCGCGAACGCTATGCGGGCTTTGAAACGCTGCGGCTCGCGGTCATGGGCTGTATCGTCAACGGACCGGGGGAAAGCAAGCATGCCGATATCGGCATATCCCTGCCCGGCACCGGCGAGCAGCCGGCCGCCCCTGTATTCATCGACGGGAAAAAAACGGCGACCCTGCGCGGTGATGATCTCGCCGGCCAGTTCAAGGCGATCGTGGAAGACTATGTGGCGCGGCGCTACGCCAAGACGTGAGGCTCCACGTCTAATGCGTCCGCGCGACAACAAACCGGGCGGCGGCGATGAGATCGGCGGCCCTGTTGCCGAACCTGTCCAAGGCAAGAACAGCCTCTTCAATCAGCCGGTTCGCTTCGGCGCGCGCCCCGTCCGCCCCCAGAACAGCGACCGCGGTTGCCTTGCCGCGCCCGGCGTCCTTGCCGGTTTTCTTGCCCGCATCCGCGGCACTTCCCTCGCTGTCGAGAAGATCGTCGGCAATCTGGAACGCCTGGCCAAACCCCGTTGCATAAGCGCGCAGCGCGTCGCGCTCGCCGGGGGCCGCGCCGCCGAGACAGGCGCCCGCCAGGCAGGAATACACCATCAGTTCCCCGGTTTTCAGTTGCTGCATGGCCAGGGTTTCCTGCCGGCCGAGCGTTGTGTGTTCGGCTTCCAGATCGAGCATCTGGCCTGCGATCATGCCGCGCGGGCCGGCCGCGCGCGCCAGCATTCCGATCAATTCCGCCCGCACCGCGCCATCACGGTGGGTCTCAGGATTTGCCAGGATTTCAAACGCCAGCGTCAGCAGCCCGTCGCCCGCCAGAATGGCGGTGGCCTCGTCGAACGCGATATGAACGGCTGGCCGGCCGCGGCGCATGTCGTCATCGTCCATGGCCGGCAGATCATCATGGATCAGCGAATAGCAATGCACGCATTCGATGGCCGCCGCGGTGCGCAGCGCGGACCCTTCGGCGACGCCGAACAGGGCGGCGGTGGTGAGCGCCAGAAACGGCCGCAACCGTTTACCGCCACCAAGCACCCCATGGGCCATGGCCTTCGATATCCGCGCCGAGGGCAACGGCTGGTCTTCAAGCGCGGCGCGCAAAAACCGATCTACCGGGCCGGTGCGCGCGGCCAGAATGTCCTCAAAACTCATGGGCCTGCTCATCTTCTCCGCTGTCCAGGGATGCGCACTTTACCGGTTTTGCTATGGAAATTCCCGCCGGTTCGTCCTATAAGCCCCTCCGGATCGTGTCAATTCGCTCGCCGTGGCGCCCAGACCACGCAATGGCGCGCCGATCATGACAAATTTGGAGCTCTACGGACATGGCAGTCCCCAAGTCGAAAATCACCCGTTCCAAGCGGGGCCACCGGCGTTCAACGGATGCGCTGAAACGCCCGGCCTATGTCGAGGACAAGGAAACCGGCGAATTGCGCCGCCCCCATCATATCGACCTGAAGTCCGGCATGTATCGCGGCCGCCAGGTGCTCGAACCGAAGGATGATTTCTAGCACGGCTGATTTCGGCCACGTGCGGGCAAATCCAGGAGCGGGCGCGCGGGGTCCGCTCTTTTTTGTTGCGGGGGGTCACCTTGGCCTATCTGGTACGATATGCCAGTCTTGGCCCGATCATCGCGCGCGACCGGGCGATGCCAACCATGGAGGCCATGGCCGATGCTGTCCAGTTTTCCGCTGCTCGTCCTTGCTCTCATCGCCTATAACGCGGTTGTTTTTTTCACCGGGCCTTCGCTTGATACGGAACTGTTTTCCCTGCTCATGGTGTCCGGCGCGCCGTGGTCTTTCACGATGCATCATCTGATCGTGACATTCGCCCTGCTGCTGCTGTTTGTGGAAATTCTCAAATCGACGCGCACCGGCCCTTCCTCCATTGCCGACCACATGCTGTCCACGGTCGTGTTCATCATCTGCCTGGTCGAGTTCCTGCTGGTGCCCGAAGCCGCAACCTCCACGTTTTTCCTGATCATGCTGATGGCGCTGATCGACGTCGTCGCCGGATATTCCATCACCATCCGCTCTGCCCGGCGCGACTTTACCGTCGGTCCCGGCGAGGGGCCGTTCTAGGCGATGCTGAGCGACATTATTATTCCGACATTCGTCACCTTGTTCGTGGTGATCGACCCTGTGGGTCTGATGCCTATGTATCTGTCGCTGACCCCCAATGCCAGCGCCCGCGAACGGGTGGCCGTTGCCTGGCGCAGTATCGTCACGGCCTTTCTTGTCCTGCTGATATTCGCGCTGCTAGGGAAATCGGCGCTGGCGGCGCTGGGCATCTCGCTGCCCGCCTTTCGCATTGCCGGCGGGTTGCTGCTGTTTTTGATCGCTGTCGAAATGCTGTTTGAAAAACGCACCGAACGGCGCCAGCGCAACGCGGCGGCGGCCGAGGAGGATCACGCGCCAGCCGCGCTGGACGACGATGTCGCCTATTTTCCACTGGGTATTCCGCTGATCGCCGGGCCCGGCGCGATCACCACGATGATCCTGCTGAACTCGCGCCACACCGGAGACTATGCGACCCAGGCCACGATCATCGCGGTCATGGCGGGGGTCCTGCTTTTGACCCTGTTTTTGTTCCTCCTCAGCACCCGGCTGGAAAAACTTGCCGGCGAGACATTCACCAAAATCGTCACCCGTATCCTCGGCATCATTCTGGGGGCGCTGGCGGTCGAATTCGTGCTGACCGGGCTCGCGGAGGCGGGGCTGGTCGCCTATGGCTGAGCGGTGGCCCGCGTCGGCGTCGCAATCCCGTGCGGAACGGTCGGAAAACCCTTGGGATAATTCATGCCCCGGGATTATTCTGCTGCCGGAACGAGCCCGCAGGGGCGGTTTTCGGGGAGCAAGGATCCATGAAATCCCAGGCACGCGTTGTGGTTGTCGGCGGCGGCGTCGTTGGCGTCAGCACGCTTTATCATCTGGCCAAAAAGGGCTGGTCAGATGTGATGCTGCTCGAACGCAAGGAGCTGACATCGGGCTCGACTTGGCACGCGGCCGGGTTGCTGCCCCTGTTCAACATGAGCTATTCGGTCGGCCAGATTCACAAATATTCGGTGCGCTTCTATCAGGAACTCGAAAAAGAAGTCGGCCAGAGCGTCGGCTTCGTCAAATGCTCCAACATCCGCCTCGCCAACAGCCGCGAGCGCATGGACGAGTATCATTTCTATGCCGGCGTCGCGGAGACCATCGGCGTCGATGTGCGCTTTCTCACCCCGGCCGAGGTCAAGGACATCTGGCCGCTATGCCGGACGGAAGGCCTGGTGGGGGCGATACAACACCCCGAGGACGGCTATATCCAGCCCGCCGAGCTGACCCAGGCGCTGGCCGCCGGCGCGCGGTCCAGGGGCGCAACGATACACCGCAACACGGCGGTTACCGGCATCGAACGCAAGGCCGGCGGCGAATGGCTGGTCAGGACCGACAAGGGCGACGTGACCTGCGAGCATGTGGTCGCGGCCAGCGGAAACTTCGCCCGGCGCACCGGCCAGATGGTCGGCCTCGATGTGCCGGTGATCCCTGTGGAACACCAGTTCATCGTCACCGAGCCGCACCCCGAAATCGTCCAGCGCCACAAGGATGGCCTGCCGGAAATGGGGGTCTTGCGCGAGTCCGATGCGTCCTACTATCTGCGCGAAGAGGCCGGCGGCCTGCTGCTGGGACCCTATGAGGCCGGCGCGCCGTGCTGCTATCTGGACGGCCCCGACGAGGCCAGCGAATACGAACTGTTCCAGGAGGATCTGGAGCGCCTTGAACCGCATATCGAGGCGGCCATCAACCGCGTGCCCGCATTCGGCGAGGTCGGCGTCAAGAAGGTCTATAACGGGGCCATCTGCTATACGCCGGACGGATCACCGATCATCGGCCCGGCCTGGGGGCTGGATAATTTCTGGCTCAACGAGGGCCACAGTTTCGGCATCACCGCAGCCGGCGGCGCGGGCTGGCAACTGGCCGAATGGATCGTCGATGGCGAACCCACCATAGACATGATGGGGGTCGATCCGCGCCGCTTCGGCCCCTATGCCTCGCGCGGCTATCTGCGCAAGAAGAACGAAGAGGCCTACCGCAATGTCTTCGTTATCCACTACCCCGATGAGGAGCGCGGCGATGCCCGTCCGCTCAAGCGCGCGCCCTGTTATGAGCGCATGCAGGATCTGGGCGCGGTGTTCGGGCAGGTCTATGGCTGGGAACGGCCCAACTGGTTTGCGCCCGAAGGTGTCGAGGCCAGGGACCGGTGGAGCTTCCGCCGCTCCAATTATTTCGAACATGTGGGCAATGAGTGCAAACACGTGCACGAAAAGGTCGGTGTGCTCGACATGTCGGCATTCGCCAAGTGCTTTGTCACCGGCCCAGGCGCCGAAGCCTGGCTTGAATCTCTGGTGGCCAACTCGATCCCGAAAAAAACCGGCCGCGTCGGTCTGTGCCACATGCTTTCGCTCAATGGCGGCGTGCGTTCGGAATTCACCATCTACAAGATGCGCGAAAACAGCTACTACCTCGTTTCAGCCGGCGCGTTCGAGCGCCACGATCACGACTATCTGCAAAAACATCTGCCGCGCGATGGCAGCGTGACCATGTATCCCGCAACCAGCCAGCACGGGGTGCTGGTGGTCGCCGGGCCGCGTTCGCGCGAGGTGCTCCAGAAGCTCACCGACAGCGATCTTTCCAAGGCGGCGTTCCCCTGGCTGTCCGGGCAGGAGATCAATATCGGCGTCGCCATGGCGACCGCGATCCGCGTGAATTTTGTCGGCGAACTTGGCTGGGAGCTTCATCATCCCATTGAAATGCAGAATACGATATTTGATTTGCTGATGGATGCCGGCGCCGAATTCGACATCAAGCCGTTCGGCATTCGCGCGATGGAGTCCATGCGTATCGAAAAATCCTACCGGCTGATCCCGCGCGAACTCTCCATCGAATATGCGGCGCTGGAGTCCGGGCTCGACCGCTTCGTGAAGCTCAACAAGGAACGGTTTATCGGCCGCGACGCGCTGGTCGCCTGGCAGCAGAGAGGGTTCAGCCACGCCATGGTCACCCTGGAGGTGCATGGGGTGAGCGACACGGACGCGCGCGGCTCGGAGCCGATCTACAAGGATGGAAGCCTGGTCGGGCGCGCCACCAGCGGGGGGTTCGGCTGGCGCCTGGGCAAGAGCCTGGCGCTGGGCATGGTGCGGCCGGCGCTTGCGCAGATCGGCACCGAGCTTGAAATCTCCATCCTTGGCAAACGCCACAAGGCGAGCGTCATCATCGAATCGCCGTTCGATCCTGAAAACGAACGTCTGCGTTCGTAGGCTCAGGGCTCGGGCGGCCTGTAGGTGATGCGGTAGATCACACCGGCATAGTCGTCGGAGACAAACAGCGTGCCGTCTCCGGCCTCGACGATATCGACAGGCCGCCCCAGCACCGTATCGCCGCGCAGAAAGCCGGTCACAAACGGTTTTCCGGTAATTCTGCCCTCAGCGCTCCATGTCAGCGCCACAATCTGATAGCCGATCGGGGTCGAGCGGTTCCAGGACCCGTGCTGGGCGACCAGCGCCGCGCCGGCAAGGGTCTTGTCCTTGCTGTGGCGAACAAAGCGGATGGAAAGGGGCGCTGTATGGGCGGCGAAGTCATAGGCGGTGGGCGTCGGCTCCAGACCGGCATCCCGCGGCGGCTTGAGATCGGGATCGGGCCGGTTCGGCCCGTGAAAATAGGGCCAGCCATAGTGCCGGTCCTTGCGGATCAGGTTGAGTTCGTCCGGCGGAAAGTCGTCGCCGAGCCAGTCGCGGCCGTTGTCCACACCATAAAGGTCGCCGGTTCCCGGCTGCCAGTCGAACCCGACGGTATTGCGCAGTCCCCTGGCGAACATCTCCGGCTTGCCGCCGGGTTTGAAGCGGATCATGGCCGCGCGCCAGTCATGGGTTTCCACACACACGTTGCAACTCGATCCGACGGTCACATAGAACCAGCCGTCAGGGCCCTTCTTTATGGTCCGCGTCGAGTGGCCGGCGCCGCCGGGCATGCCCTTGAGCACGGTTCGCGGCGCGCTCAAGGAGCCGTCGCCGGCCACTTTGAACACCTGTACCCGGTGTTCCTCCGCGACATAGAGCCGGTCGCCGTCGAGCCACAGGCCGTGGGGTTTTCGCAGGCCCTTCGCGACAGTGGTGATCTTGTCGCTCTCGCCATCGCCGTCGTCATCGGCGCCCACCAGCCCGATCCGGCCCTCGTCGGGCAGGCTCACATAAAGGCTGCCGTCACCGCGCAGTTGCATCAGGCGCGGTGAGCCGAGATTGCGGGCGAAGATCGAGATCGTGTAGCCTGGCGGAAGCGTCAACTGCTCGATGACGGCGCTGTCGCCCAGCGCGCGCGCCATCCATGCCGGACGCGGCAGGCTGACATATTGGCGCGCCACCAGGTAGGCGGCGATGACCAGGCCCGAAAGAAACAGGACAATCCAGATCGTCTTTTTCAGGGCCACGGATCTTCCCCACACACGACACACCCACGAACGAAGCCTGATTTAGGCGAAGCCGGTCGAGTATTGCAAATCAAATCCGCATCCTAGAAAAGACCGGCGATCTCGCCATCCTCGGCCAGGCCGATCATCTGCGCGGCCGGCACGCGCGGCAACCCCGGCATGGTCATGATGTCGCCGCATATGGCCACGACGAATTCCGCCCCCGCCGACAGCCGGATCTCGCGGATCGGCACCACATGGGATGTCGGCGCGCCCTTCAGGT
The DNA here is from genome assembly GCA_027058735.1 of Hyphomicrobiales bacterium. Taxonomy (GTDB): domain Bacteria; phylum Pseudomonadota; class Alphaproteobacteria; order Rhizobiales; family JALURZ01; genus JALURZ01. The sequence goes on along the minus strand of JALURZ010000200.1, from coordinate 13,136 downwards.
CGGGGTCGGTGGAGAAGCTGTACTGGGTCTTGGCCATGCAGACGGGAAAATGACCGTAGCCGCTGTCCTGGAAATCCTGAAATTGCGCGCGGACCTTCTTGTCGGCGATAATGTCGTCGGCATGGTAGATTTTCTGGGCGATGGTGCGCGCCTTGTCCCACAGCCCCATGTCGTCATCATAGAGCGTGCGGAACTGGGCGGCGCCCGATTCCGCAAGACCCGCCACCGCATGGGCCAGGCTTTCGACGCCCGCCCCGCCATCGGCCCAGTGGGTGCAGCCATGAGCCTCCACCCCCAACTCGGCAACATAGTCGATAACAGCTCTCACTTCGTCCGCGCCATCGCCTGTGAACTGGTTCACCGCGACCACGACCGGAACGCCGAAATTGCCGATATTGCGGATATGGCGGCCGAGATTTTCAAGGCCCGCCTTGACGGCGCCGACATTCCTTTCGGCCAGATCGGCCCGCTCGACGCCGCCGGGCATCTGGAGCGCCCGGATTGTGGCGACAACAACCACCGCATCGGGGCTGAGGCCCGCCTTGCGACACTTGATGTCGAAAAATTTCTCCGCCCCCAGATCGGCCCCGAAGCCGGCTTCGGTGACCACATAGTCCGACAGTTTCAGCGCCAGCCGCGTGGCCATGACCGAATTGCAGCCATGGGCGATATTGGCGAACGGGCCACCGTGAATGAACGCCGGGTTCTTTTCCAGCGTCTGCACGAGGTTAGGCTGCAGGGCGTCCTTGAGCAGAACGGTCATCGCCCCCGACGCCTTGATATCGCGGGCCGTCACGGGCTTGCGGTCACGGGTGTGGCCGATAACGATATTGCCGAGACGGCGCTCAAGGTCGCCCAGATCACCGGCCAGGCACAAAATCGCCATGATTTCGGATGCCACCGTGATGTCGTAACCCGACTGGCGCGGGAAACCGTTGGCGACGCCGCCCAGCGAACACACGATATCGCGCAAGGCGCGGTCGTTCATGTCCACCACCCGGCGCCAGGTGACCCGGCGGCCGTCGATCTCCAGGGCGTTGCCCCAGTAGATATGATTGTCGATCAATGCGGACAGCAGATTGTGCGCGGAGGAAATGGCGTGAAAATCACCGGTGAAATGCAGGTTGATGTCTTCCATGGGAATGACCTGCGCATAGCCGCCGCCGGCCGCCCCGCCCTTCATGCCGAAACACGGCCCCAGGCTCGGCTCGCGCAGGCAGATCGTGGTGTTCTTGCCGATCCGATTCAGCCCGTCCCCGAGACCGACGGTCGTCGTCGTCTTGCCCTCGCCCGCCGGCGTCGGCGTCATGGCGGTGACCAGTATGAGCTTTCCATCCGGCCTGTCCTGAAGCCCGGCGATGAACGGCAGGGACACCTTGGCCTTGGTCTGGCCATGGGGCGCGAGAGCCGAGGGCGGTATGGCGAGCCTGTCTCCGATTTCCGAAATCGGCGCCGGTCTGGCCGCGCGGGCAATATCAATATCGCTTTTCACCTTCGGAGTCATGACTTTCCTTATCCCCGGTCAGATCGATTCGCCGTGATCCGATATGGTGCAACTTCCAGCCGCGCTCGAGGCGGGTCGCGTCTAAAATCGGCAATTTCTGGATGAATCCGACGCTGCTGGACAATTGCGGGGCACACACGGCCGACGGCACCCCGCAACGGCCAGAATGACCCGGCTTCGCCCGGCAAGGCAAGGCCAAAACGGCCAGCCCCCCATGTGCGGGTTTCGCGCAGGCGGGATCATGGAAACTCATTGGGGAAAAATCCGGTTCCGATTCTGATCCGCGCCTCTATACTTCGCACCATGTTTGATTTTCAGGTCCCCGGCGGCGCAAACGCCTATGCGCCCCACGGCATGTGCGCCACATCCCATCCCATGGCGGCAAGCCTGGCGGTGGATGTTCTCAAAAACGGCGGCAACGCCATCGACGCCGCGATCAGCGCCTCCGCCATGCTGTGCGTGGTCGAGCCGCACATGACCGGCATCGGCGGGGATTGTTTCGCCATGGTCTCCAGGCCCGGCAAACCGGTCGCGGGCCTGAACGGGTCCGGGCGCTCAGGCCGCGCCGCCGATGCCGACTGGCTGAGCAGAAGCGGACTTGAGGAAATCGGTTTCGGCAGCATCCACGCGGTCACGGTACCCGGCGCCGTCGATGCCTGGGACCGGCTGCTGCGCGACTTCGGCACGATGAGCCTTGGCGATGCGCTGGCGCCTGCGATCGCGGCCGCCCGGGACGGCTTTGCGGTAACCCCGCGCGTGGCCCGCGACTGGGCGCAGGCGCAGGAAAAGCTGGCCGGCGACGAAGGCGCCGCGCGGCATTATCTGGCCCGCGGACGGGCGCCCGGAGCCGGTGACCTGTTCAGGAGCCCGGCGCTGGCGCGCACCTTGCGGATCATCGCCGATGAAGGCCGCGATGCCTTTTACAACGGCGAGATCGCCGCCGACATCGTGGCCACGCTGCGCGCCCGCGGCAGCCTGCTCACGGCCGAGGATTTCGCGGCCACGCGCGCAAGCCCCGTTACCCCCATATCGGTTCCCTACCGCGGCCACGACATTCTGGAATTGCCGCCCAACGGACAGGGGGCGATCGCGCTGGCGATGTTCCGCATTCTCGAACAGTTTGACCTGTGCGCGCTGGATCCGGGCGGCGCTGCGCGGCTGCATCTCGAATGCGAGGCGGCGCGCCTTGCCCATGAGGCCGGCGCGCGCGTCATCGCCGACCCCGATCTGGCGGATATATCCCTCGACCACATGCTCAGCGACGAGACCGCGGGCGCGCTCGCTGCGCGGATCGACCCGGCCCGGCGCGGGCCGCGCACGAATGACGCCGCGCCCGCCGGCTCCGACACGGTCTATATCACGGTCGTCGACAAGGACCGCATGGCGGTTTCCTTCATCAACTCGCTCTATCAGTCATTCGGCTCGGGTATCGCCACAATCAAGACCGGCATCATGCTGCATTGCCGTGGCGCGGGTTTCGCCACCGATCCGGCGCACCCCAATTGCATTGCGCCCGCGAAGCGGCCGTTTCACACCATCATTCCCGCCATGCTCGCCAAAGAGGGGCGCGTGCTCATGCCGTTCGGTGTCATGGGCGCCCACTATCAGCCCCAGGGACATGCCCATGTGGTGACCAACATTCTCGATTTCGCCATGGATTTCCAGTGCGCAATCGACGATGCGCGGGTGTTCGCCAATCACGGGCTGGTGGAGGTCGAGCACGGGATATCCGAGGCGGTGGCCGGCGAGCTTGCCGGCCTTGGTCACGATGTGGTGCGCGCGCAAGACCCGCTGGGCGGCGCGCAGCTTATTCATCTGGGGGCTGAAAGCGGCGTTCTGGCCGGTGCGTCGGATCCAAGAAAAGACGGTCTGGCGCTGGGCTATTGAGCGTGCTCAGACGCGTTCATCGAACCGCGGGCCGGGTCGGCTGTCCGCGCCGGCGCGATAGCTCTCAAGGGCCTCGCCCGGCGCAATCCAGTGGTGCAGGGCGTCGCGCCGGCGGCTGGAATACTGGCCGGCCAGTTGTGCGATGAAGGCTGCGCAATGGCGCCAGCGCCCGCGCGATGCCCGCCCGGCCCGCATGTGTCGGGGGCTGACGGCGAGCGGCAAATACCGGTCGCGGCTGTTTCCCTGCAAAGACTTGTGCGGTTTCATGGCGCGGAGGCCTCATGTCCCATATTGATCCAGGCGCCCGCGGTGCGTTGCAATTCGCCGGCCAGTCTGTTTGGCGCCCGTTAACCCTAACCGTGAATCAAGACTAACGGGATTCGGCATTTCTTAAGGGTTTTCACAATAAGATCGCAGGCGCCGATTTGCGCGGATTACAAGCGAATTCCTGCCCGGAACGGGCGCCGCACCCGGACCGCGGACACGGTCCTTTTCGCGTTGTCAGAGGTGTTTTTTGTTCCATGGGTCAATCTCAAAATGGTCTGAGCATGGTGAATGCGCTGGCCGGAACCCCGGCGCCGGGCGAACCGGGCAACACGCTCGCCAACGGCGGCGAACCGGACGCCGGCTTGTGCGGGCGCCAGACCGTGACCGGCCGGCGCAAGCGCGATTTGACGATATCCGAACAGCTCCCCGGACCGGACGGCGACATGAGCCGCATGAAACAGGTCCTGAGCGCGGTCGGCACGGTTGTCTACGAGTGGTCGGTAAGGGACGATACGATCCGCTGGGGCGACAATGTGCTCGATGTTCTCAATGTCTATGATCCCAATGTGATCGCCACCGGGCGGGGCTATGCGTCCCTGTTTGACCCCGAAAACATGAGCAGCCGGTTCGACGCGGTGATGAACGCCCGGGTCGTCGATGAAGGCTGCGGCGTTCCCTTTCAGGTCGAATACCGCGTTCTGCCCCATGGCCGCAATGGCGACACGGCCTGCTGGATCGAGGATACGGGGCGCTGGTACGCCGGCGACGACGGCCGCCCGGTCAAGGTCTACGGGGTGATCCGCAATATCGATGAACGGCACGAACACGAACAGCGCCTGGCCTTTCTGAGCCACTATGATCCGCTGACCGGCAATATGAACCGCTCGCGGATAACCGAAGCCTTGAGCGATGCCCTCAGCAAGGCGCAACGCTACAACATGCCCTGCGCGTTCCTGCTGGCCGCCGTCGACAACCTGGCGATGGTCAATGACGCCTATGGTTTCGATATCGCCGACCACGTCATCGCCTCGGTTTCAAAGCGGCTGAAAAGTATGTTGCGCGGCGGCGATTCCATCGGCCGCTACGCCGGCAACAAGTTCGGCCTCATCCTTGGCCATTGCAGCGACCAGGACATGGAAATCGCCGCGCGCCGGCTGCTTGACGCGGTGCGCACTCCGGTTGTCGAGACCGGCGCGGGGCCGGTGTCGGCGACGGTGTCCATCGGCGGTATTATCCTGCCCAGCAACGCGCGCACCGCCCAGGACGCCATGGTCCGCGCGGAAGAAGCGCTGGCAATCGCCAAGCTGCGCCACCGCGACACATTTGTGCCCTATGTGCATTCAAGCTCGCGCGAAACCATTCGCAAGCACAATGTGAAGGTTGCCGACGAGATCGTCAGCGCGCTCAACGAACGCCGGCTGGTGCTGGCCTATCAGCCGATTGTGCGGGCCGGCGACGGCACCCCGGCGCTCTATGAATGCCTTTTGCGCATGACCAAGCCCGATGGTGAAGTAGTGTCGGCGGGCCACCTCATTCCGGTGGCCGAAAAGCTGGGCCTGGTGCGCCTGGTCGATCACCGGGTGCTGGAAATGGCGGTCAAGACGCTCGAAAGCGCGCCGGGCATCGATCTGTCGCTCAATATTTCCGGCGCAACGGCGGCCGATCCCGCCTGGCTTGCCAACCTCACCGCCTTTATCAGCACCCACCAGAACGTCGCCAAGCAGTTGATCGTCGAAATCACCGAGACCGTCGCCATCGCCGATATCGAAGAGACCATCAAATTCGTCGACAATGTGCGCGATCTGGGATGCCGGGTGGCCATCGACGATTTCGGCGCCGGCTATACATCGTTCAAGAACCTCAAGCTGCTGAATGTCGATATGGTGAAGGTCGACGGGTCGTTTGTCGAAAATCTGCGGAACAATCCCGACAATCAGTTTTTCGTCAGAACGCTGATCGATCTGGCCAGGAATTTCAACCTCAAGACCGTTGCCGAATGGGTCGAGGACGAGCGCGACGCCGAATTGTTGCGCCAATGGGGCGTCGATTATCTCCAGGGGCATCTGTTCAGCGCCGCCCAGGTCGAAAAACCGTGGCTGAAACAAGAGGCTCAAGCGCCGGCCGGGCCGCCGAAGCTGGTGGTCCGCCCGGCGGCGGTTGGCTAACGCTTCAGCAGAAAAACCGCCTGCTCGCCGAACAGATTGGCGAGCCGCGCCTTGCGGTCAAGGTTGATGCGCTCACCGCGGGCGTTGAGCGCCAGCTTGCGGATGATGGTGACATTCATCTCCTCGCACAAATGCACGAAATCGCTGATCGTGCACAAATGGATATTGGGCGTGTCGTACCATGCATTGGGAAGGGTCCGGGTCACCGGCATGCGGCCTTTCAGCGCAATGCCGAGGCGCGCGCGCCAATGGCCGAAATTGGGCAAAGACACGATGGCGTTGTGGCCGATCCTGAGCAGTTCGCCCAGCACATGACGGGGGCGCCGGGTCGCCTGTATCGTCTGGCTCAAGACCACATAGTCGAATGAGCGGTCCGGGTAGTTGACCAGATCGCTGTCCGCGTCGCCCTGAACAACGGAAAGGCCGCCGGCGACACACTCGTTGACTCCGGCCCGGGATATCTCGATCCCGCGCCCGGCCACATCGCGCTGCGCGGCCAGCAGGGCAAGCAGGGCGCCATCGCCGCAGCCGACATCGAGCACCCGCGATCCGGGCTCGACAATCTCGGCGATAATCTGGTGATCGATCCGCGATGCGCGCGCCCGGGTCATGCCTGCCGGCCCGCCTTGACCGTGTCGCCGATCCCGCGCATTCGCGCGCTTGAGGACAAAAAGCCGCGCACCGTATCGAACAACTCCGGCACATCGAGCAGAAAGCTGTCATGGCCGCCCGCCGTCTCCAGTTCGACAAAACTGACATCGGCGGCGACCGCGTTGAGCGCGTGCACGATTTCCCGGTTCTCCCCGGTCGGAAACAGCCAGTCGCTGGTAAACGAAATGACGCAGAACCGGGTTTTCGTGCCGGCGAACGCATTGGCCAGAACGCCGTCGTAATCCGCCGCCAGATCGAAATAGTCCATCGCCTTGGTGAGATACAGATAGCTGTTGGCATCGAACCGCTCGACAAAGGTCGATCCCTGGTGGCGCAGGTAGCTTTCGACCTGGAAATCGGCGTCGAATCCATAGGCCAGCGCATCGCGGTTCTGCAGGTTGCGGCCAAACTTCTGGTGCAGGGCTTCATCCGACAGATAGGTGACATGGGCAGCCATCCTGGCGACCGCCAGGCCTTTTTCGGGGCGTTTGTTCTTGTCCATGTAACGCCCTCCCATCCAGTCGCGATCCGCGATCACGGCCTGGCGGCCAACTTCGTGAAACGCGATGTTCTGCGAGGTATGGCGCGCGGCCGTGGCGATCGGCATGGACGCAAACACGCGCTCTGGATAGCTGGCCACCCATTGCAGGGCCTGCATGCCGCCCATGGACCCGCCGGTCACGCATAACAGGCGCTCGATGCCGAGATGGTCCAGCAGCATCGCCTGGGCGCGCACCATGTCGCGCATGGTGATGACCGGAAAGTCGATGCCGAAATTGCGGCCCGTTTCGGGGTCAATGCTCAACGGCCCCGTCGACCCCATGCAGCCGCCGATGACATTGGCGCAGATGACGAAATACCGGTCGGTATCGATCGGAAGGCCCGGCCCGATCATCAGCGGCCACCAGCCCGGTTTGCCGGTGACCGGATGAGTGCCGGCGGCATACTGGTCTCCGGTCAGGGCATGGCAGACGAGCACGGCGTTGGATTTTTCCGCGTTCAGCGCGCCGTAGGTCTTATAGGCGAGCGTCAGCGGCTGCAGCGTCTTGCCGCAATCGAGCTGAAGCGGCTTGTCCGGGCCAAACCGGACAAAATCGCAGTCCTGTCTGTTGGCGGCGGCATCGGACAAATCCACCGATGCTGATTTGTTCGCCGGCATGATCACCTCACAAACCGCTGGCCTGTTCGCCAGCCTTCCCGGAGCCGATAGCTGGAGCCTATCCTTGTTATACGGAACTATTTTGTTGGGCCAGATCAGTTCACTCGGCAAGGCGCGAACCGCCGCGCGGTCTGGTTGACCGGGCAAGGTTTGCGGGGCGCCGCCGATTGAGTTGGTCTGGCCCACCGAAGGGAAAGATTTTCGCGCTTTCTGGACATCGTCAGGCTTTCCTTGTGGTCGGCCACGACCAGGGCGGAAAGCCTGGCCTTGCCAGCAAACGCGAAAATCCGGTCAAATGATCCCGTATAACAAAGATACGCTCTAGGGTCGCGTCCGGCAAAATGTCAATGTTTTCTTTGATTTTAACCGGGCGGCCTCCTAAAAAGACCACGGTCCGGGTTTGGCGCCTGCAAGGGATTTGTCCTCACGCGCCGGCCCGGGGCGTTGGTCCTTCAGCATGACTTCAGCATGACTTCAGCATGAATGCCGGACAAGACATGGAAAACAAGCGCGGCCAAAGCGATCTCGCCGAATTGCGCCGGGAGATCGATGCGATCGATGATCGCCTCGCCGGCCTGCTTGTGGAGCGGGCCGGCGTCGTTGCGCGCATTCGCGAAAAAAAACGCGATCACGCCCCGTGCTCGGCCATGCGGCCGGGCCGCGAGGCGGAAATCGTCCGGCGCGTGGCGGCGCGGGTCGGCGCCGCCATGCCGGCGCGCGCGGTGCTGCGGATCTGGCGCGAGATCATCGCCGCCGCCACCCGCGCGCAGTCTCCGTTTCGCGTGCACATTCTCGATGATGCGGGCCGCCCCGCATATGAGGCCCATGGGCGGCTTCATTTCGGCACTCTGGCGCCCCTTGTCCCGCACAGGGAACCGGCAGACCTGCTGCGGGCGTTGGGCGAAAGCCCGCGCGATGTGGCGATTCTCCCCATCGAACGCGGCGAGCCGCGCAACCCGCCCTGGTGGACGCTGCTGGCATCCCCGCTCGCGGTCATCGCCGCGCTGCCCATGATTGCGCCGGGGCGAGCCGTATCAATGGCCGTGCTCGGGCAGGCAAGGCCGGAAATGAGCGGTCACGACGCCACGCTGGTGGTGCTCACCCACGGCAGGGATGTCTCCGCCGGCGCGCTGACAGACGCCCTCGCCAAAGCCGGCGTTTCCCTGGACGTGGCGGCCTGGACCCTGACGCCGGAGGGAGCCACACGATCGCTCGGCGTTCTGGGCGGGTTCCACGCCGGTGACGGCGAGGCGGTCGAGGCGCTGCGCGCCCATGGGCTCGTCTCGCGCGCCGAGGTGATCGGCGCCTATGCCCTGCCTCTCGAAGCCGGGGAGATGGAGCGATGAACAAGACCCTGACGCCAAGACCCGGCCCCGGCATTCTCGACATTGCCAAATATGTTCCCGGCGACAGCGGCGCCAGCGCCAGCGGGCCCATCTACAAGCTGTCGTCCAACGAAACGCCCCTTGGCGCCAGCCCGAAAGCGATCAGCGCATTCAAGAGCGCCGCCGGGACGCTCAATCTCTATCCCGATGGCGGTGCGTCGCGTCTGCGCGAGGCCATTGCCGCGTTTTACGGCCTCAACCCCGATCATATCGTGTGTGGCTCGGGCTCTGATGAAATCCTGTCGCTGCTGGCCCAGGCCTATCTGCGGGCCGGCGATGAGGCGGTGATCTCGCGTCATGGATTTCTGATGTACGAGATCTGCGCCCGTGCCAATGGGGCGCGGCCGGTATTTGCCGCGGAAACCGATCTGACCGCCAGCGTGGACCATCTGCTGGAGGCGCTCAGCGACAAGACCAGAATGGTGTTTCTCGCCAATCCCAACAACCCGACGGGCACCTATCTGCCGTTCGATGAAGTCCGCCGGCTGCATGGTGCCCTGCCCGACGACGTGGTGCTGGTGCTGGATGCGGCCTATGCGGAATATGTGCGGCGCAACGACTATGAGGCGGGTATCGAACTGGTGGCGAACACGGCAAATGTGGTCATGACCCGGACCTTTTCCAAGATTTACGGGCTGGCGGGCCTGCGGCTCGGGTGGGCCTATTGCCCGGAGAATATCGCTGCCGTTCTCAACCGCGTGCGCGGGCCGTTCAACGTCAGCGCCCCGGCCATCGCGGCCGGGGTGGCGGCCCTTGAGGACCGCGGTTTCACGGAGCAGGCGGTCGAACACAATGCCAGATGGCTGGACTGGCTGAGATCGGAAATCACCGCTCTGGGGCTTCGCGTCACGCCAAGCGCCGGCAATTTTCTGCTCATTCATTTCCCCGACGAACCGGGACGCGGCGCCGCCGACGCCGATGCCTTCTTGAGCGCGCGCGGTCTCATCTTGCGGCGGCTGGAGAACTACCGCCTGCCGCACTGCCTGCGCACGAGTGTGGGCACGGACGCGGCCAACCATGCGCTTGTCGATGCCTTGCGCGCGTTTCTGGCCGGCTGAGGAGAGATGAGCGTGACCGCCCCCATGTTTGACAGGGTTGCGCTGATCGGTCTTGGACTGATCGGCTCCTCGCTCGCCCTGGCCATGCGCCGCAAGGGCCTGGCGGGGCGGATCTCGGGCCACGCGCGCAGTGCGCGCACCCGCGCGGCGGCGCTAGATATCGGATTTGTCGATGAGGTCCACGAGACCCCGGAAAACGCCGCCAAAGACGCCGATCTGGTTGTCTTGTGCACGCCGCTCGGCGCCTATGGCGCGGTGATGGAGGCAATGAGGGGATCGCTCAAAACGGGCGCCATCGTGTCGGATGTGGGTTCGGTCAAGAAGGCGGTGGTTGACGTGCTGACGCCGCTTGTGCCCGATGGTGTGCATCTCGTTCCCGCCCATCCGATCGCGGGCACCGAACAGTCGGGACCCCATGCCGGGTTCGCCGAACTGTTCGAAGGACGCTGGTGCGTGATCACACCGGTGGCGGGCGTCGCGCGCGATGCGACCGCAAGAATCGAGGCCCTGTGGCGGGCCTGCGGCTGTGATGTGGAGCGCATGACGCCCACGCACCACGACCGGGTGCTGGCGATCACCAGCCATATTCCCCATCTCATCGCCTATAATATTGTCGGCACCGCCGCCGATGTCGAAGAAGTCTCAGACCAGGAAGTCATGAAATACGCCGCCGGCGGCTTTCGCGATTTCACCCGTATCGCCGCATCGGACCCGACCATGTGGCGCGATGTCTTTCTCAATAATCGCGAGGCGGTCCTGGAAATGCTGGGGCGCTTCACCGAGGATCTGAGCGCCCTGCAGCGCGCCATCCGCTGGAGCGACGGCGATGCGCTCTACGCACTTTTTGAACGCACCCGCGCTATCCGCCGCGGCGTCGTCGAAGCCGGCCAGGACACGGCGCAGCCGGATTTCGGCCGCGATGCACACCGCAAATCCGGCAGCACGCCTGACACCGATTGAGCGGCCGCGAAGCCCGCCTCAAAACAACGGCTTCAGTTGTGCGATGCCGAACGGCCCATAATAGAGCCTGCCGTCGAAAAACGACACCGGCAGGTGCACGGCGTCGCGCTCCGTTTGCGGTTTCGGGCGCGACACCAGGTTGGCCGCGGTCAGCACGAGCACGGCGGTTTCGCGCTTGATCGTCCTGTTGTCCACAAGGCGGTTCAGAAGCTGATCGAGCCCGGTTGTCGCGGTGTCGATTTTTCCGGCGAACCGGCCGGTTTCATCCAGGCGCAGTTCTCCCCCGGCGTCGATATCGAGAACATCGCTGCGCACGCGCGCCACGATCCCATAAAGCCGGCCCGATGCCTGTTGCCAGCGCCGCAGCCGCTCGCTTGAGGTGCGCCCACGCAGGGCGGCCGGCTTGTCGATCAGCGCCGTGACATCGGCGCTGTGAATCCGCACTTGCGGAATGCCGGCAACGACCGGGGGGCTCAACCGGACATTGAGCGCACGGGCGGCCAGTTTGAGCCGGCCGGTTCCCGGCGGATGACCGCTGCCGCGTGCACGCCCGAACAGGCCCGACAGGCCTGCGCCCGCCAGTTTGACGGACCTGACCGGCTTGCCGCCCTGCCATGATGTCACTTCCGCCCGGAACCGGGCGAGGCGAATGGCGATATCGCCGGGCTCTTTTCCACGCAGCCGAACGTCAACGGGCACCATGTCCGTGCGCAAGTTCACCGAGATGCGCTGCGGGCGCTCGCGCGTTGGACCCAGTTCGGTCTTGACGGGCCCGCTCAGCACGATATTCAGGCGGGCCGGGTTATGGCTGGGCAGTGACATGACCGCGGCGGGCGCGGCCAGTTCGAAACGGCCGGCGGCCGTGCTGGTCAGGCGCAGCCCGGCGCACGCGATCTGGAACCTGTGCGGAAAACCGGACATGCGCCGCGACCCGCAGGCGAGATCGAGACCCCGGGCGGATGCCTGTTCATCGAGGAGGGTCGAAATCCTCGCCATGGCGATATACCAATAGGCCGACCAGGCCGCGGCAAGGACGGCCAACCCGATAGCAGGCGCAAGAACGATGATGGCTTTTCGCATTGTCAATTCATCGGCCCGGTTGAGTGGGGCTGCACGCCGTTGAGCACCGTGCCCACAATGCAGGAATTCTGGATTTTCGGCTACGGATCATTGATGTGGCGGCCGGGATTTTCGTTTCTCGAACACGCACCGGCGCGCATCCACGGGGTGCATCGCGCCTTGTGCGTCTATTCACATATCCACCGGGGCACCCCGGCCAGACCCGGCCTCGTCCTGGGCCTGGACAGGGGCGGCTCGTGCCGCGGCCGGGCCTTCCGGGTGGCGCCGGGCGACTGGCGGAGGGTCGTCGGCTATCTGCGCGCACGCGAACAGGTCACCCATGTCTATCGCGAACATGTCCGCACGATCCGGCTGGAGCGCGGCGAACGACGCAGCGTGCGCGCGCTGGTCTATCTGGTTGACCACACCCACCCGCAATATTGCCCCCCGCTGGACCTGCAGGACCAGGCCGGACTGATCCGCCAGGGCCATGGACGCTCGGGAGCGAATATCGACTATCTGCGCAACACGGTCATGCATCTGCGCGCGGCGGGCATTTCCGACCACGGTCTGGAAAAGCTGCTGGCGGCGGTGGAGGATTTGGATATGGTTGCAGCGGACCGCGCAATGCGCAAACCCGCAACCGGCGAGGGAACAGAATGAAAGCCATATTGTGCACCGCCTTCGGACCGCCCGACAGGCTGCAGCTCAAGGAGATCGACGATCCGGTCGCGGCGCCGGGCGAGGTGGTGGTGGCGGTGGAGTGCGCCGCACTCAATTTTTTTGACACGCTGATTATCGACAACAAATATCAGTTCAAGCCGGAATTGCCGTTTTCGCCGGCCGCCGAGTTTGCCGGCATCGTGGAAACCCTGGGGGATGGCGTCGAGGGCTTCGCGGTGGGCGACCGGGTCATGGGATATGTCATCAATGGCGCCTGCCGGGAGAAAATCGCTGTTGCCGCGGAACGGCTCATCAAGGTGCCCGACGGGCTCGACCCGGCCCTGGCGGCGGCCGGTATCGTGACCTATGGCACCACGC
>JALURZ010000199.1 GCA_027058735.1 Hyphomicrobiales bacterium | reverse complement strand
GGCGGCTGTGTTTCGGGTCTCGGAAGCCGGCTCGCCGGAGGCGGCGGAACGCTCGCCCTTCGTGCCCGAAGCGGCCGAACGCGGTTCAGCGTCGGGTTTTACTTCCACCGCCTCAAGATCGATGACAGGCGGGCGCGACGCCTTGCGGCGGCGGGTTCCCGCCGCCGGCCCGGGCGATGCCGCGCTGCTTTTCTTGTTCGTCGCCATGCCAATCCAACAAGTCCAACTGTCCGGCCCGCGCGCCGGCCCGCTCGGCAAATGCGCCGGCCGAATCGGCGGTCCGGCCCGCATCTCACCATACTGTTCACGGGAATTGCGACAAAACAACCAAAAATACCCGACCCCCGGGACGCTCAGGCCGGCCTGGCACCCAGCAGATCGAGCAATGCCGCCTCGTCGGGCGTGGGCGCGGTTTCCACCCTGGGCGAGAACGGCGCGGCCCCCTGGAGGAGCGCTTCGCGGACCGCGCGCGACAGGCACACGTGGCGCAATGGCAAAGCCTGCCTGGCCAATTCGCCCCGCCCGACCAGGGCGCGCCAGATGCGCGCGGTTCTGGGCGAATAGAGCAGGACGGCGTCAATATCGCCGTGTGCGATCTGCCTGCGCAGGGGCGCGCTCAACGCCGTTGCCGGCAGGGCATCGTATAGAACCATCCGCTCGACGCGATAGCCCCGCGCCTCAAGCAGCCCCCCCAGATCGCCGGACACGGTGGCGCCGCTCAAATACAGCAACCGTCCCTCACCCGGGCGCAGTGTGGCGCAGACAAGGGTGGTCAGCTTTTGCAGATCGCCATCCGCGCTTTGAACGCTGGTGAACCCGGCATCGCGTGCAGCGCGCGCCGAACCGGCGCCCACCGTAAAGACCGCAACACCGCGCAGGCCGGGCGCGATACCGGTTGCAACGGCGGCACGCACCGCGTTGGCGCTGGTGACCAGCACCGCGCGCGGCGTCTCATCGGGCAGCGTCACGTTGCGGCGCGCCTCGATGGTCAGAAGCGGTTCCGCCACCGCCTGATGGCCCAGCGCGCGCAGCCGGCGGCACAGCAGGCCTGCATCAGGCTCGGGCCGGGTGACGATAATGCGCATGGGCTATGGTCCCTGCAGAAATCCCGGCCCGGCCCGTGCTTTCAGTTCCCGCCCCGCCTCGGCGCACAGGCCGGGCGCCTCGCGCAAGGGGCCTTCGCACCTGGTTGCGTGGGAAGCCGACCCGTCAGGCTTTATGATCAGGCCGTCGAACACGAACCGCCCGGCGTCCGAAACGCGCGCATATCCGGCGATCGGCGTGCGGCAGGAGCCGTCCAGCTCGCCGAGAAAGGCGCGTTCCGCGCCCACGCATCGCGCCGTATCGTCATGATTGAGCGCCCCCAGCACCGATATCATCTCCTCGTTGCCGCGCCTGACTTCGATGCCGATCGCCCCTTGCGCCACCGCCGGCAGCATGGCCGTTGTCGCCAACACCTCGCCCGCCACCGCCTCCATGCCCAGCCGCTTAAGGCCGGCAAAAGCGAGAAACGTGCCCTCAACGAGGCCCGCTTCGAGTTTTTTCAGGCGGGTCTGCACATTGCCTCGAAACGTCACGATTTCAAGGTCCGGACGCGCCGCCCTGGCCTGTGCGCCACGCCTGAGCGAGGCTGTACCTACACACGCGCCTTGGGGCAGATCCTCAAAGCGGGCAACCGTTGCGCCGATAAACGCATCGCGCACGTCTTCGCGTTCAAGAATGCAGCAAATTTCGAGGCCGTCGGGCAGAACGGCGGGCATGTCCTTCATGGAGTGCACCGCCATGTCGATGGAGCCATCGAGCAGCCGCGCCTCGATCTCGGCGGTGAACAGGCCCTTGCCGCCGATCTCGACAAGGGCGCGGTCCTGGATCCGGTCGCCCGCCGTGGCGATGATCTCAAGCGCCACCGCATCGGGGTCGAGCCCGTTGCTGTTGACAAGAGCCGCGCGCACCAGTTCCGCCTGGGCGCGGGCCAGCGGACTGCCGCGGGTGCCGATCGTGATCTTTGTCATTTGCGTGGTCACGGTCTGCAATGGTACTCCGTCGCGGGGGCGCGGCGCCTTGCCGCGGCACCGCCTTTCGTTATCGCAATTGCGCATGGCAGGCAAAACATTGATGGATCAGGCCAAACACGCGGAACCCGGTCTGCTGGTGCTGGGCATCGAGTCCAGTTGCGACGAGACGGCGGCGGCCGTGGTGCGGCGCTCCGGCGAGGGCGTGCCGCAAATCCTGTCCAGCGTCATTTTGTCCCAGCACGAGGCCCATGCGGATTTCGGCGGCGTGGTGCCCGAAATCGCGGCGCGCGCCCATGTCAGCCACATGGACCATGTCGTCGCCCGGGCCATGGTCGCGGCGGGCGTCGATTGGCGCGAGCTTGACGCGGTCGCCGCAACCGCCGGGCCGGGCCTGATCGGCGGCGTCATTGTCGGGCTGATGACCGCCAAGGCCATCGCCCTTGCCCATGGCCTGGCGCTGGTCGCGGTCAACCATCTGGAGGGCCACGCATTGAGCGTGCGTCTGGGCGCGGAGATAGAGTTTCCCTATCTGCTGTTACTGGTCTCGGGCGGGCACACGCAGATCCTCATCTGCGAAGGGGTCGGCCGCTATCGCCCGCTCGGCGCCACCATCGACGATGCGCTGGGGGAAGCCTTCGACAAGACCGCCAAGCTGCTCGATCTCGGCCTTCCCGGCGGACCCGCGGTGGAACGCCGGGCCGAAAAAGGCGATGGCACGCGCTTCGATCTGCCGCGCCCGCTGATCGGGCGCGAGGGCTGCGACTTTTCGTTTTCGGGCCTGAAGACGGCCCTGCGCAAAGCGGCCCGCGAAGCGGCGCCGTTGAGCGAAAAGGACATCGCCGATCTGTGCGCCGGCTTCAGCGAAGCCGCCATCGACTGCGTGGAGGACCGCATGCGCCACGCCATCATACGGTTTCGCCAGGCCTGCCCGGCGGTATCCGCGCCGGCGCTTGTTGCCGCCGGCGGCGTTGCCGCCAATTCAGCGCTTCGCCGGCGCCTGGCGCATCTGGCGCGCGAAACCGGCTTCAGGCTCGTTGTGCCGGCCGCCGAATTGTGCACCGACAACGCGGCGATGATCGCCTGGGCCGGCGCGGAGCGTTTTGCGCGCGGGCACAGCGATGGTCTCGATTTCGCGCCTCGGGCGCGCTGGGCGCTGGATGCCGGTGCCGGGGCGGCACAGACAGGGGAGAGCGCACCATGAGCGCCTTGCCCATTCGCCGCCTTGGGGTCGTGGGGGCCGGGG
>JALURZ010000198.1 GCA_027058735.1 Hyphomicrobiales bacterium | reverse complement strand
GATGGGGCCGATGGGTGCCGCGACCGCCAGCCCGACGGCGACGCCCATGGCCGCCAAACCCCAGTCCATGATCACTCCTGCCTCTTGAAAATATGCCGCTCATGCAGCCACATCATCTGACCCATGGCAATAGTTTGTTAACCTGTTCAGGCGGACCCTCGAACGATGGAGGACAGGATATGACCGACTTTCAGAAATCACTGGCCGGATTGCGTCTGACAACCGCTGAAATTCTGTATCGCATGCCCGACCACCAGGATATCCTGCAGACCTATATCTGGCAGGACTACGACCGCGAGCCGGAGTTCCCCGCGCTCAACCGGTTTCTTGAATTCTGGCAACGCGAACTTGACGGACCTTTGTTTTCCGTCAGAATTGCTCATCATCGAGTGATCTCGCCCGCAGAGGTCCGTTTTGTCGAGTATTTGGACAGGTTGCACTAGACATCCGGGATTTTTGCTGGTCCTTGCCGCGGGCCTGTGGGGACTGTCCCCGCTCATCGCGGGCCCGCCCGGCGCATCGCCCTACCGGACCGCGCAATCGGCCCAGCCCGGGGACAGGCCGGCCGCTTCGCCAGGGCCCGATGGCGCCGGGGGCGGAGCCAAGGACCAGTCGCGGCTGAAACCCGGCGAGGAGGTCCTGCCCGAAATTTCCTACGATCCCTCGAAACTGCCCGAGCCTGTGCGCGCCATGCGAAAATCCATTCTGGACGCCGCGCGCTCGGGCGACATGGAACGATTGCGCAAGATCATCGAGGCGGGAAAAAAACCGCCGGAAGTGAGCTTCGGCGGCGCCGACGATCCGATCGCCTTCTGGAAGCGGATTTCGATCGATGGAACCGGGCGCGACGTGCTTGCCGATATCGTGCGCATTTTCGAGGCCGGCTATGTCCATCTGGGGGCCGGCACCGACAACGATCTTTTTGTCTGGCCCTATCACTTCGCCTATCCGCTCGGCAAACTGACGCCGCGACAGCAAGTCGAACTGTATATGCTGATCCCGGCCGAATATCGCGACGGCATGGAACAGATCGGCGGCTATACCGGCTTTCGCGCCGGAATTTCACCCGACGGGACCTGGCAGTTCTTCATTGCCGGGGATTGACCCGCCTTCCGCAGGCAAAAATTTTCCCCCGCCTGTTGCGGCCCGCGGTGCCCGCGTATATCAACAGGACCATCACCGGGATCCGGCAGGAGCACAATGGCACGGACGCTCATCACTCAATTGCCGCGCCGGGCGCTGATCGCGCTTGCGCGCAGCGATGCGCGCGCGTTCCTGCAGGGCCTGGTGACCTGTGACATGGATGGGGTGACCCCGCACACCGCACGCTATGGCGCACTGCTGACGCCGCAGGGAAAAATCCTGTTCGAGTTTTTCATCCTGCAATCGGGCGACGGGTTTCTGCTCGATTGCGCGGCGGACCGGAGTGCCGAACTTGCCCGGCGCCTCTCATTTTACAAACTGCGCGCCGATGTCACGATCTCACAGATCGACGACGCGCGCCGGATCTTCGCGCTGTTCGACAGCTCGGTGCCGGCACGCAGCAATGCACAGCCCGGAGTGGTAACCCGCAGCGAGGGTGCCCTCGCCTTTGTCGATCCGCGCACGGTGCTTGCCGGATCAAGGCTGATCGCGACCCGCGAGGCGGCGGAGCGGCTGGCCCGCTCCAGCGGGCTTACCTGGGCGCAGCCGGACGACTACGAGATCCACCGCATAAGGCTGGGCCTTGGCGATTCCGGCGCCGATATCGGATCGGGCGAGCGCTTCCCCCACGAGTGCAATCTGGATCAACTGCATGGGGTCGATTTCGACAAGGGCTGTTATGTGGGCCAGGAAGTCGTGGCGCGCATGCACCACAGGACGCAAATCCGCAGACGCCTGCTGCCGGTGGAATTGCGCGGGCCGGCGGATGGCGGGACAGACGAGATCACCGGCGCCGGGAAGCGGGTTGGCGAAATCCTCTCCAGGGCGGGCCGCGATGCCCTGGCGGTGGTCAGGCTGGACCGCGCGCATGCCGCCGGCGCGGCGCTCACCGCCGGCGCGGCGCGGGTGTCACTGCGCATTCCGCCATGGGCGGATTTTTCCCTTTCCAGCAACAGCGAGGCAGGCGGATGAACACACGCACAGGCGCCGACAAGCGGCAACGATGCACCTGGCCGGGAGAGAACCCGCTCTACATCGCCTATCATGACGAAGAATGGGGCGTGCCGGAATTCGATGACCGCGCGCTGTTCGAAAAACTCGTTCTCGATGGCTTTCAGGCCGGACTTTCGTGGATCACCATCCTGAAGAAACGCGAGAATTTCCAGCGGGCCTTCGACGGCTTCGATCCGCAAGAGATCGTGCGCTACGATGACCGCAAGATCGAGGCCCTGATGAACGACACCGGCATCGTGCGCAACCGCGCCAAGATCATCGCCACCATCGGCAATGCGCGCGGCTATCTGGAGATCATGGAGCAGGAGGGATTTTCGGCCTATCTGTGGAATTTCGTCGATGGCCGGGCGTTGCAGCCCGCACCGCTGACCATGCGCGATGTGCCGGCGGAAACCGAATTGAGCCGGGCCATCTCCAAGGACCTCAAGTCCCGCGGCTTCAGGTTTTGCGGCCCCACGATCGTCTATGCCTTCATGCAGGCGGTGGGGATGGTCAACGATCATCTCACCGGGTGTTTCAGACACAGCGAATGCGCGGCGCTGGCAGCCAAAGCCTGAAATGGGACATGCGCGGAACAGGGAGACGCGCGCCTGGCAACGCATGTTGAGCGGCCGCCGGCTGGATCTCATCAATCCCTCGCCGCTCGATGTGGAAATCGACGATATCGCCCATGGTCTGGCGCGCGTCGCGCGCTGGAACGGCCAGACCCGCGGCGACCACACCTTTTCGGTCGCCCAGCACAGCCTGCTTGTGGAAGATCTGTGCGGTCATTTCCGCCCCCGCCTGGAAAAGCGCTGGCGGCTGGCGGCCCTGCTTCACGATGCGCCGGAATATGTCATCGGCGATCTGATTTCCCCCTTCAAGGCCGCCGTCGGCCTCAACTACAAGGCGTTTGAAAATACCCTGCTGGAAGCCGTCCACATCCGGTTCGCGCTGCCCGCCCGGCTGCCGGAAAAAACCGCCGCCCTGATCAAACGCGCAGACCGGGCGGCGGCCTTTCTGGAGGCCACCCAGCTTGCGGGTTTCGGGGACGGCGAAGCCGCGAAACTGTTCACCCGCCCGCGCGGGCTGAGCGGATCGTTCGCCACGGGAGCGTTCAGCCTCAGCCCCTTGCCCGCCCATGAAGCCGAGCGGCGTTTTCTGCAACGATTCGAGGAACTGGCGTAGTGCAATGAAAATCCTGGTCTGTTCAGTCAGCGCGCTTGACGATACCATCGCCGCCCATCGCGCCAGCCACGTCGCCACCCTGCTGA
Organism: Hyphomicrobiales bacterium; assembly: GCA_027058735.1. Lineage (GTDB taxonomy): Bacteria > Pseudomonadota > Alphaproteobacteria > Rhizobiales > JALURZ01 > JALURZ01. The sequence continues at coordinate 21,448 of JALURZ010000198.1, read as the reverse complement.
GCGATGAATTGATGATCGAGAGACCGGACGCCATCGCGCCGGAAAATCATCTGCGGCTGACAATGAATGACATCGTCGAACCCGCGCCGGGCTATATTGCGCCAACGGCTGAGCATGTCGAACGCCTGTTCGAGTTCGTCGATGGGTGGGATCGCAGCCGGCCGATGGTCATTCACTGCTGGGCCGGCATCAGCCGGTCAACGGCGGCCGCCTATGCGGCCCTGTGCCGCTTCAATCCGGATGTCCGCGAACAGCATATCGCCTCGCTGCTGCGCCGCGCCTCGCCCGGCGCCACGCCAAACCGCCTGATCGTCGCCTTGAGCGATGCCGCCATGGGCCGCGAGGGGCGCATGGTCGCGGCGATTGAAAATATCGGGCGCGGCCGGTCAACCTGGGAAAACGCGCCCTTCGCCCTGCCCGCGGAGATAGCGCCGCAGCGGTAGTGCCGCAGGCCTATTCAGGCGCCAGCGGCGCCCAGTTCTGGTTTCTGTAGAAGATGTGCTTGCCGATGCGTTTGACCGTGCGGAATTTGCGCGACCAGTCCGGCCGCACATAATCGGCATGGTAGAACAACGCATTGGACATGGAACTGAGCCGTTTCTTGCCGTCCAGAACCTGCCTGGCGATCTTCTGCGACTTTTTCCAGGCCTTCGGGTCGCGCGGCTGGTCGGACAGCCCGTCGCAGGCAAACGTGAACTGGCAGCGCATGCGCTTCTTGTAGTTCTGATAGACCACGGCGCAGACATTGTCTGGATAGTACGGGCTGCGGACCCGGTTCATGACCACATTGGCCACCGCGATCTGCCCCAGGGTGGGTTCGCCACGGGCTTCGAAATAAATCGCCTGTGACAGACAGCGCTCGGACGCCGCGCGGCGCTTGTCGAGGGCTTTTTTGCGGGCCTCGGAAAAGCCGGTGCGCCGGGTATAGAGCGCGGCCGGGCGGATCACGATCTGATCGTTCGTGCCCGGCAGGCGCACATGGGCGAGAAACGGCTGCGCGCCAAGGCGCGATGGCGTGCGATTGCCGCGCATGAACACGGAAGCGAGGCGGCGCCCGGAACGCGGCTGCACCATGCGCTCGTCCATCAGGCCGATGAGAGAATCGGCTTTGGCCATGACCCGGCTGCGCTGGCCCGGCTCGCGCGCAGGCGACGTGGCGCCCGGCGTGCCGACCGGATCCCTGTACCAGTGGGTCTTGGCGACGACACTTTTCATCTTGGAGTTCTGAACCAGCAGCGTTGAAGCGGGGGTCAGGCTGGCCGGCGCGAATTCACCCGTGTGCCGCCCGCTCTGCAGCCCGGCAAGACCGACACCGGCAAGCAGACCGGCACCAATCGCGATATAGGGAAACGACCAGAGAAACTGGCGTGTAAGGACCGCACCGGCGGAAGGAACACTCATTCGCAGACTCTTAACGCAACTAACCACGCACTCAACAAACGCACATCGCGCATCATGCAATCGCTGCGCAGCGCGAAGCGCTGCGCAGCATCCTCACAGTCTATAGAGAGAGGGTTTAGCACCGGTTAAGCTTACCAATCCGTTGTCGTGCCCCGTGCACCGTTTGCGGGACTGTCGGCGCCAGGGCGGCGGATCCCGCAATCGAGGGGCAGTCTTCACCGCTGATTGTGACACCAGTACGGCGCCAAAATGGTCTGAATGGGGAATATCGAAACGCGGGAGGACGGCGGATTTCTCAGTTCTTTCTCAGCGCCGCCTGTGCGGCCGCCAGACGCGCGATGGGCACCCGGAACGGCGAGCAGGACACATAGTCAAGCCCGATCGTCTCGCACAACCCGATCGATGCGGGATCGCCGCCATGTTCGCCGCAGATCCCCAGCTTCAGCCCCGGACGGCTTTCGCGTCCGCGCTCGGCGGCAATCTTCATCAACTCGCCGACACCCGCCCGATCGATGGTGATGAAGGGGTCGGCTTCAAGCACGCCCTTGCGGATATATTCGGCCAGAAAACCGGCTGAATCATCGCGGCTGATGCCGAACGCCGTCTGGGTGAGGTCGTTGGTGCCAAAGCTGAAAAATTCCGCCACCTTCGCAATGTCTCCCGCCCCAAGACAGGCGCGCGGCAGTTCGATCATGGTGCCCACGAGATAATCGAGGCGTTCACCGGCTTCACCCTGCACCTGTTCGCCGACCGCGACGATCCGTTCCTTGATCTGATCCAGTTCCGCGCGGGTGGCGACCAGCGGCACCATCACTTCCGGGATGACCGCCTTGCCGGTCGTCTTGCCCGCCTCGATGGCGGCCTCGAAAATGGCGCGCGCCTGCATTTCGGCGATTTCGGGATAGGTGATGGCGAGACGGCAGCCGCGATGCCCCAGCATGGGATTGAATTCGTGAAGGTCGCCGATGCGCCGCGCCACGATCTCCGGATCGACCCCCATGGCCTCGGCGAGCTGGGCGATCTCCTTTTCGCCCGACGGCAGGAATTCATGCAGCGGCGGATCGAGCAGCCGGATCGTGACCGGCAGCCCCGACATGATCTCGAACAGGGATTTGAAATCGTTGCGCTGCATGGGGAGGATCTTGGCCAGCGCCGCGCGGCGGCCCGCCTCATCACCCGCCAGAATCATTTCACGCACCGCCTGGATGCGGTCGGCCTCAAAGAACATGTGCTCGGTGCGGCACAGGCCGATGCCTTCAGCGCCGAATTCACGCGCGACGCGGGCGTCGCCCGGCGTTTCGGCATTGGTGCGGACCTCCATGCGCCGGACCTTGTCGGCCCACTCGATGATAACGCCGAAATCGCCGGTCAGATCGGGCTGGATGGTGGGCACTTCGCCGCGGATGACATGGCCCGCCGCTCCGTCAATGGTGATGATATCGCCCTTGTTGAGGGTGTGGCCGCCGGCGGTCATGGTGCCGGCCGCATAGTCGATGCGCACGGCGCCCGCCCCTGACACGCACGGCGTGCCCATGCCGCGGGCAACGACGGCCGCATGGGACGTCATGCCGCCGCGGGTCGTCAGAATGCCTTCGGCGGCATGCATGCCGTGAATATCTTCCGGGCTGGTTTCAACCCGCACCAGAATGACCGGCTTGCCCGCGTTCCTGGCCTGTTCGGCATCGTCGGGGTCGAACACGATCGCGCCGCATGCCGCGCCGGGCGAAGCCGGCAGGCCGGTCGCGACGATGTCGCGTTCCGCGCGCGGATCGAGCGTTGGATGCAGCAACTGATCGAGCGAGGAGGGGTCGATCCGCAGCACCGCCTCCTGCCTGCTGATCAACTTCTCGCGGGCCATATCGACCGCGATTTTCAGGGCCGCCCTGGCGGTGCGCTTGCCGGTGCGGGTCTGCAACATCCACAATTTGCCTTCCTGGACGGTAAACTCCAGGTCCTGCATGTCGCGATAATGGCCCTCCAGCTTTTCATAGATCGCCTTGAGATGGGCGAAGCTTTCCGGCATGACCGCTTCCATCGACGGCTCGCTGGAGCCGTTGATCCGGCGCTCGGCTTCGGTGATCGCCTGGGGTGTGCGGATGCCGGCGACCACGTCCTCGCCCTGGGCGTTGATGAGAAATTCGCCAAACAGCGCCTTTTCGCCGGTCGATGGATTGCGCGTGAAGGCAACCCCGGTGGCGCTGGTCTCGCCCATATTGCCAAACACCATGGCCTGCACATTGACCGCCGTGCCCCAGTCATCGGGGATCGAATGCAGCCGGCGATAGGTGATGGCGCGCTGGTTCTGCCACGATCCGAAAACCGCGCCAAGGGCGCCCCAGAGCTGGGCATGCACATCCTGGGGAAACGGCTCGCCGCGCTCTTCTTCCACCAGCGCCTTGTATCCGGCCACCACCTCCCGCCAGTCCTGCGCGCTCAGTTCGGTGTCCAGCGCATAGCCATTGTCGTCTTTCGCGGCCTCCAGAATGTCCTCGAAACGGTGATGCTCCAGTCCCAGCACCACATTGGAATACATCTGTATGAAACGGCGGTAGCTGTCATAGGCGAAGCGCGCATCGAGCGAGCGTTTGGCGAGACCCTCCACGGTCTCGTCGTTGAGACCGAGATTGAGCACCGTGTCCATCATGCCCGGCATGGACGCGCGGCTCCCGGAACGCACCGACACCAGCAGCGGATTGTCGCGCGACCCGAACTCGGCGCCAACCACCTTGCCCACATGGGCGAGCGCCGCATCCACCTGGGCGCCGAGCGCCTCGGGCAGGGCGCGATCATTGTCGTAATAGGCGGCGCAGACTTCCGTCGTGACCGTGAAACCCGGCGGCACCGGCAGCCCGAGGTTGCACATCTCCGCCAGATTTGCGCCCTTGCCGCCAAGCAGGTCGCGCATTTCCGCCGTGCCGTCGGCAATCCCGTCGCCGAACATATAGACCCACTTGGGCGCGTGGCTGGTGTTTTGCTCTGGCTGGTTCATGGGGCTGTTCGAAGGCGCGTCATGTGCCGGTTTGAGGCGATGTTTAGACCATCGCGGGGGGCCAAGGCAATCGTTGCGAATGTCGCGTTCAAAACGGCGCGAAACGGGGATCATCCCTCGATTCTGGAGAAATCGGCGATGGTGCGGGTTTCAGCCCGGATCTGGGCCAGAAGCCTAAGGCGGTTGGCGCGGAACACCGCATCATCCGCATTGACCGTGATGGTGTCGAAAAACTGGTCCACCGGTTCGCGCAGCTTTGCCAGGGCGCTCATGGCGGCGGTAAAATCCTCCTTTTCCAGCGCTCTTCGCACATCGCCGCGCACCGCGCGGACCGCCGCATGCAGCCGCCGTTCGGCGGGCTTGAGCAAGAGCCCGACATCGGGCGCGGCGCCGAACGCGCCGGGCCCGTCGTTCTTTTCCTCGATGCGCAATATGTTTTCCGCCCGCTTGAGACCGGCCATCAGATCGGCGCCATCCGGCGTCTTGAGGAAAGCGTCCAGCGTTTCAACGCGCCGCAGCAGCATCAACAGATCGTCGGCCTGACCGCCGCCGAACACCGCGTCGATCAGGTCATGGCGGGTGCCTTCCGCGCGCAGATGCACCTTGAGCCGGTCGGCGAAAAAGCCAAGCAGATCGCCGCCCCGCTCTTCGCCGAATTCCGCGCCGCGCTGGTTGCGGTACAATTGCAGGGCGCAGGAAAACAGCGCCCGCAGGGGCAGGCGCAGCCCCTTGTCAAGAACAAGGCGGATAACGCCAAGGGCGGCGCGGCGCAGGGCGTAGGGATCCCTGGAGCCTGTGGGTTTTTCGTCTATGGCCCAAAAGCCAGCCAGCGTATCCAGTTTATCGGCAAGCGCGACCACGACCGACACCGCAGCGCCGGGCACGGCGTCAGAGGGGCCTTGCGGCCGGTAGTGCTCTTCGATGGCGCGCGCGATCAGATCGTCCTCGCCCTGCGCGGTGGCGTAATAACGGCCCATCAGACCTTGCAGGTCCGGAAATTCGCCGACCATGGCGCTCACCAGATCGGCCTTGCACAATCGCGCGGCGTGTTCCGCCTGGTCCGGGTCCGCGCCGACCATGGGCGCGATCTCGCGGGCAAGCTCCCTCAATCGCTCCACCCGCTCGCCCTGGGTTCCCAGCTTTTCGTGGAACACGATCTTGTCGAGCGCCGCCAGGCGGTCTTCGAGCCTGGTCTTGAGGTCCTGCTCCCAGAAGAAGCGGGCATCCGACAAACGCGCGGCGATGACCCGCTCATTGCCGGCGATGATCGCCTTGCCGCCGTCGCCGGCCGCCAGATTGGCGACCGTGATAAACCCGCCGGCAAGCCTGTCCGTCTTGGGATCGCGCAGGGAAAAGCATTTCTGATGGCTTTTCATCGCCGTTATCAGCACCTCGGGCGGCACCTCGAGAAAAGCCTCATCGAAGCGGCCCAGCAGGACGACCGGCCATTCGACGAGGCCGGCCACTTCGCCCAGCAGCCCCTCGTCGGCCACCAGTTCCAGGCCCTGTTCGCCCGCCAGCCGGTTTGCGTCTGCCAGAATAATTTCGCGGCGGCGCTGCGCATCGAGCACCACATGGGCGTCCGCGAGCGCTTTTTCGTAACCGGCGAACCCGGAAATTTCGATCGCGTCCGGGCTCATGAAACGGTGTCCGCAGGTGACATTGCCGCTGTTCAGGCCGCCCACCTCGAACTCGACCACACTGCCGTCGAACACGCACGCGATGGCATGCAGCGGGCGCACCCAGCGCAAGGCCCCCGCTCCCCAGCGCATGGATTTCGGCCAGGGAAATCCATTGACGATTTCTGGCACGATTTTTCCGATCACTTCACCGGTCGGTGCGCCCTTGGCCTTGATGACGGCCAGATAATAGGCCCCCTTGTTGTCTTCGCGGGTCTCGCATTGATCGATGTTCTTGAGACCGGCGGCATGCAAGAACCCCTGGAGCGCCGTTTCCGGCGCGCCGACCCGTGGCCCTTTTCGCTCAATCGTGCGCTCAGGCTGGCGGGCCGGCAGGCCATCGATCACGACCGTGAGGCGGCGCGGCGTGGAAAAGACGCGCAACTCCTCAAAGGCGATGCCCGCCTCCCCCAGTGCTTCCGCGAGCAGCCGGCCCAGATCGTCCGCGGCACGCGCCTGCATGCGCGCCGGGATTTCCTCTGAAAACAGTTCAAGCAGAAGCTCAGGCATCGCCGAACCCTCCCGCCCGGGTTCTCAGAAACGCGTCCCCGCAGGCGCGCGAAAGGGTGCGCACCCGCAGGATATAGGCCTGGCGCTCGGTCACTGAAATGACCCCGCGCGCATCCAGCAGATTGAACAGATGCGAAGCCTTGATGCACTGGTCATAAGCGGGCAGCACCATCAGATGGGGTCTGTCCGCGCCCTGGTCTCCGGCTTGCAGCAATGCGGTGCATTCAGCTTCCGCATCGGCGAAATGGCGAAACAGGGCCTCGGTGTCGGCGTGCTCGAAATTGTACCGCGAATATTCCTGTTCGCCCTGCAGGAACACATCCCCGTAGGACACGAGGCTCTCCCCCGCCGCACCGTTGAAATTGAGGTCATAAACATTGTCGACCCCCTGCACATACATGGCGAGGCGTTCGAGCCCGTAGGTGAGCTCGCCCGAAACCGGCGCGCAGTCGATGCCGCAGACCTGCTGGAAATAGGTGAATTGCGAGACCTCCATGCCATCGCACCACACTTCCCAGCCAAGCCCCCAGGCGCCGAGTGTCGGGCTTTCCCAGTCATCCTCGACAAAACGGATGTCGTGGACCAGCGGATCGATGCCGATGGCATAAAGGCTTTCCAGATAGAGCTCCTGTATATCGTCCGGTGAAGGCTTGAGGATCACCTGAAACTGATAGTAGTGCTGCAGCCGGTTGGGGTTTTCCCCGTAGCGCCCGTCGGACGGGCGCCGGGAGGGCTGCACATAGGCCGCGTTCCAGGGCCTGGGGCCGAGGGAACGCAGGGTGGTGGCGGGGTGAAACGTGCCCGCCCCCACTTCCATGTCATAAGGTTGCAGAAGCACGCAGCCGCGCGCCGACCAGTAGTGCTGCAGGGCCAGAACGAGGTCCTGAAACGACCGTTTCGGGGCAAGTTTCGCCGGCCCCTCAATGCCCCGCTGCTGCGCCATGTGGAGTGTCTCGAATCGCTGGCCCGCCGTTACCCGATCGTGGCGCACCCTAGACCCTTTCTTGTTTATACGGAACCATTTGATGGCTCAAATCAGGTCACTCAGCAAGGCGCGCAGCGCAGGGCGATATGGTTTATCGGTCAAGCTGCGGAACGCTGCTGATGGGCTGATTTGAGCCACCGGAGGCCGGGTTTCCGCGCTTTCCGGACTTCGTTATGCCCCCCTTATGGTCAGGCAGATCATGGCGGGGAACATGCCTTGCCAGCAAACGCGGAAATCCGGTCAAATGATTCCGTATAAACAAGAAAGGGGCTAGAGCACAATCTGAAACGTGGGAGCCGGTTTTCCGGCAGTTTGTACGTCAAAAGGACAAGCAGGACTTTATGCGGTCAAGCATCTCGCGGCAAGCAACACGGATGGCTTTCGATTTGAAAGATGTCTCTGGCCGTCATTCCGGCGAAAGCCGGAATCCAGTCATGGAGCGGGCATATCTTGTATGGACCATTCTGGACCCCGGCTTTCGCCGGGGTGGCGTGATGTGCTGAACAGTGGGAAAAAAATAAAACGTTCGACCCTACAATCCATAGCGTGACCAGAGGGCGCGCTCTTCGATGGCGGCGATGAGATCGGACGCGAACGCGCCGCCAAGGCCGTCCAGCCAGTCGGCACCGAGCGCGGTGCCCGGCACGCGGCCAAGACGGCGCTGCAGCCAGCCCGATTTCGCCCCGACCAGCTTGAAGCGGGTCTTGTCGCCAAGCTTTGCGCGCATCACCGTGCGCAGGTCCCCCAGCCCGTCGATCAGGCCGAATTCCAGCGCCCGGGCGCCGGACCAGAATTCGCCGGTGAACAGGCTCGCGTCCTTCTTGGGCAACCGGCCCTCGCGGCGTGCGCGCACAAGGGCGATAAAGCTCTCATGCACGTCTTTTTGCAGACCCAGCAGGCGTTTGACGTCGTCCGGTTTTTCGGGCCGGAACGGATCGAGCATGGCCTTGTTGCGGCCCTGGGTGTGAACGCGGCGCTCGATGCCGTATTTCCTGATGAATTTGTCGAAGCCGAAACCGGCGGAGACCACGCCGATCGAGCCGATGACGGAGCTTTCATCGGCGTAGATTTCATCGCCCGCGCAGGCCAGCATGTAGCCGCCCGATGCGGCCACATCTTCGGCGAACACGAACACCGGAAGCCGGTTTTCCTCAGCCAGAGCACGGATGCGCCGGAAGATCAGCGCCGATTGCACCGGCGAGCCGCCCGGCGAGTTGAGCGCGATCGCCACGGCCGCGGCCCGCTTCATGGTGAAGGCGCGCTCAAGGGTCGTGGCCACCCCGGCCAGGCTCAATCCGGGGCGCAGCGGGGTGATCGCGCCGATGGCGCCCGACAGTCGCACAACGGCCACCACGGGCTGGGATTTGCGATACCTGCCCGGCATCAGCCGCCGCCAAAGGGGCGGCTTGACGGGCTTTTCCGGCAGTGGTCCGGTCGGTGTCTGGTCTTCGGCCATCGGTTCTCCCAACAGTTATGGCAACAAGCTTGTCTCAAGATATCCCGGCATGCCTGGGCCGGCAAAATCAGGGCGCGGGCGTCATCGCCAGAGGTGCGCCATGGCGCAGGATTTTTTCCGCAGCGGCGCTGTAGCTGCCCGCGTCGTCATGAACCACAAACCCCGGCAACAAGGTGAGCGGCGCGCGGCTCGCCTTTTTGCCCTGAACGATGATGCGGTTGGCCGCGGCACCCGCCCTTGGATGCAGCGGCAGCAGGACAAGGCGCCCGAACCGGCCCTCAAGAGCAGCAAGGAGACGCGCCAGACCATCGGCGCGATAGATCATGGTGAGCGTTCCGCCGGGCTTGACCATGCGCGCGAGGAACCGCAGCCATCGGTCGAGATCGCCCGGCCCGTGAGCGGCGGCCGCGCGCTTCGCCGGGTTCGGCGACAGGCGGACATCGGAATCATTGTGAAACGGCGGATTGGCGAACACATGATCGAAGCTTTCAGGCGGCAGCGTTCGCGCATCCAGCGCTTGCGGGCCTGCGGTCACATCGCCCTCGACCACGCGAACGCGGGACGCCAAACCGTTGGCTGCAATATTCTCCCGCGCCAGCGCGCACAGTGCCGGGTCAATCTCGAGGCCCGTGACCGAAACGCCATCGAGACGATGCGCCAGACACAGCGCGGCGACGCCGGTTCCGCTGCCCGCTTCGAGCGTCCTTTCGCCGGATCGCGCGGCGATGGCGGCGGCGAGAAAGACAGCATCGATGCTCGCCCGGCTGCCTTTGGCGGGCTGCGCGATCACGACCCGCGCGCCGAGAAAACCATCGCGGCTGAGGCCGCCCTTCAGGGTTGCCGGTTCGACCGCGCGGCTACTCGGCATAATCGACGCCGGCATCGCTCATCACCCGCCGCGCCGCATGCAGACGCCCGCTCTCCACCATCACCCGGCGCGGCAGCACGCCAAGACTGCCCTCGACAACGCTCATATTGGCGTCGAGCACCACATGGCCGATCCCTTCGCCCGTGAGCAGCGCTTCGATGAACGAAATCAGGACGGCATCATTTGTGCGCAGCAATTCAACCATGATCGCTCCTTGATAGCATCCGGGACGGCTTCGTCAAACACCGCCGCTTGACCGCAAGGGCGGGCAAAACCTAAGGTGCACGCAACGCGAACAATCGGATGGCGGGTGCGGTGGGTGTTGTCATTCCCCTCGATGAGGGCAAGAATCCGGGCGCGGCGAGCATCGCGCCGCTGAATGCGCTGGTCGCTGCGGAAATGGACCAGGTCAACGACCTGATCGTCCGCCAGACCGTTTCGGATGTGTCGATGATCCCGCAGGTCGCCCGGCATCTGATCGATTCGGGCGGCAAGCGCCTGCGCCCGATGCTGACCCTGGCGGCCGCCCAGATGTGCGGTTATGAGGGCGGCGATCATATCAAGCTGGCGGTCAGCGTGGAGTTCATGCACACCGCGACACTTCTGCATGACGATGTGGTGGACGAGAGCGAATTGCGCCGCGGCAAGAAGGCGGCACGGATGTTGTGGGGCAACGAGGCCAGCGTCCTGGTCGGCGATTTTCTGCTCGGCCAGGCATTCCGCATCATGGTGGAGACCGGCTCGCTCGATGCGCTGGCGGTGCTTTCGCGCGCGGCCGCGGTGATCGCGGAAGGAGAAGTGATGCAACTGGCGGCCGCGAAAAAGACATCGACCACCGAAGACGCCTATCTCAGGGTGATCTCCTCCAAGACGGCGGCGCTGTTTTCCGCGGCCAGCGAGGTCGGCGCGGTCATCGCCGGGCGCGGCGAGGACGAGCGCGCGGCGCTGCGCTCCTTTGGCCGCAATCTCGGCCTCGCCTTTCAGCTTGTCGACGATGCGCTCGACTATTCCGGCCACCAGGCGGTGCTCGGCAAGAGTATCGGCGATGATTTCCGCGAGCGCAAGGTGACGCTGCCCGTGATTCTGGCCTACCGGCGTGGCGGCGAGGAGGAGCGCGCCTTCTGGAACCGCACCATCAGCGAGGGCGACCAGCGCGAGGGCGACATGGAACAGGCGCTGGCGTTCATGGAAAAACACCGCGCGCTGGGCGACACGGTGGAACGCGCACGCCACTACGGCACCATCGCCACCGATGCGCTGGCGATCTTTGCTGACAGCAACCAGACCCGCGCTCTTGGCGAGGCCGTCCGGTTCTGCGTGCAGCGGGGCTTTTGACCCGGCAGCCCCCTCACCCCAGGGCACACCAGCGGACCCACCAGCCGGGAAGTTTCGCGGCAATGGCGCGGGCCGCGGCCTCGGCGCCCGGCGCATCGAAAAAAAGCCCGAAACAGGTCGCGCCCGAGCCGGTCATACGCGCCAGCGCGCAGCCGGGCTGCGCGAACAAGGCCTCCAGAGTGTCGCCGATCTCCCAGGACAACGCCGCAGCCGGGGCTTCGAGGTCATTGCGCTGGATTTTGAGAAATTCAACGAATTCCCGAGGTGAGCCAAATCGCTCCGGGCGGTGGACAATGGACCCGTCGCCAAAGGTCTCGCCCGGGGCAAGCCCGAGACGTTTGTAAATCTCGCCCGTCGGCATCCGGACGGCGGCATTGACGAGCACGGCGAACAGCGCGGGCAATTGGGGCGCAGGCTCGCATTCGCGGCCCGTCCCCGACAGCCATTGCGCGCGCTGGCTCAAACAGCAGGGCACATCCGCGCCAAGCCGGGCTGCTATCTGGCGCAACGCATTGCCGGGCACTTTGACATCCTGCAAACGCGCCATTGCGCGCAGCGTGGCCGCCGCATCCGCCGAACCGCCCCCCAGCCCGGCGGCGACCGGGATATGTTTTTGCAGTGAAACCGCGACCGCGTCGTTCACGCCGGACACCCCATGCGCGAGCGCTTTTGCGGCCTGTTTGACGAGATTGTCCGGCTGACCGGCAAGGGCGCCGGCGAAGGGCCCTGAAATAGCAAGCGAAAAGGCACGGGCACGCTCCAGGCGCAACTCATCGCCAATATCGGCGAATGCCACCAGGCTGTCGATCTCGTGCAGGCCATCGTCGCGGCGGGCGCGCACATGCAGGAACAGATTGAGCTTGGCGGCCGCGCGTTCGTCTACGCCATCCATCCCGGCCACGGGGTCAGTTGGCGTCGGGAATGATGAGTTTCTGGCCGGGAAATATCTGATTCTGATTTTTTATCAGTTCGCGGTTGGCGTCCAGAATCCGGTTATATGACAGCCCCGCGCCCAGATAGTCCTCGGCGATGCTCCACAGGGACTCGCCGGGGCCCACCACATGCACCTTGCGCGGTTTCGCCGGTTTGGCGGCTGGAGCCTGCGCGACTTTCCTTTTTTCAGCACCGTTGTTTGATGTCCCGGGGCCGGCGGCCTCCTGCGCGCCCGCGCCCGTTGTCTTGGTCTCCCCCGCGCTGACAAGCTTGACGGGCCGCGCGGCATCAAGGCCGCCGACGATCTTTGCCTCGATCTTTTTCAGCAACTCCGGCTCCGGCTTCAGATCGCGGGCGTGAACCCATTGGAATTTTGCCTCGCGGCGGCGATCGACCCGCCAATAGGCATCACCCAGATGGTCGTTGATGACCGGGTCCTCCGGGCGCAACTGCACCGCGCGCTCCAGCTGTTCGACCGCCTTGTCGTATCTTCCGGTGTGGTAGTAGGCCCAGCCCAGACTGTCGACGATATACCCGTCATTGGGCCGCAGCTCGACGGCTTTCTTGAGGATCTGGAAGGCCGCGGCCAGGTTCCGGCCCTGTTCCACCCAGGAATATCCCAGATAGTTCATCACCGATGGCTGGTCGGGATTGAGCTTCAAGGACAGTTTGAAATCGGCCTCCGCCAGATCCCAGCGCTTGGTGCGCTCGTAGCTGATGCCGCGAAAATAAAACAGCGTCCAGTCGCGTTTCGTCGGCTTGCCGACCAGCTTGACGGCCTCGCTATAGGCCTTGGCGGCTTCGGCAAATTTCGAGCGTCCACGCAGGATATTGCCCAGCACCATGCGGATCTGCGGGTTGCGCGGATGTCTGGCAATGACCTTTTTCAGGAAGGCCGTGGCTTCATCGGTGCGTTTGAGGCGGTCCAGATTTTCCGCGACCTGCAACTCGGCATTCAGCTTCAGCGGAGAGTCCGGCGACAGGCTGGAATACGCGCTCACCGCCATTTCATAGTTCTTGCCATCCTCATAGATGCCGCCGAGCAGCATCCTGGCCACCTGGAAATCCGGATACATGAACAGCGCCAGCTGGGTGATGCGCAGCGCGAAATTCAGGCCCGTGTCGTCCGCCGTCGCGCTGGCGATGCCGAACAGGGCTTCCGCGACCCCCATATCGGGCGTGCGCACAAGCCGGCGCGGCGTCTTGCCGCTGCTGTTTCGCTCGACAATCCGGCGAACGATCGGGTGAGTCGGCATCGCCTTTTGATATTTCAGATACAAAGCGCGCGCATCATCTTCCCTGCCCGTGCGCTCCAGAAAGCTGCCATAGGACTGAATGACCCGCAGGGAAGAACCGGCATCGTCATAGGCGCTGCGGTAATATTTCAGCGCTTCATCCTCAAGGCCCGCCAGATCCGCGATCAGCGCGCTTTGAAACGCACGGAAGACACCGAACGTGTCCGCCGTCTTTTTGCTGTTGAGTGTTTCCAGCGCCTTGCGCGGATCGCCCCCGGCGGCCTGGCTCCAGGCAATCAGCAGATTGGCCATCAGCTTGCCGACCGGATGCGGCGCGGAAATCGCAAAATGCCTGCGCGCGCTTTCATATTTACCGGTGCGGAAATCGCTCAGGCCCACCACCATGTGGGCCAGCGCGTTGGATTGATCGATCTTGACGAGCCGGCGGGCGAGACGGCGCGCGCGAACCATCCGTCCAGCCGCCACTTCCTGCACGAATGCGCGGCGCAGGATATACAGGTTGTCGGGATCATCGCGCAGGGCGCGGGCCAGAAAATCGGCCGCCTTGGTGTTGTCGCGCTGCTGGTTGGCAAAACGCCCGGCCAGATAATTCCCCGACGTGGACGCTTCAATGTCAAAGCCCGCATGGCCGCCGATCGACAGGCCCGTCACGGTCGCCACGGCGGTGAGGGCGGTGACCGCCAGAAAAATCCCGAGCCGGCGCGCCTGCTCGCCGAAAAGCCAGTTCATGGGTGAGCGTTTCTTCATGCGGATCGTTGTCCTTCAACGACGAAGATGGCCGTTTTTCGGCGTTACTTCAAGGAGAAACGCACCTGCCCGGTGCGCATCTACCGCGCAGAACCGAGTCTAACCTGTTTACATATTGGGATAATTCGGCCCGCCGCCGCCTTCGGGCACGGTCCAGTCAATATTCTGGGCCGGATCCTTGATGTCGCAGGTCTTGCAGTGAACGCAGTTCTGGGCGTTGATCTGAAAGCGCGGCGCACCGCCCGAATCATCCCCGATCACCTCATAGACACCAGCCGGACAGTAGCGCTGCGCCGGTTCGGCATAGTCGGGCAGGTTTTTCGCGATCGGGATGCTGGCATCGCGAAGACGCAGATGCACCGGCTGGTCCTCTTCGTGGTTGGTCGCCGACAAGAACACCGAAGACAGGCGGTCGAAGGTCACTTTCCCGTCCGGCTTTGGATAGTCGATCGGCTTGCAGTCTTTCGCCAGCTTGAGGGTCTCGTGGTCCGCCTTGCCATGTTTCAGCGTGAAGGGAAGGCCGATCCTCAGCGTGTTCATCCACATGTCAATGCCCCCGGCAAGGATGCCCAGGAACGTGCCCAGCCGGCTCCACAGCGGTTTGGCGTTGCGCACCGGCTTGAGGTCCTTGACGATCGGACTGGTCTCATAAGCGCTTTGATAGGCGCTCAATTCGTCGCCCTGGCGGCCCGCCCTGATGGCCTCGAAGGCCGCTTCGGCGGCCAGAATGCCCGACATCATGGCGTTGTGCGATCCCTTGATGCGCGGCACATTCATGAAGCCCGCCGAACAGCCCAGCAGCGCGCCACCGGGAAAGCTCAGCTTCGGCACCGATTGCAGGCCGCCCTCGGTTATCGCGCGCGCACCATAGGCGATGCGCCTGCCCCCTTCGAACAGGGGGCGAACGGCCGGATGGGTCTTGAAGCGCTGGAACTCCTCGAACGGCGAGAGATAGGGGTTGGTGTAGTTCAGGTGCACGACAAACCCCACCGACACCAGATTGTCCTCGAAGTGATAGATAAACGCGCCGCCGCCGGTGTCGTTGCTGAGCGGCCAGCCGAACGAATGCTGCACCATGCCCGGTCTGTGCAGCGCCGGGTCCACCTCCCACAGTTCCTTGATGCCGATGCCGTATTTCTGCGGTTCGCAATCAGCATCGAGCCTGTATCGGGCGATCAGTTGTTTGGCGAGCGATCCGCGCACGCCTTCGGCAATCAGCGTATATTTGCCGTGCAGCTCCATGCCGCGCATGAAACCGTCCTTGGGCGCGCCATCCCTGCCGATGCCCATGTCGCCGGTGGCCACCCCCTTTACGCCGCCGGCCTCGTCGTAGATCACTTGCGATGCGGCAAAGCCCGGAAAAACCTCAACCCCCAGGCTTTCGGCCTGTTCGGCGAGCCAGCGGCACAGATTACCCAGCGAGATCACATAACAGCCATGATTGCTCATCAGCGGCGGCATCATGAAGGCGGGCAGGCTGATATTGCCGGCCGGGCCCAGATAGTAAAACCTGTCGCCGCTGACCGGCGTGTTGAGCGGTGCGCCGCGCGCGCGCCAGTCGGGCAGCAACCGCTCGAGCGCGACAGGATCGAAGACGGCGCCGGACAGGATATGGGCCCCCACCTCGGAGCCCTTCTCCAGAACGCTCACGCTCAGTTCGGCATCGTTTTCGATGGCCAACTGACGCAGCCGGATCGCGGCCGCCAGACCCGCGGGCCCCGCGCCCACGATGACCACGTCGAAATCCATCGCCTCGCGCTCGGGAAGTCGCTGCTCTTCGCTCATCCTGGTCGTCCCCGCCTTCACGCGTTTCCCATTGCCGGCGGCGGCGCGGTTTTCCACAAATCCTGATCCGCGCGGCCACGGGCCGGTTCCGTTTAGATATACTACCGTGCCACGACATTCGAGACAAAATCGCCGCCGGATATCGCGCAGGCGGCATCGCGGGGGAACGGACATGACCAGACAGAGCGCGAAGCCGCCGGCCACCGCCCGCCATCCCGGCGAACTGTTGCGGTGGTATGGGGAGATGGGCGTGGACGAGGCGGTAAGCGATGTGCCCCGCGACCGCCTCGCACGATCCGTGCCGGCCGAAGAAAGGGCCGCACCCGCGGTGCCGCAAAAGCACCCCGCCGGCGCGCCGCGGCCCGCCACCACGGCGGTTCTGACCCCCGAGCAGGCCGCCGCGGTTGCGCGCCAGATGGCAGGCGCCTGCAAGACCCTCGATGAACTGCGCGCCCGCCTCGAAACCCTTGAATGCCCGCTGCGCAACACCGCGACCAATCTGGTGTTCGAGGATGGCAGCCGGCAGGCCCGCGTGATGTTCATCGGCGAAGCGCCGGGACGCGACGAGGATATCGAGGGCAAGCCCTTTGTGGGGCGCTCCGGCCGGCTGCTCGACCGCATGCTCAAGGCCATCGGCCTGGACCGCGATCAGGCCTATATCACCAATGTGATCTACTGGCGCCCGCCGGGAAACCGGACGCCGACGCCCGCCGAGACCGCCTTGTGCCGGCCGTTCGCGGCGCGCCAGATCGAACTCATCGACCCGGCGCTGGTGGTGTTTCTGGGCGGGGTGGCGGCCAAGGAAATGCTGGATACGACCACCGGCATTCTGCGTCTGCGCGGAAAATGGCGGCAATATCCGGCCCCTGACGGCCCCTACCGCGCCATCGCCACCCTGCATCCGGCCTATCTGCTGCGCCAGCCGGGGCAGAAGAAACTGGCATGGCGCGACTTTCTGTCCATCCGCCGCGCCCTTGACGAGATCGCCGGTTGAGCGGGATAGTTCCGGCTTTGCTCTTGGCAACAAAAGTGAGCCGCGTGCCCGGCATCGACGAAAACAAGGCTTTCATTCCGGTGCGCATCGCCGTGCTGACGGTGTCCGACAGCCGCAGCGAGGCCGATGACAAGTCTGGCGATGTGCTCGCCGGGCGCATCGAAGCGGCCGGCCACACCGTGCAGGCGCGCGCCGTCGTCACCGATGATGTGGAGCGGATCCGCGCACAGGTGCGCGGCTGGATCGACGACCCGCAGATCGATGTGGTGATCTCCACCGGCGGCACCGGCTTTACCGGGCGCGACGTTTCGCCTGAAGCCATCGAACCCCTGTTCGAGAAGCGCATGGACGGGTTTTCACAGGTCTTTCACAAGATATCCTTCGACAAGATCGGCACCTCCACCATCCAGTCGCGCGCCACCGCCGGGGTGGCCGGAGCGACCTATATCTTCGTGCTGCCGGGTTCGCCCGGTGCGTGCCGGGATGCGTGGGACGAAATTCTCGCCAACCAGCTCGACTACCGCTACGCGCCGTGCAATTTCGTGGAAATCATGCCGCGGCTGGACGAGCATCTGAAACGCTCAAAATCCTGATCTTCCCAGGCCCGCCCAGCGCGCCAGATCGCCGCCCGTGTCAATATCGCCGCGGGTTTCCACCGTCTCGACGGCAAGATGCGAAGCATTGGCCAGCGTATCTTCAAGCGCGTGCGCGCCCGACCACCTCACGCCGTCAAAAAGGGTGTGCGCCATTCGCCCCTGGCGCACGCCCACAAGCCAGAACCCGCCGTCACGCGCCGGCCCCAGAACCACATCGGCGCGCCCGAGTGCCGCAAACACCCGCGCGATGGAGGCGGCCGGAACATTGGGAATGTCGCTTCCCGTCAGTACCACGCGGCCCGGCGGGCGCGACGCCATGACGCGGGCCATGCGCGCGCCCAGATCGCCATCGCCCTGGGCAAGGGTGCTCACATGCGCAGGCCAGGCCGGATCGTTCACGGCGCCATCGGGCGTCACCGCAAGCCAGGTGCGCCAGCGCGGATCACCGCCCAGCCGCCGCACCATGGCCCCCAGCATATGGCGATAGACAAAGGCCGCGCGCACCGAACCGATATCCGCGCCAAGGCGGCGCTTGGCCCGGCCCGCACGCGGCGCTTTCGCCACGATCACCAGATGATCGCGACCCCTCACAGGCGGTAGAGCCGCGCCAGACGCTCCGGCGGCACACGCAGAAAATACAGGGTCAGACAGGCGAGATTGCGGGCCATGCGGCGCGCGAATCCGTCGTGCCGGTAGCGTTGCGCGCTGGTGACGATCCCGGTGCGCAGGGCCGTCAGCCGCCGCCTGCCGATGCGCCGCACCAGATCGACATCCTCCATTATGGGCAGATCGGCAAAACCGCCCGAGCGCTCATAGAGCCGGCGCGAAATCAGCAGCCCCTGATCGCCATAGGGCAGCGCCAGCACCGCGCAGCGCAGCGCCACAATCCACTCCAGAAGACGCGCCCGCCAGCCCGGATGATCGAGCCGGTAGCGGAAATAGGCGGCGCGCGTTTCGTTCTTTCGGGCGGTGAAGCTGCGGATTTCCGCCGGCCAGCCGGGCTCGATCACCGTATCGGCGTGCAGAAACAACAGCCACTCGCCCGCGGCCGCTTCGGCCCCGGCGCGAAGCTGGGACCCGCGCCCGCGCGGCGCGCTCACCACCCGCGCGCCCGCCCCATCGGCAATCGCAAGCGTTGCGTCATCGGAACCGCCATCGACGATAACCACTTCCGCGATCACACCGTCCACGACGCCCGGCACCAGCGCCGCAAGTGTTGCCCCAAGGGTCGCTTGTGCGTTCAGGGTCGGAATGATCAGGCTCACCATGGGTGCGCACTATAACGCGCCGCCAACCCGCGGCAACCGGTGATGGCGGCAAAATTGTTCTTGTTTTGTTCTGTTGGTTCGACTATTCTCATGGTCATGAGCGCTCCGCAGACATATCATCGGATGAGCGCACGCGGTGGTGCCGTGGAGCGGGCACACGCGGCCTGCGGCGCGGCGATGGCGCGCACACGGCGCGGGCGCGGGTCGGTGTCGAACCGGTCGGGGCGGTTTGAACCCAACACCGTGGCCCTGTTCGATGATGGCTGGGAGAGCCTCGGGCTGCTGGAAAACCGGCGCACCCATGTCAGTGAGGAAACCGCGAAGACCATCATCACCCGCAACGCCTCGCCGGATATCTCGTTTGAGCGCTCCATCAATCCCTATCGCGGCTGCGAGCATGGCTGCGTTTACTGTTTCGCCCGTCCGACCCATGCATTCATGGGTCTGTCGCCGGGGCTTGATTTCGAGACCCGTCTGTTCGCCAAGTCCAATGCCCATGAGCGCCTGGAGCGAGAACTGGCCGCACCCGGCTACAAGCCGCGCGCCATCGCCATCGGCACCAACACGGACGCCTATCAGCCCATCGAGCGGCAGCGCCGGATCATGCGCCGGGTGCTGGAGGTGCTGGCGCGCCATAACCATCCGGTCGGCATCGTCACCAAGTCGGCGCTGGTGTTGCGCGATCTCGACCTGCTGGCGCCAATGGCCGAAAAGGGCCTGGTCAAGGTGGCGCTGTCGGTGACCACGCTTGAGCGCGATCTGGCCCGCGCCATGGAGCCGCGCGCCAGCACACCATCGCGGCGGATCGAGGCAATGGGAACCCTGAGCGCCCATGGCGTGCCGGTTTCGGTCATGGTGGCGCCGGTCATACCGGCCCTCAATGACGCCGAAATCGAGGCCATTCTTGGCCGCGCCGCCGAAGCCGGCGCCAGCGAGGCCGGCTATGTCATCCTGCGTCTGCCGCTCGAGGTTGACGACCTGTTTCGCGAATGGCTCAACGAGTGCCGGCCGGAGCGCGCGGACCGGGTCCTGTCGCTCATCAGGTCAATGCGCGGCGGCAAGACCTATGATGCGACCTGGGGCCGGCGCATGCGCGGCACCGGGCCCTATGCGTGGTCGATCGGCCGGCGGTTTGAGTTGGCCGCGCGCCGGCTCGGCCTCAACCGCAGGAAATTGCGGTTGTCCACGGCCCATTTCGTGGCGCCGGCGGGCGGCGGCGGCCAGCTCGATCTGTTTGACGATCCGCCCATGCAGGGTTGCCCGATGCCGCAGCTTTGACAGCCCGGCCATTGTGCCCGCAGCACGACTCAACGCACAGTGGCGCGGCCATGACCCCATCGCGCAGACACGCCACGCGAAAGCCCGATTTCGAGTTCGAGACGCGGGCGATCAAGGCCGGCCACGGCCTCATCGCGGGGGTCGATGAAGCCGGGCGCGGGCCCTGGGCGGGGCCGGTGGTCGCGGCCGCGGTCATTCTCGACCCGGACCGTATTCCCCACGGGCTCGACGATTCCAAGAAGCTCACGCCGGCGCGGCGCGAAGCGCTGTTTGGCGAGCTTGCGAAAACCGCGCACATCGCCATTGGTCTGGGCGATGTGCGCCGGATCGACCGCGACAATATCCTGAACGCCTCCCTGTGGGCGATGGGCGAGGCGGTTCGCGCGCTTGGGCGCGCACCGGACCATGTGCTGGTCGATGGCAACCGGCTGCCCGGCCTGCCATGTCCCGGTCAGGCGATTATCGGTGGCGATGCGCGCGTCCTTTCCATCGCGGCCGCCTCCATCATCGCCAAGGTCACGCGGGACCGCATCATGTGCGAACTGGCCGCACGCCATCCCGGCTATGGCTGGGAACGCAACAAGGGATATGGCACGCGCGAGCACCGCGCCGGGCTCGAAGCCCGCGGCGCGACGCCCCACCACCGCACCTCGTTTGCCCCGATCCGCGCCCTCCTCCAGGCCTCCTCTTAATCGAACCTTTACCCCGCCGCTCCATGATGGCGGCGAACCTGTTTGTTGTGCGTTGGCTCGCGAGGCCCCCATGCGTTGCGTCAAGGACAAGGCACCCGCCCTTGAAGCCGACCGGCTGATAATCGGCGATTGCATCGCGGAAATGGCGGAAATGCCGGAAAATTCCGTCGATCTCATATTCGCCGATCCGCCCTACAACCTCCAGCTCAATGGCGAATTGCACCGCCCCGACAATTCCCGCGTCGACGGGGTAGACGACGACTGGGACCGGTTTGCCAGCCTTGCGGCCTATGACGCGTTCACCGCCCGATGGCTGCGCGCGGCCCGCCGCGTGCTGAAGGACACCGGCTCCATCTGGGTCATCGGCAGTTATCACAATATTTTCCGTGTCGGCGCGACATTGCAGGATCTCGGCTTCTGGATTCTCAACGACGTGATCTGGCGCAAGACCAACCCGATGCCGAATTTTCGCGGCCGCCGTTTCACCAATGCCCACGAAACCCTGATCTGGGCGGCCCAGGGAGACAATCCCAAGGGCTATACCTTCAACTATCACGCCATGAAGGCGCTCAATGACGACCTGCAGATGCGTTCCGACTGGCTGCTGCCGATCTGCAACGGCGCGGAGCGGCTCAAGGCGCGCGACGGGCGCAAGGCGCGCAAGGTCCGCCCGGTG
>JALURZ010000197.1 GCA_027058735.1 Hyphomicrobiales bacterium | reverse complement strand
GACCCGGCAGCGTTGCGGGCATTACCCAATGCATGGCCGATCAGGCGATATCGCTGGAAAGCATCATCCAGCGCGGCGGCGCGGCGCGCAGGGCCGCGGAAAGCGTCATGCCGGTGGCGCTGGTGACATACGAGACCAAGGAGCAGGCGATCCGTTCGGCGCTGGAAGCCATCGAAAGGGCCGGCCATCTCGCCGAACCGGCGCATATGATCCGGATCGAAGCGGCGTAGACTGGAATGCTCCGTTGCGGAGCGGAGGGATTGGGGGTTTGGAAAATGAGTGTCAAATCAAGCGCGCTGGACCGGGTGCTGACCCTGGAACTGGCCCGGGTGACGGAACGTGCGGCGGTGGCGGCGGCGAGGCTGCGCGGCCACGGCGATGAAGTCCGTGCCGACCGCGTGGCGGTCGATGCGATGCGCAAGGAACTCAATACGCTGGATATTGCCGGCACGGTGGTGATCGGGGAGGGCGAACGCGATGAAGCGCCCATGCTGTATATCGGCGAAACGGTGGGCACCGGCAAGGGGCCGAAAGTGGATATCGCGCTTGATCCGCTGGAGGGCACCACCATCACCGCCAAGGCAATGGCGAATTCCCTTACGGTGATCGCCGTCGCGGAGGAAGGCAGCCTGCTGCATGCGCCCGATGTCTATATGGACAAGATCGCCATTGGCGGCGGCTTTCCCGATGGCCTTGTCGATCTCGACAAAACGCCGGGCGAGAACATCAAGGCGCTGGCGCAGGCCAAGGGGGTGGATGTCCGTGACATTACGGCGTGCATTCTGGATCGCTCGCGTCATGCCAAGCTGATCGCCGCGGTGCGCGAGACCGGTGCCGCCATCCGCCTGATCGGCGATGGGGATGTGGCCGGGGTCATTGACACCACCAACCCGGAAGAGACCGGCACGGATATCTATATGGGCATCGGCGGTGCGCCGGAAGGCGTTCTTGCGGCCGCCGCCCTGCGCTGCATCGGCGGCCAGATGCAGGGGCGCCTGGTGACCGGCAGCGATGCCCAGAAACAGCGCGCAGCGAAGATGGGCATTGAGGATTTCGACCGCAAATACACCCTGTGCGAGATGGCCAGCGGGGATGTCATGTTCGCCGCCACCGGGGTGACCGACGGATCGCTGCTGTCCGGTGTGCGGTTCGGCGGCAACAAGATTTCGACGGAAACCGTGGTCATGCGCTCGCTGACCGGCACGATCCGCTGGATAAAGGCGACTCACTCCGATCAGAGCAAGTTCGAGTGAGGGGCGGTTGTCATCGCTTCGCGGGCATTGATTTCGGCGAGGAACGGGCAGCGGGAGACAGTCGGGACCATGACCTGGGGGAACGGATATTTTCTTGGCGTTGAGCGCTCGGTGAGCGGGCGTGCGTGGGTGGACCGGCTGCGCGATCCCAACGCCGCCGTGGCGATCTCGCAGCGCCACGATCTACCGGAAATCCTGGGCCGCCTGCTGGCCGCCCGGCAGGTCGGCTTGGAGGATGCGCCCTCGTTCCTCGCGCCGACCCTGAAAGCGTTGCTGCCGGACCCCTCCCTCCTTCGCGGCATGGACGCGGGCGCCGAACGGGTGGCGGATGCGATCATGGCTGCGGAAAGGACGGTCGTTTTCGGCGATTTCGATGTCGATGGCGCGACATCCAGCGCCATGCTCAAACGGTTTGCCCGCCTGGCCGGGGCGCAATTCGACATCTATATTCCCGACCGGCTGCGCGAGGGCTACGGCCCCAGCGTCGCCGCCTTCAGGGCCCTGCATGAACAGGGCGCGCGCCTGATCGTGACGGTCGATTGCGGGATTGCCGCCCACGATCCGGCACTTGCGGCGCGCGAGCGGGGCCTCGATCTGGTCATTGTCGATCATCATCAGGCGAGCGAGGCCCTGCCCGAGGCCTGCGCCATCATCAATCCCAACCGCCAGGACGATCTTTCCGGATATGGCTATCTCGCGGCGGCGGGGGTCACGTTTCTCCTTATCGTGGCGGTCAACGCGCTGCTGCGCGCGCGCGGCTGGTACGGCGCGCACCGGCCGCAGCCGGATCTTTTCGGGCTGCTCGATCTGGCGGCCCTGGGCACCGTGTGCGACATGGTGCCCCTGACAGGGCTCAACCGGGCGCTTGTGTCGCAGGGTCTCAAGGTCATGGCGAACCGGAAAAATCCGGGGATCGCGGCGCTGAGCGATGTGGCCCGGATCACACGCCGCCTCGACGTTCATGCGCTGGGCTTCGTGCTCGGCCCGCGCATCAACGCCGCCGGGCGCCTTGGAGATGCGGCGCTCGGCGCCCGGCTGCTGTCCACGGAGGATCGCGCGGAGGCCTCCTCCATTGCGGAAAAAATGAACAAGCTCAACCAAATGCGGCAGGACATTGAAGCCGATGTCCTGTCCCGGGCCATGATCCAGGCGGAACGGGCGCTGGGGAGCAATGGGGCGCTGCCGGTCATTGTGGTCTCGGGCGATGACTGGCATCCCGGCGTGACAGGTCTGGTGGCCGGACGCCTGAAGGACCGGTTTCACCGCCCGGCGCTCGCCATTGGGTTTACCGGTGGCGATACCGGCACCGGCTCGTGCCGGTCGGTGCCCGGCGTTGATCTTGGTTCCGCGATCCGCCTGGCGGTGGAGCGGGGGCATCTCATCAGGGGCGGCGGTCATGCGATGGCCGCGGGTTTAACCATTGAGCGGAAAAAACTCGGGGCCTTGCGCGGGTTTCTGGAGGACCATCTGGCCGCAGCCGGGCCGCAGCCGGGCGCGCCGGGCGAATTGAAGATCGATGCGGCGCTCAGCGCCGGCGCCGTGCGCTGCGACCTCGTCGATCAGATCGAAAGAGCGGGGCCCTTCGGCATGGGCAATCCGGCCCCGCGATTCGCCTTTCCCGCCCACCGCGTCACCTATGCGGAACCCGTCGGCAAGGATCATGTGCGCTGCACCTTGAAAGGCGGCGATGGATTGAGCCTCAAGGCGATTGCGTTTCGCGCCGCCGGCACCCTCCTTGGCAGGCTGTTGCTGGATGAAACACATGTGCCGCTGCATCTCGCCGGGCGTCTTGCGATCGACGACTGGGGGGGCGCAAGAAAGGCGCAAGTCTTTATCGAGGATGCCGCCAAACCGGCGCGCGATCAGGGATAGGCGTGCCGTCGTGCGCGGCGGCCTGCGCCCCCTCAAGGGTTCTTGCAACGCGCAGGAATCGCCAGTATAAGCGGGCGCGATCACCATGTGCGGGCCCTTCGTCTATCGGTTAGGACGCCAGGTTTTCAACCTGGAAAGAGGGGTTCGATTCCCCTAGGGCCTGCCACGGTTTTTCGCAACCGCCATGCCATCCCTACCAGTGCCCGGTATTGTCCATGGAGACCCACGGTTCGCGCGGCTCTTGCGGGCCGCCTTTTTGCAGCAACTCGATGGAAATATTGTCGGGCGAGCGCACGAAGGCCATATGGCCGTCGCGCGGCGGGCGGTTGATGGTAACGCCTGCCTCCATCAGTTTCCGGCAGGTCTCGTAGATGTCCGTGACCTCGAAGGCGAGGTGGCCGAAATTTCGCCCTTCTCCGAGTGGTTCCGGGTCCCAGTTGTGGGTGAGTTCGATTTCGCCGCCCCGGTCGCCCGGCGCCTTCAGGAAAATCAGCGTGAAGCGGCCCGCGGGCACATCCTTGCGGCGGACCTCCTCGAGGCCGAGCCTGGCGCAGAAGAATTCGAGCGATGCCTCAACATCGCTGACCCGGATCATGGTGTGCAGGAATTTCATCTTCAGCCGCCGCCCCGCGCAAATTCGCTCTTGGGTTCGCCCGCCACTATAGGGCAAGATCGCGACAGCTCAATGGCTGTATGTCGGCGGGAGAGGGCGAACCGTGGGGCAAGCAAGTAACGGTCTGCGCGAGGCGCAAGCCGCGATGCGCGATGCGCTGGCCGCGGCGCGGCGCGTCGTCGTGTTCACCGGGGCGGGCATCAGCACGGAATGCGGCATACCCGATTTTCGCAGTCCCGGCGGACTGTGGTCGAAAAACATGCCGATCCATTTCGATGAATTCGTCGGATCGGAAGACAACCGCATCGAAGCCTGGCGGCGGAAGTTCGCCATGGAAGAGCATTTCGCCGGTGCCGAGCCCGGCCGTGGCCACAAGGCCGTCGCCCATCTGGTCCTGAAGGGCAAGGTGAGCCATGTCATCACCCAGAATATCGACGGGCTGCATCAGGCCTCCGGGGTGCCTGAGGAAAAGGTCATCGAACTGCACGGCAACGGCACCTATGCGACCTGCCTGGATTGCGGCGAGCGCTGCGAACATGCCTGGGTGAAAATCGAGTTCGACCGCACCGGCAGGCCGCCTGCCTGCCCCCGGTGCGCAGGCCTGATCAAGAGCGCGACAATCTCTTTCGGGCAGGCGATGCCCGAGCGCGAAATGATGCGCGCCCGGGAGGCGACGCTGGGCTGCGACTTGTTTGTCTCGATCGGCTCTTCGCTGGTGGTGTATCCGGCGGCCGGCTTCCCGATCATGGCCAAGCAGGCCGGCGCCAGCCTTGTTATCCTCAACCGCGAAAAAACCGAACTCGACGATATTGCCGATCTCGTCCTGAACGAGGATATCGGGACCGTCATGGCGCCGCTCGCGCACGGGCGCAATGAACCGTGAGTCAAGTGATTGCGCATGCTGGCAATTTGGCTGCCGCGCGTAGTGATTCGCCTCTTTTGTCACAAACGGCGAGGCGTTCTTTTCCGCAGAATTTGGCCGTATAGGCGATTGCGGCCCGGAATTGCGGGATTTTCCACATGGTGAACGCAAGGCTCTGTACAAGCATCGCCCTTATGTATCAAAATGGACGCAATCCTGGAGGCTGGGTTCCGGGTATTTGGCGGAGTGCGTACCTCTGTGTACGTCCGAGAGGCGGCGAAGGGGCTTTTTCAAGTGGAACGGGTCGATCAGATTGCCAATGTTCCCGACGATTTGGCGATCAATATCTTTGAGGTATCAGGGTTCGTAAAATGGTCCGGTCCCGCGCGGGGAGATGGATTCATGATCCCCGACAACGGCATGCCCGACATCCTGATCCATTTCAGTTGTCTCAAGCGTGACGGGTTCGAGACATTGCTTGAGGGCGCGCAGGTCGTTGTCGAGGCGGTCGAGCGCGACAAGGGCTATCAGGCGCTCAAGATCAAGAGCGTCGATAATTCGACCGCCATCCAGCCGGTGCAGAAACCGCCGGCGCGCACCCATGTGGAGGTGACCCCGACCGGCGACTATGTGGCCGTCAAGGTCAAGTGGTTCAACCGCGCCAAGGGCTATGGATTTGTCCAGGAAGGCGATGACGGGCCGGATATTTTCGTTCACATGGAAGTTCTGCGCCGCTGCAGCGTGCCGGAGCTGCGGCCCGATCAGATGGTCTATGTTCGCTACGGCGAAGGCCCCAAGGGGCTGATGGCCGCCGAGGTCAAGCTCGACCTGGACGGCGTCCCGCCCGGGCCCCACTAGCCCGCGGGGCACCTTGTTTTTCCGTCAGCGCTATGATCTGCTGTTTTGCGGCGTGCGGCCGTGCCGCGCTTGGGCCGGAATCGGCGGTTTGTGCATGAATTCGTGTGAATGCAGGTTATGACACAGGTTGTTGGCGTGCGGCTGCGCCGGGGTTTTCTTCTGATCGTTGCGGCATTGGTGTTGCTGGCGCCGGATGCGGCATATGCGGCCAGCGATCCTGGCATGCGCCGCGAACCCCTGACGATCGTCACATCGATGGGCCGCTTTCGCTTCGAGGCCGAAATCGCGGATACGCCCGAGACCCGTACGCGCGGCCTCATGTTCCGCCGCTCCATGGGCGAAAACGAGGGAATGCTGTTTGATTTCAAATTCGATCAGCCCATTTCCATGTGGATGCGCAATACCTATATCCCCCTCGACATGATTTTCATTCTGGCCGACGGGCGCGTGAACGCGATCGCGGAAAACACCAAGCCGCTGTCGCGCGACATCATTCCCTCCCAAGGGCCGGTGCGCTACGTGCTGGAGGTTGTCGCGGGAACCGCGAAACGGATCGGTCTGCGGCCGGGCGACCGGATCGAACACAGTTTATTCAGGAATGTTCAATAGGCTCAAGACCCGGCAGTGGCGGGCATTGCGCCTTTTCCTTGCCTTCGCCCGGCTGGCGGGGGTACATCTTTTTCACTGGCCAAGGATGGTCCCGTCAGCCGGCCCCGGCCGGCGTTCGGGGCATGGCGCAGTCTGGTAGCGCACCTGCTTTGGGAGCAGGGGGTCGCAGGTTCGAATCCTGCTGCCCCGACCATCGCCGGCCCGGCAGAGGAAGGTTTTCTCGAGGACCACATGAGCGCGCGGATATACAGGCCGGCAAAAAACGCCATGCAATCGGGTCAGGCGCACACCCGCAGGTGGGTGCTGGACTTTGACCCCGCCGCCCCGCGGCAGATCGAGCCGCTGATGGGCTGGACTAGCAGCAGTGACATGCAACAGCAACTCAGACTGACCTTCGAGACAAAGGAAGACGCGATCGCCTATGCAAAGCGCAACGGAATTGCCTATCTTGTCCAGGAACCGCGCGTGCGCATGCGCAGGCCAAAGGCGTATTCGGATAATTTCCGGTTCGGCCGGAATGGCCTGTGGACCCATTGACCGCAATGGCCGCCATGTTGGGATCAATGCGCGAGGCAGGTGTTGGTGACAACGGTCCCGTAGCTCAGCTGGATAGAGCAGCGGACTTCTAATCCGCAGGTCGCAGGTTCGAATCCTGCCGGGATCGCCACAACCGGGGTTGCCGGAAAACCGGGCCGGTCTTGCATCGACAGGGCTGGTTCTTTGCGGGTCCCGGCCCCATCTTAACGCAAGCACCGCCATGTCGGGGCTCCGCGCGCCGTCGCGGATGGCGGCGAAACCGGAAACGGCGCCCGCCGGCGAAATCCGGTTTGCAGCCACCCCGGGGGGCGGGTCATGAAGCGATATTCTTTTGGCTCTGTTCATGAGATCATGATCCGGGGCGCAGCAGCCAAACAGAGGTAACGAACAATGGACACGGGCGCTTTATCGCTGTTGCTGGCGTTGACCTATTTTCTCATCAAGCATGTGATGGCCGATTTCATCCTGCAAACGCCCTATCAGTTGCGAAACAAGGGAATTTACGGGCACCCCGGGGGCATGCTGCATGCGGGCATTCACGCGGTTTTGAGCGTGCCTGTGTTCCTTATATTGCCCGCGCCGGGAGCGGTGTTCGCCGGTGTGCTCATCGCCGGTGAGTTGCTTGTTCACTACCATGTGGACTGGGCCAAGGAGCAGATTGTCGCGCGCCGGCAATGGACGCCGGCGGCGGGCGGCTTCTGGCGCGCCCTGGGAATCGATCAGTTCATCCACCACCTGACCTATGTGGCGATGGTCTCGATCCTGGTCGGCGCCCAGGCCTAGCGCTCATGGCGCCTATTGCAGGGCGGCGATCTCGCGGATCGCGAAATCGAGCCGGTCGGACAGCATGCGGATGATGAAGCCGTTCAGCGCGGTGGCGGCTTCGGGATCCGTCCTTGTCATTTTGTCAAACGACTTGCGGTCGAGGCGGTAGACGACCGCATCCTCTTCGGCAATGACCGAGGCTGTGCGTTTCGCGCGGCGGTAAAACCCCATCTCGCCCACGATGGTCTGGCCGTCGATCTGGTGCAGCCGGGTGGCCTTGCCGTGCGATCCTTTAAGGCTGACCACCATGCGCCCCGATGCGATCAGTTCGATACTGTTGGAAACGGAGCCCTGTTTGACCACCAGGTCACCCGATTTCACCTCGACGCGGTCGAGATAGGCGATGACCCGGTCGGCGAGGCGGGCGCCGCCGAGCTGGGCGGCGAGCCAGCGGCGAAATTCCGTATCGCGCGGATCGGCCGTGCCATGGGCATCCAGCAACTGGTCCTCACACCATTGCAGCGCGTCGTCGCGATGGGCGATGCACAGCACGGTGCGATCGTCGCCGGGCGGGAAAAACCCGACATTGTCAAGAAATCCGCGCAACGAGTCCGACAGGCCGCTCAACACCAGCACCGCGTCATGGTCGCGGCACGCATTCCGCAATTTGATGAGGCTGAAGATGGCCGACGAATCGAACCCGGGCACCTGCGCGAAATCAAGGATGATGAAATGCACCCGCGGGGCGTCCTCGCCCCAGAATTTCCGGCGCATATATTCGAACAACCGGTTCGAGGTGCCAAAGAAAATATAGCCCCGCAGCCACAGAATCTGGATTTTCTCGCCGTCTTGCGAAAGCAGCCGCATGTTGTCCGGGGAACGGTCGGTGTTGGAGCTGAAATTGGCCCGGCTGAGATGCTGGCGGATTACGCTGATGCGGCTGTAGCTCAAGACGAATGAAACGCATGCGCCCAGAACACCCAGCAGAATGCCGATCAGATAGCCCGATGCCACGATGGTCACGGCAATGGCGATGGCCAGCACGTTGTCGGCCATGGAGCGCTGGCCGGCCGATTCAATCAGGGCGTGATAGAGAATGGAAATACCCAGATAGATCAGCACGCCGCCCAGCACGGGCGTGGGGATCGCCGTCAGCAGCCAGGACCCGGCGAAAATCGCGATCGTGCACACGAGCGAGGCGGTCAGGGTCGCAAGTCTGGATACGGCGCCCGCCTCGCTGATGAGCAGGCTGCCGACCATGGACAGGTTGCCCGCAATGCCCCCCAGCGCGGCCGCCACCACATTGGCCGCGCCATTGACGCGCAGTTCATGGTCCAGATCGACAGCTTTGCTGCGCGCCATTTCCAGGCTCGATATGTCGAGCAGCAGGGCGATGGCCGTAACCCCGCAAACAGCGGCAATTTCGACCGACTGGCGAACCAGAACGCCCCACTGGATCCGGGCATCGAAAATGGCGGAGGCCGGCCACCAGACGCTGCGAGATGCCGAAGCGTCAAGAAACCACGGCGCCGAATCGACGGGCGGACCCAGCGCCGCCGCCAGCCACAAGCCAAGATTGACAATGATCACACCGGCAAAAAAAGCGCCCGGCAACAGGATATAGGTGCCAACGCGCCGGCGCAGCGCCAGGATGGCCAGCGCCATGCCGATTCCGGTGGCCAGTTGCGGCCAGCGATCGACGACGACACCGCCAAGCGTGGCGATGCCGGCGATGGGTGTCTTGACGATCACGTCCACGCCGCCGGCAACCAGCAGCCAGCCGGAGGCGGCGAGAAACCCGCCGATGACCGGGTAGGGAATAAAACGCAGCCATTGCCCGGCCTTGAGCGCGCCGAGGGCGAACAGGAACAGGCCGGTCAGCATGGTGGCCAGCGAAATGGCGACCAGCACATGCAGCACCGCCAGTTCGCCATCGCCATTCGCGAGAAAGCGTTGCCCGACGGCGAGCGCCAGCACGCTCATGACCGCGACCGCGGGCGTGTCGGGTCCCGCATCGGCGGGGACGAGTCTTGTAAACAGGCCGACGATGAGGCCGGTGATGGCCGCGCCGATCAGCAGTGCGACAAATCCGAAACCCAGCCCCGCCTCCAGCGGCCCGGAGAAAATCAGCGCGCTGAAGGATACCGCATAGGCAATGGTCACCACAGCCGCGACCGAGCCGCTGAACATATCGCGGGGCAGGGTCTTCAAAGACATGCCAGACAGAAAGGACTGGCCGCTACCGGGCTGTGCCATGTTATGATGGCCCTTGAGGCGAACGCGAAGATGCAGGGTCCAGATCCATTAATTCCGTTCAACTCCGCGCCGCCCGGAGGGTTCGCACTGAAGGGCGCGCCTGCTGGCGATCAATGCCCGACAAGGCCGAAAGCCTGATCTTGCGCTTGTTTATCAGCATTCGTACCCTCCAGTGCAAACAGAGTTGAACGGAATTAATGGATCTGGACCCTGGGCGCGGTTCTATCGCGATGGTGCGCGCCGCACAACCGCGACATGGGCGCCAGCGCGGTCCTGTCCGTGCAATGGTTGAGGCTGCTGCGGGAAATGCAAGGACGATGTTGAGGCGGAAGTGGTTCATTGCCGCGTGTTTGGCGGTTCTCGCCGTTGGCGGCCTCGTAATTTCAGGGGCGGGGCGGGCCGCTTTCGGGC
>JALURZ010000196.1:1567-10078 GCA_027058735.1 Hyphomicrobiales bacterium | reverse complement strand
CCACCATCCTTTCCCGAACGCGGCGGTGAACATCGGCGGCATTACTGTCAGCGCATCGAGACCGCGAACGGTCCCAGATGGTTCAGTTGGCAGGACTATGCACTGATTGATGAAAACAACGCCGTAGATCATGACCCAGTTTGCGGAAAAAGACGCCAGTTCGCGGGAAAAAAGCGAATTCAGCGTCGCGCTAACCTTTCTTTTGCCCTCAAGAGCGTATATATGGAAGGTGCCGGCTTCGGCCGGCTATGGCGATAAACTGTCATCGTAATAAACCCATCGGACCCGGGGGCAGTACCCGGCGCCTCCACCACTTGCCGCCTTTGGCGCGCCGCACCGTTTTCGGGGCGGCAACTGATGGGGGCGAAACAGGATCGACGAGGGTGTAAAGGGTGTGCTTTCGCCCGGTATGGTACCGCTGTTATCGGGCCGTCTTAATAGTTGCAAACGACAACTATGCGGAAGCACGTCTCGCTGCGTAACGCAGTGCGACCGCTTCAAATTCAGTCTTAGCCGTTCGCACGGCTGAGCGCGGTTTCGGAGGGCACCGGGCAACAGAAGCCCTCCACTTTCTTCTAGCCTTGACCATATTGTGGACACGATCAGGGAATGTGTTTGCGGATGGTGACGAATCACGGCTTGATGGCGCTGCAATTGCGGAAGACGATATGTCCGAAGATCTCATGCGCTACGACCTGATGGCCCAGGAGGCCCTGCGCGGCGTCGTGCGTACCGCGCTGGAGCGCGTCGCCCAGTCGGGCCTTCCCGGCAGTCATCACTTCTTCATCGCTTTCGATACGCTGGCCAGCGGCGTGCGCATGTCGGAACGGCTGCGCGCGCAATATGAGAAGGAAATGACCATCGTATTGCAGCATCAGTTCTGGAATCTCGAAGTGGGCAAGGACCGGTTTTCGGTTGAGCTCAACTTCAACAATGCGCCCGAGCAACTGGTGGTTCCGTTCGCCGCCATCAAGGGCTTTTTCGATCCCAGCGTGCAATTCGGCCTGCAATTCGAGGCGGCAACGGAAGCCGCCGGCGAAGACGCCAACGAAAACACGGGCGAAGCCGGCGGCATCACCGCCATGCCGAGGCAGGCGAACGAACGGCTGGGCCAGACCGGGGCAGCCAACGAGGACGACGAAGAACGCGCCGACATGGTCGCCGAAGTGGTCGAACTGGACGCCTTCAGGAAAAAGTGACCCGGTCGCGGGCCGCCTGCGCCCGGCGGGCGGCGTCGCGGCATGACACACCATGTCGGCGCAAATTCAACCCGGAGGAAAAATGATGTCCGCGCACCCGCGACACCTGCCGGTTTTTTCCGCTTTGCTGTTGGCGGTTGCGGTTTTCTCATTGGCCGCGCGGACACACGCCCAGGAACAGCCGGCCCCCGTGCGCCACGGCGCCCTGACCATCGAGCAGGTCTGGGCCCGCGCCACATCGCCCAAGGCGAAAAACGGCGCGGCCTATCTTGTGATCCGCAATGGCGGCGATCGCGCCGACACCCTGCTCAGCGTCGAGAGTGCAATTGCGGCCAGGACCGGGCTGCATGAGAGCAGAATGGACGGCAATATCATGCGCATGCGCCCGCTCAAGGGCGGCGTGGCCGTCGCCCCCGGCAAACCGGCGCTGTTCCGGCCCGGCGGCTTTCATATCATGCTCATGGGACTGAAACGCCCGCTCACGCCCGGCGATGAAATTGCGCTGGTCCTGACATTTGAAAATGCAGGCCCGGTCACCGTTACCGCCATGGTCAGAAAATCCGCCCCGCCCATGGGCACGGGCGGCAAAATGAAAATGCCGGTGAAACAGACCAACTGAGCCACAAGGCGCCGGGCCGGTGTTCCGGCGTGCCGGGCGCGCATTGCGCGTCTTCCGCCGGCCATGGTAAACTCGGGCCAGTGAACGCGACATCGAACGCGACATTGCCAGTCCACGTTCCCGTCCCCTCATCCATCAGGCCCAATTTCATGACCAACACCCGCACCGAAACCGACTCCTTCGGCCCCCTCGAAGTGCCGGCGGACAAATACTGGGGCGCCCAGACCCAGCGCTCGCTGGGCAATTTCAGGATCGGGATCGAAACCATGCCGCGCCCGGTGATCCGCGCGCTCGGAATCGTCAAATGGGCCGCCGCCCTCACCAATGTCGAGCAGGGAAATCTCGATAAGACGATCGGACAGGCCATTCAGGAGGCGGCGAAGGATGTCGCCGACGGCAAGCTCGATGACAATTTCCCGCTGGTCGTCTGGCAGACCGGGTCCGGCACCCAGTCGAACATGAACGCCAATGAGGTGATTTCCAACCGCGCCATCGAGATGATGGGCGGCACGCCGGGCACCAAGGAGCCGGTGCACCCCAACGATCACTGCAACCGCTCGCAATCGTCCAATGACACGTTTCCGACGGCCATGCATATCGCGGCCACCGAGCAGATCACCCATACCCTCATCCCGGCCCTCGAGCATCTCCACGCCGCGCTCAACTCCAAATCGGATGAATGGGAAGGCATCATCAAGATCGGGCGCACCCACCTGCAGGATGCAACGCCGCTGACCCTGGGCCAGGAGTTTTCCGGCTACGCCGCCCAGGTCGCGCTTGGCATGGAGCGCATCAAGGACACCTTGCCGCGGCTTTATCCGCTGGCCCAGGGCGGAACGGCGGTCGGCACCGGGCTGAACACCCGGCCCCGGTTCGCCGAGATTTTCGCCGCCCATGTCGCCACCATCACAGGGCTTCCCTTCGTGAGCGCCGCCAACAAGTTCGAGGCCCTCGCCGCCCATGACGCCATGGTGGAATGTTCCGGCGCCCTCAACACCATCGCCGCCAGCCTGTTCAAGATCGCCAACGACATCCGCCTGCTGGGATCGGGGCCGCGTTCGGGTCTGGGAGAATTGTCCCTGCCGGAGAACGAGCCCGGCTCCTCGATCATGCCCGGCAAGGTCAACCCGACCCAGTGCGAGGCGCTCACCATGGTGTGCACGCAGGTCATGGGCAATCACGTCACCGTCACCATGGCCGGCAGCCAGGGGCATTTCGAACTCAACGTGTTCAAGCCGGTCATGATCTACAACGTGCTGCAATCGATCCGGCTGCTCGCGGATGCCGCCGTCAGCTTCACCGACAAATGCGTCGCCGGCATCGAGCCCAACCGCGAGCACATTGGCGAACTGATGGAGCGCTCCTTGATGCTGGTCACCGCGCTGGCGCCGAAGATCGGCTATGACAATGCGACCAAGGTCGCCAAGACCGCGCACAGGAACGGCACCACCCTGCGCGAGGAAGCGCTGAAACTGGGGTTTGTCACGGCCGAGGAATTCGACGCCATCGTGCGCCCCGAGACCATGATCTCGCCGCAATGAGCCGCATTGCACCCATGGGGAAAAAACGCACGGCGCACGGCCCCGTCAAACACTCCCTTACGCTCGCCGGCCACCGCACCAGCCTGTCTCTTGAACCGGATTTCTGGATCGCACTTGGCGAGATTGCCGATGCGCGCGGCATCTCGCTGGCCGGCCTGGTTGCCGAAATCGACGCAAAGCGCGCGCAGCAGGGATTGTCGAGCGCGGCGCGGGTGTTCGTGCTGAACACGCTGCGTGGAGCAGAGCGGCCCCCTACCGGGCGGACGGGCTGATGGTGGCGCCCGGTTTCGCCGCGCCGGCGGGGGGGCCGCCGGCGGGCGGATCCTGGTCGAATTCGCGGATGCGCC
The DNA here is from genome assembly GCA_027058735.1 of Hyphomicrobiales bacterium. Taxonomy (GTDB): domain Bacteria; phylum Pseudomonadota; class Alphaproteobacteria; order Rhizobiales; family JALURZ01; genus JALURZ01. Next base: position 6,372 of record JALURZ010000196.1, on the reverse strand, counting down.
GGCGCAGGGACCTGATCGTGAGGAAGGACACGAGATCGCGGGTGCCGATCGATTTGGCGAGCGCGCCGGGCGCACCCGTATAGACCACGACAAGCGGCGGCAGCTCCGGGTTGTCCGCGAACCGCAACCGCCATTCGGCATCCATCCGCCTTTTCGCCAGATCGGCGAAGGTCTGCACGGTCGCGCGCAGGCCGGCGCCGCGAACCGCGATGCGCGGGATCGTCGCCAGGGCGTTTTCCACACCGATCGCGCCTGAGAACCCGTCAAGTCCGGTATCGCCCTTTTCCAGCACATCCGCCAGCAGAGCGGGTATGTCCTCCGGGGATTTCGCCGCCTTCAGCGCCGCGCCAAACGCGGCGGCATCGACACCGGCCAGCACGCCTTTGCTGATTGCGAAACGCCCCTCGCCGCTGATCGAGGACGCCAGCCCCGCGCCCGTGCGCCCCCTGGCCCGCAGATCCAACTGCAGATCGAGCAGGCCGCGAAAGGGTGCGGCGCCGGTGCGCAATTTCAGCAATCTGGCCAGATCGGCGCCGTCGAGCGAGCCCGAGCCCGCAAGCGCAAGCGCGCCATCGCGCGCATCGGCTGTTGCCGAGAGACGCAGCGCGCCGCCGGCAAGCTCCGCCTGCACGCCTGTCAGCGCCATCGCCTCGCCGGTGGCCGAAAGGCTGAAGGCAAGCGCCCTGGCATCGGGCGTGCCGGGTATCACGAGCGTTGCGATGCGTCCGGCAAGGTCGAGGTTCATGTGTTGCAGAAACGCCGGGTAGGAAAGCGCACCGCCGGTCTTTGCAAACAGCGCGCCCAGCACAGCTTGCAGCCACACCCGGTCCACATCCGCCTTCACTGTCAGCGCCGGCTGCGGTCCCGACAGATCGGCCGTCGCTTCACCGCTGATCCGAGACCCCGCAACCGCGCCTTCGAGACCCGTCACCACGATCGATGCGCGGTCCGCGGTCACGCGGGCGGCGAGCTCAAGCGGCACAGGGTCCGGCGGCCGCGACAGGCCCAGCGCGGCAAGCAGGGCGCCGCCATCGCTGGAGGAGACGGCCGCCTTCGCATCGAACGCGACGGCCTGTCGTTCGCGCCTGAGCCTGCCGTCCAATGTCGCCCGCACGCCGGATGCATCCAGCGCCAGCGTAAACGACCGGCCGGCGGACGCCGCGCCGGTCACGCTCAGTTGCGCGGCAAGCGGTTGATCCCCGAGGCGTCCCGTCACATCACCGGTGTAACGCGCCGGCGTCTTCGTGCCCTCAAAGCGGATCGTGCCCGACAGCCGCGCGCGCCCCAATTCCCCTGCCCGGACCAGAAGATCCGCCCCCGGCACGCGCACCCCCAGCGCCGCGATGGCCCGCAGGACCCTGCCCGCATCGCCCGCATCGATCGTCGCCTCGATAAAACCGTCCGGGGCGCCGCCGGTCCAGTCGACGGTTCCGGACGCGGAGCCCATGTTGCGCTCGTCGAGCACCAGCTTCACCGACCTGATATCCGCCGAGGTCGCCGTCATCAGGCAGTCGCAGGCCAGTTCCCTGAACCCCTCGCCGGCGAACCGCCCCTCGGCGAGGCGCAGATCGAGCGAAACGCTCTGGGTGTTCAGATCCGCAAAGGCGCGGGCCAGCCGGGCGGGCGCCTCGCCCATGTCGATGCCGCGCGCGGTGATGGCCACGGCCAGCTTCGAGGCGGCCCCCGGCACATAGCGCACAGACCCGCTCGCCGCCGCTTCGCCCGCCTCCAGCGTCAGCTCGCGCAGGGCCAGACCCTCCGGCGAAAACGCGGCCAGGCCTTTGAGAACGAACGGCCGGGGGCGGACGGCGCGGCGCATGGCGAGCCGGCGCGCCACAGCCGGCGCGGCCCAGTTGACCAGCCGCGAAAGGTTTGTGCCTTTCAGCACATGCGAGCCGCGAAACTCCCGGCGCGGCTCCAGCACGCTGCCGACACGGTATTCCCCGCCAAGGGAGAGCAGCGCATCGCCCGGCAGCCGCGCCACCGCGCGGGTGATCGCGGCCTTCCGCCCGCCCAGTTTGACGGTCAGCCCGGCGTCGGACACCAACCCGCCGCGCCAGCGCACCCTGGGCGCATCGAGGGTGACGCGACCGGCGGCGGCGCGGCGCAAAACGGCGTCAACCGCGTCGGCGAACGCGCCCGCGCCCGCGCGCAGGTCGAGCCGCTGGGCGGCGGCATCGAGATCGAGCCGTGTCGCCCTCAGCGCCGCATCGACCACCAGTTGACGGCCGAAGCCGATGTCCGCCGAGCCGGACATCGCAAGCATGGGGTTCCGGCCGCCGGTGGTCAGCGCGATGTCGCGCGCCGCCAGCCCGCGCGCGGATATTACGATCTCGGCGTTTGCTTCATAGGCGATCGAATCGCGTTCGCCGCGCGGCTGCTTCCAGACGATGCGGCCCGTCAGGGAGCGGTCATCGGCGTCCGCGCGCGCGGTGAAGTGAAGCTCACGCCCCGCGCCTGCCTGCGGCAGAACCGAAACCGCGACCCGGCGCGAGCCGTCCTCGGCCGGGGCGCCATAAGAGATCGAAAAGCGGCTGGCCGCGCCGCCGATGCGCGCGGTGCCTTCCGCCTTCAGCGGCCCGGCCAGGGAAACCGCGCTGACTTCCATGTCGATATCGCGCGCCTCGAGCCGCACGCCGGTGCGCACGTCGCGAAACATCACGCTCCCGCCCCTGATCAACGCGCGTTGCAGCGTCACCCTCGCGGCGCGCAGGCTGGCGCCCAGATCGCCCGCATCCAGCGTCCAGCTCATGGCGCCATCCCCCAGCACCTCGGCGTGAAACACCGGCTGGTCGAATTTCACCGACACCACATCGAGACGCGCACGCAGCAGCGGCGCGATCGCAAAGCGCGCCTTGATGCGCGCGGCGGTGAAAAAATCCTGCTTCGCAGCACCGGGAAGATTGTGGATGCGCACATCGTGAAACCGCAGCGAGGGCGCCGGGAACAGCCGCACCGAGATCGGCCCGGCAATGACCGTCTTGCGCCCGGTCAGATGCTCGATGCGCTGCTCGATCTGGGCGCGATAGGCGTTCCAGTCGATCAGCCAGGGAGCGGCCAGCGCGGCACTGAGAACGGCGATGGTCAGGATTGCCACGATGAGCAACGGCGATTTCACTGATGCCCTCCGCCCGCTACGCCGTGATGATCTTGCCCGGGTTCATGATGTTTTTCGGGTCGAGCGCGTTCTTGACGAGGCGCATGAAACGCACGCCCTCGCCGTGTTCGGCCTCGAGAAACCGGGTCTTGCCCTGGCCGATCCCGTGCTCGCCGGTGCAGGTTCCCTCCATGGCCAGCGCGCGGGCGACCAGCCGGTCGATGAAGGCCTTGCATTCGGCGAGATCGTCCGGATCATCCACATCGGCAAACAGCGAGACATGAAAATTGCCGTCCCCCACATGGCCCACGATGGGGGCGATGCGGCCCAGCGCCTCGATGTCCTTTTTGGTTTCGCTCACGCATTCGGCCAGCCTCGATATGGGCACGCAGACATCGGTGGCGAACCCCTTCTTGCCGGGCATCATCGCCTGCACCGCATAAAACACATCGTGGCGCGCCTGCCACAACCGGTTGCGGTCCTCGGCTTCGGTCGCCCAGTCGAACGGCGCGGCGCCGAATTCCGCAGCAATGGCGGCGAAGCTCTCACTCTGCTCCTTGACGGAGGCCGGGCTGCCGTGAAATTCGAGAAACAGTGTGGGCGTTTCCTTCAGCCCCAGATCGGAATAGGCGTTGCAGCAGCGCACCTGCACCTCGTCCAGCAACTCGATGCGGGCCACCGGAATGCCGCTCTGGATGGTCATGATGACCGCGTTGCAGGCGGCTTCCACATCGCCGAACGCGCAGACCCCGGCGGACACCGCTTCGGGGATGCCATGGAGCCGCAGCGTCACTTCGGTGATGACCCCAAGGGTTCCTTCGGACCCCACCAGCAGGTGGGTGAGATCGTAACCGGCGGCCGATTTGCGCGCCCGCCTCGCCGTGCGCACGAGCGTGCCGTCCGCCATCACCGCGTTCAGCGACAACACGTTTTCGCGCATGGTGCCGTAGCGCACCGCATTGGTGCCGGACGCCCGCGTGGCGGTCATGCCGCCAAGGCTCGCGTCCGCGCCGGGATCGATGGGGAAAAACAGCCCCGTGTCGCGCAAATATTCGTTGAGCTGCTTGCGGGTGACGCCGGGCTGAACGGTGCAGTCCATGTCGTGCGCATTGACGCGCAGCACGGCGTTCATCTGCGACACATCGATGCACACACCCCCATAAGGCGCGCTGATATGGCCCTCCAGCGAGGTGCCCGTGCCATAGGGGATGACCGGCAGATCGTGCTCGGCGCAGATTTTGACGATGCCGGAAATTTCGTCCGCCGATTGCGCGAACACCACCGCGTCCGGCGGCTTGCCGCGATGCCAGGTCAGGTCCTGCCCATGCTGCTCGCGCACGGCCCGCGCGGTAGACAGCCGCTCGCCAACAAGTGCGGCAATCGCCTCAAGCGCGCTGTTAACAGCATTCACGCCGGGCTTGGTTCGGGCAATGGCCATGGGCTGGCCCTTTCGCGAGAGTTTTCTTTGCAACGGGCCGCGAGCATATCAGAGATTTGGGGGAATGCGAATTATGGGGGGCGCTGCCGGCATCCCCACTCGTCATCCCGGAACATGTGCCGCAAAGGATCCCGGATATTCTGCTGACGCAGAATTCCGGGACGACGAGCAAGCCGTAGGGTGCGTTAGCCGTCAGGCGTAACGCACCGTTGGCAAAATTCGACCCGGCTGATTGGTGCGATACGCTGCGCTATCGCACCCTACATCCGC
>JALURZ010000196.1:913-1557 GCA_027058735.1 Hyphomicrobiales bacterium | reverse complement strand
CGCCCCAACCGCCCCGCTAACGGCATTCACGCCGGGCCTCCTTCGGGCAACGGCCATGGGCGCTCTCATTCGCGGGTGGTTTTTTTTACAACGGGCCGCGAGCATATCAGAGATTGGTGGGAATGCGAATGTTGGGGGTGTCGGGGGTGTGATCGCAAAGGAAAGCTTGGTTAACTTTCTACCATTCCCAGAAATGTTGTGGGGTAAACTCTAAATTCAGGCGCTTTTTCTCCAACTCTCGATCATCCTCAATCCTTCAGCGGTCAGTTGCGTCAAACGGACCTCTCCTTGAAAATCTTGCTTATAAGTTCCAGCAGCCCCGCGTCTAAAAAACAAATACGTGTCGCCGTTTGTGACAATAACGAAAGGTGTACCGGTTTCGAGTGCGTAGTTATAGGCTTGGCGGATGGCCTCCGTGCTTGATGAAGAAAGCCCCCAATCCGCCTTTACTTCGATTGTGAAGATTGGCCGTTCATTTACAGAAATCAATACATCAATCCGGCCTCGACGAAACTTGATTTCATCAACTTGTTTGTACCCGAGACACTCGAACATCGCCGCTACAATCGCTTCGTGATCACGCTCCTGGTGCCCGGCATCCTTTCTCAAAGCCCTAACCTGCGAAATAACAGGTCGAAGCCATT
>JALURZ010000196.1:0-903 GCA_027058735.1 Hyphomicrobiales bacterium | reverse complement strand
ACTATTACGCGTTCGGATGGAAGCTCGATAGCTCGGCCTCCTATCGACTGGGGCTCCGAAACTTCCGTATTTGTCGTTTCAGATTCTCGTTCGAGCATGCTTTTTTTGACTTCGTGAACCGCCTCTCCAATGCCAAGAAAGTCCTCCAACGATTTGGCTCCCACTCTGTTTATCGCCTCCCGAACCTCTTGATCACTAATCCACTTTTGCCCAGTTAACCAATAATTGTCTTTGAAATTGAATGCTCGCCTGAACCAGGCCTTCTCTTGCCGATTCGTTGGTTGTGGTGATTTCAGAAAACAAACATAACGAAACGGTCGTCTGTCTTCCTTCGGCTTTTCCTTGTCCCAACCGATAAACTCCTGAAGGCGCGTATCGTTTGTTTCGAACCAGAATGTAAAGCGGAAAATACGGACAACTGTCGTCTGATTGACATCGACTACGTAGGCATCAGGTAGAATCTTGTCCAATTCTGTTTGGCGATTCGCACCCCATAAGTAGACTTCTTCACCTTCTCCGAAATACCGTTTCAGGTATCGGCTATACTCTGTGGGCAGGAACGGAGTTAACTCAGGCACAGAAAACCCCCTATCGAGACTTTTCTTTCGGTTCCATGCAGGAGGGGAGGTGCCAGGTCCAGCCGCCAAAAAGTAGACTCCCATGCCTCTCGTCTTTCCAAGAAAATACAAATCCAGTTGGAAGGTTACCAAAACATAACAATCGAAGCGAGCGTAGATGGATCGTAGGGTGTGTTAGCCGTCAGGCGTAACGCACCAGCCAAGAAGTCTCCCTGCTACAGCCGTCATCCCGGACAGCCGTCATCCCAGAATGGCGTAGCCATATCCGGGATCTACTCGGAACATGCGTCGTACACGATCTCTCCTAAGGATCCCGGATATTTTG
>JALURZ010000195.1 GCA_027058735.1 Hyphomicrobiales bacterium | reverse complement strand
ACGGTAAAGCGCCTGCCGCGCGCGCGAGGCGGGGTTGACCCTGGTGGGCCGCGCGCGCGGCAGGCGCTTTACCGTTTTGTCCGGCGAGGAACGGCTGATCTTCGATGCGGGCGTGGGCGCGGTTGACGATGAACCGCCGGGCCGGCGGCGCCGGGCGGCCGGGGAGAAATCGCGATGAGTGCTGCGCCTGTCATCGCGGTCCTGCTGGCCGGCGGCCGGGCACGGCGCATGGGCGGCGGCGACAAGGCGCTCATCGAGCTCGCCGGGCGGCCGTTGCTGGCGCATGTCATTGCGCGCATCCGACCCCAGGTAAGCCACCTGGTCATCAACGCCAATGGCGATCCGGCCCGTTTCGCCGGCTTCGGGCTGCCGGTGGTGGGCGATCCGGTGGAAGGTTTCGCCGGCCCGCTCGCGGGCATTCTCGCCGGGCTGCAATGGGCGGCCGATACCCATCCCGCCTGTTCCCGGGTCGTTTCGGTCGCCACCGACACGCCGTTTTTTCCGGCCGACATGGTGGCGCGCATGGCCGCGGCCATCGAGGACGCCGGCGCGCGGATGGCCTGTGCCGCATCCGCCGGGCGCACGCACCCGGTATTCGGGTTGTGGCCGGTGGCGCTGCGGCACGATCTGGGCCGGGCGCTGATCGGGGAGGATGTGCGCAAGATCGACCGCTGGACCGCGCGCCATGCGCTCTCGGTCGTCAGTTTTCCGTGCGCGCGGATCGATCCGTTCTTCAATATCAATACGCCCGATGATGTGGCGCTGGCCGAACGCCATCTCAAAGAGGTCGCCTGATGCCGCCGGTGTTCGGCATTGCCGGGTTCAAGAATGTCGGCAAGACCCTGTTGACGGTGCGCCTGGTGGCGGCGCTGAGCGCGCGCGGCTATGCCGTCTCGACCGTCAAACACGCGCATCACTCCTTCGAGATCGATTATCCCGGCCGCGACAGCCACCGCCACCGCGAGGCGGGCGCGCGGGAAGTCGCCATCGTGTCGCGCAACCGCTGGGCGCTGGTTCATGAACTGCGCGATGAACCCGAACCGCCGCTGGACATGATCCTGGCCAAACTGGGCGCCTGCGATATCGTCATCGTGGAAGGCTATCGCCACGGGCCGCATCCCAAGATCGAGGTGCGCCGCTCAGGTCTCGGGCATCGTGAACTGGCGGGGGCGGACGAGCAGATCGTGGCCATCGCCAGCGACCGGCCGCTCGAAAACGAGCCGGTTCGGGTGTTCGATATCGACGATATTGCCGCCATCGCCGATCTGGTTTTGGCCGAAACCGGGCTGGAGAAGGATCGTCCATGAGACAGGCCCGCCCGCTCGACGACTGTTTTCTGCACGACAAGGAGCGGCTGCGCCATGACGATGCGCTGGCGCTGCTGAAACAGCGGCTTGGCCCGCTCTGCGATGTGGAGCCGGTCGCGCTGGCGGCGGCGGGGGGGCGCATCCTGGCCGAGGATGTCGCTTCGCCGCGTGACGTTCCGGCAATCGACAATTCGGCCGTCGATGGCTATGCGTTCGCCCATGCGAGCCTGAAAGGGGGCGATGAAACCTGGATGCCGGTGGTTCAGCGCATCACCGCCGGCGCAGGCCCGGGCGCGGTGCTGGAGGCGGGCGCGGCGGCGCGGATTTTCACCGGCGCCCCCATGCCCGCGGACGCCGACACCGTGGTGATGCAGGAGGACACAAGGAGCGAAATCCGCAACGGGCAGACCTTCGTCGCGGTGCCCGACGCGCTCAAGCGGGGCGCCAATTGCCGCAAGGCCGGTGAGGACGTCGCCGCCGGCGCACTGGTGGCGCGGGCCGGCGCCCGGCTCAGGCCCCAGGAGATCGCAGCCATCGCCTCAACGGGCAAGGACACTGTTGCCTGCTACGCGCCGCTCAGGATCGCGCTGGTCTCGACCGGCGATGAAGTGGTCCGGCCGGGGGAACCCCTGCAGGAGGGGCAATTGTTCGATGCCAATTATTTCATGCTGCGGGCCCTGCTCGCCGCCACCGGCGCGGCCACAACCGATCTCGGCATTCTGCCCGATGACGAGACCGCCGTGCGCTCGGCCCTGCTTGCCGCCGCGGCCGGCCACGATGTCATTATTTCGACCGGCGGCGCCAGCCGTGGCGAGGAGGATCATGTGGTCGGGGTGCTGCGGGAGATTGGCGCGCTGCACGCCTGGCAGATCGCCGTCAAGCCGGGCCGGCCTCTGGCCTTCGGCCAGATCGGCAGGACGGTTTTTCTCGGCCTGCCGGGCAACCCGGTCGCCGTCATGGTCTGTTTTCTGCTCTATGGGCTGCCGGTTCTGCACCGGCTTGGAGGCGCGGACTGGCGCGAGCCGGCGCGATATGCCGTGCGCGCCGGGTTTTCCATCCGCGCCAAGAAGCCCGACCGGCGTGAATTTCTGCGCGGCACCCTGGAGCGGACCGGAGACGGCCTGATCGTGCGCAAGTTTCCCCGCGACGGCTCGGCGCTGATTTCCTCGCTCACCGCCGCCGATGGCCTGATCGAACTGGGCGAACAGGTGAGCGCCGTGAAAGAGGGGGACCCGGTCGCGTTCATACCCTTCACCGAGTTTGGCCTGCCGCCGGGATAGGAGCGCCGATGCCCGAATTGACACCAAGAGACGTTCTCGATTTCTGGTTTGCCGCCGGTGAGGAAAAGTGGTTTGCCAAGGACGATGAGTTCGATGCCGATATCGCCGCGCGGTTTGGCGATGCCCATGAGGCGGCGAAAAAGGGGGCCTTCGACCATTGGGCCGAAACCCCGCAAGGGGCGCTGGCGCTGATCATCCTGCTCGACCAGTTCTCGCGCAATCTTTTCCGCGGATCGCCGCTGTCCTTCGCGGCCGACGAAAAAGCGCTCGCGCTGGCCAATGACGCGGTCGCGCGGGGCCTGGACATGGAGATGCCGGGCGCCGTGCGCCATTGGTTCTATCTGCCTTTCGAACATTCCGAAGACATGGCCGACCAGATGCGCTGCATCGAGCTGTGCCAGCGCTCGGGCCTCGACGAATCCGTAAAATGGGCGAAGGTGCACGCCGACATTATCGCGCGGTTCGGCCGCTTTCCCCATCGCAACGCCGTGCTCGGGCGCCAAACCACGCCGGACGAACAGGCGTTTCTGGATGGCGGCGGCTTTGCCGGCTGAGGCTGGCCCCCAAATTGCGAGGGGTCGCTCATTCGAATCCATTGCAAGGATGAGCGTGCCGAAATGGGACAGTCACGGCTGACAGACGCGCCGCACAGGCCGCGGTTTTCTTCTGAAGATATCACGCGCATGGTCTGCATCTTGATGCGCAAATTCGGGGCGCAGGCCCCCAGCGTCGCGCAATTGATGGCCGCCGAACACAAGGCGGCCGGCGATCTGGCGCGCGCGCGGGCCTGGCGCATCGTGGCGGAGCGCGCCGGTCTGTTGAGCAGACAGGCGTCCGCGGACCGCCGGGTTCACTGAAAATCCGGGTCTCCAGGGGGTCCGCGAACCGAAACTTAAGGGATTTCCCCGATCATCGGCCGAGGCAGGCCCGGGGCCGGCATGGGTTTGAGTCATATGGCGTTCAGCGAACAGATGTCCGTGCGCACCATGGCGGATACCGCCATGGAAATCTTGCGCGGCGCGAGCGAGGCGGGCCGTCACCAGCGCCGCGCGCTGCTGGCGTTTTCGATCCGTCTGGTCAGCGCCGCGATCGCCTATTTCAGCCAGGCGCTGCTGGCGCGCTGGATGGGGACGTTTGAATATGGCGTGTTCGCCTATGTGTGGATCTGGATCATCATTCTGGGGTCGATGTCCAACCTGGGGCTGAACGGGTCGGTGCAGCGGTTCATCCCGCAATACCGCGAGAACGGCGATCTTGATCTTGCGCGCGGGTTTATCCGCTCCGCCCAGTTGTTGTCGCTGGCGGTGGCGAGCGCGCTCGCCCTGACCGGCGCGGGCCTGCTCTACCTGATCCAGGACGTCATTTCGAGTTATTACGTTCTGCCGCTGTTTCTGGCCGCGATCTGCCTGCCCATGTTCACCCTGACCGACACCCAGGATGGCATGTCGCGGGCGTTTTCGTGGATCGACCTGGCCCTGATACCCCCCTATATCATGCGGCCGGTGCTGCTGCTGGTTGTGCTGGCGGGCGCGGTCGCGTTTGGCGCGCCGGCCAATGCGGTCACCGCCGTTGCCGCGGCGATCGCCGCGGTCTGGATCAGCGCCTGTGTCCAGAACATCGTCATGCGCCGGCGCATCCGCAACGCCATCGCACCCGGTCCCATCGCGACAAAAATCGGCCGCTGGCTGTCGGTGTCCATCCCGTTCATGCTAATGGACGGGTTTTATCTGCTGCTGGGCCATGCCGATGTGCTGGTGCTCGACCTGTTCCGCTCCCCCCGCGACATCGCCGTCTATTATGCCGCCCTGAAGACCACCAGCCTCATTGCCTTTGTCTATTTTGCCGTGGTCGCGGTGGTCGCGCCGCGATTTTCGGAACTGGATGCCGTCGGCGACAGGGCCGGACTGAGCGGACTGCTGCGGGCGTCGGCCAACTGGATATTCTGGCCCTCGCTGATCGCCGCTGTGTGCATTCTCGCCATCGGCTGGCCGCTGCTGTGGCTGTTCGGCCCGGATTTTACCCGCGGCTATCCGGTGATGTTCGTGCTGGTCATCGGCATGCTGGTGCGTGCCGCGATGGGCCCGGTCGATTCGCTTTTGAATATGCTGGGGGAGCAGAAAATCTGCATGGCGGTGCTCGGTGTCGCGACGCTGGCCAATATCGCGCTGAACTTTGCGCTGATCCCCGCCTACGGCCTGTATGGCGCCGCCGCCGCGACGAGCCTGTCGGCAGGCGGGGCGGCATTCGCGCTGTTCTTGTTCGCCCGTTCGCGGCTTGGCCTGCACACCGCCGTGCTGGGCCGCGCCGGGGCGCAGCCAAGCGGGTGAGGGCGCCCATGAACACCCACGATCCGTTCACCGTCACGCACCCCGGCGAGCGCCGGGAGCGGCGTTTCTACGGGTTCGAGGAGCGCCCCCCAAGCGCGGCTTCGGCGCGTGGGCGCGGATCGAACAGGCATCTTGGCCGCTACCGGATCCAGGAATGCCGGCGCACGGATGATCTGTTGCCCCATATCGAGGCCTGGGAAAGGCTCGCGGCCAACGCGCTGGAGCCCAACCCGGCGCTCGAGCCGTTTTATCATCTCGCCGGTCTGCGCGCGCTGGCCGCGCGCGAGCGCCGCGTTGTCACGGCGCTGGCATGGCGCACGACGCCCGAAGGCGGCGGTTTCGGCAAGCCGGAACTGGTGGGCGTGTTCGCCTGCCGGATCAACGCCGGGCCGGCGCGCGCCATTGGGGGACCATCCGGCTGCTGGGTGCACGAAAACAGCTTTCTGGGCACGCCGCTTTTGAACCCGGATCATGCGCGCGAAACCCTCGCCGCCTTTCTCGACTGGTTCGGGCGCGAATATGGCGGCAGTTTCCTGTTCCGCATGGTCCCCCCGGACGGTCCGTTCGCGAAGGTTCTCACCCGTCTGCTCGACAGTGCAGGCCGGCCCTTCGCGTGCCTCGACCGCTTCGCGCGCGCAGCGATGGTCGCATCCGACGATGCGCCCGCCTGTCTGCGCCGACGCGTGAGCGGGCGGAAGATCAGAAAACTCCGCCGCCAGCGCAGGCGGCTTGGGGAACTGGGCGAGCTTGAAGTGCGTCGGTATTCTGCCGGCGATGATCCGGCATTCTTTGCGCGGGATTTTCTCACCCTGGAGGCGCGGGGCTGGAAGGGCGCGGCCGGGACCGCCATGGCCTGCCGGGCGGATACCCGCGCCTTTTTTTGCAGCATCGTTGAGGGCATGGCCGAAGCCGGGCATTTAAGGTTCTGGAGCCTGACGCTCGACGGGACGCCCATCGCCATGACGCTGGGCTATGCCGGCCACGGCCGCGCCTGGCTGTTCAAGATCGCCTATGACGAGGCCTACAGCCGGTACTCGCCTGGCACGCTGAACATTCTTGATCTGATGGACGATGTGGCGCGCGATGAGCGCATCGCTCTTGTCGATTGCTGCGCGGATGCGAACCACCCGCAGTTCGACTATCTGTGGGGCGAGCGGCTCGAATTTCACGATATGCTGGTCGCCTGCCGCGCGACCAATGGCGCGCCCGCCTTTGCGATCGCGGTGCTGATTGAAAAGAGCCGCCGCTCCCTGCGCAAGCTGGCCAAGCGCGTCTATCTGGCGGCGCGCCGCATCCAGCCTAATCCTCCTCGCGCAACAGGCGGCGGATGACCTTTCCCGTCGTCGTCAGCGGCAAGGTGTCCCTGAACGCAATTTCCCTTGGATATTCGTGCGCCGATAGCCGCTCGCGCACATGGGCGCGCAGTTCGCCGGCCAGTTCGTCGCTGGCTTCGTAGCCCTCATTGAGCACGACAAAGGCCTTGATGATTTCAGTGCGCACCGGATCGGGCTTGCCGATCACCGCGGCCAGCGCCACCGCGTCATGGCCGATCAGGCAATCCTCGATTTCGCCCGGTCCGATGCGGTAGCCCGAACTGGTGATGACATCGTCGTCGCGCCCGACAAAGAAGAAATATCCATCCTCGTCGCGATAGCCCTGATCGCCGGTGGTGAGCCAGTCGCCGATGAATTTGTCCGCGCTCGCCTCGGGTCTGCCCCAGTATTCGAGATACATGACAGGATCGGGCGCACGAATGGCGATAATGCCGGTTTCACCCGGTTTGAGAATATTTCCCCCGTCATCGATGATCTGCACGTCATGGCCCGGAACGGCCTTGCCGATGGCGCCCGGCCGGGTGACCCCCAGCGCCGAACACGACGAGAGCACGGCGTTGCATTCGGTCTGGCCGTAGAATTCATTGATGGTCAGCCCCAGCGTCTGTTCGCCCCAGCCGACCAGTTCGCGGCCGAGGCTTTCCCCGCCGCTGGCCACGGTGCGCGCCTTCAGATCGTAGCGCGCGGCGGCGTCCGGCACGGCGCGCATCATCTTGAGCGCCGTCGGCGGGATGAAGCTGCAGGTTATATCAAGCTCCGCCATGAGGCCAAATGCGGCCTCGGGATCGAATTTCGCGAACTTGTGGGCAACGACCGGGGTTCCGTAATGCAGGCTCGGCAGCAGGATATTGAACAGCCCGCCGGCCCAGGCCCAGTCCGCCGGGGTCCACATGATATCGCCCGGCCGGGGAAAGAACTCATGGGTGAATTCGACGCATGGATAGTGCCCGATGAGCACCCGGTGCGCATGCAGCGCGCCCTTGGGCGGGCCGGTGGTGCCGGACGTATAGACCATGATGGCGGGGTCGTCGGCCAGCGTGTCGAGGGGCGCAAAGGCCGCGCTTTCCGCCTTCATGGCGGCGCGAAGGTCGATCACACCGTCCCCTGCCCCGTCGATCGAGAACACCGCCTTGAGCGCCGGCAGCCGCGCCCGTATTTCCGCGACCCTGGCAAGGCTCTCCGACCCGGTGATGAGCGCCCGGGCGCCTGAGTTCTGGAGCCGGTATTGCAACCCCTCGACCCCGAACAACACCGCCAGCGGCAGCGCCACCGCGCCGATCTTGTAGATCGCGATGTGGGCGACCGCCGTCTGCGGGGTCTGCGGCAGCAGCAGGGCGACCCGGTCGCCTTTGGTGATGCCGTGATTGGACAGCACATTGGCGAGCCGGTTCGAGGCATCGCGCAGATCGGCGAAGCTGTAGCGTTCCACGCCGCCCGCCGCCGTCTTGTGGATCAGCGCCAGACGCTCCGGCTCGCGGTCCGCCCAGGTGTCGCAGATACTGACGGCGATATTGAAACGGTCAGGCACGTTCCAGGCGAAATCGGCGCATACCGCCTCATAGTCCCGGCCCCGGGCCAGCACCCGTTGCTCCGCCAGCACATGCTCACTCATGTTTGCCTCCCTGTTTTGGCGATTGCGGCGTGACACCGCCAATTGTGCCGATATACTGCCCGCGATGATGCGATCAATAAAGCCGATGGGGGATTTTTCCCATGAGATGGCGTGACGGCCGGCGCAGCGGGAATATCGAGGATCGCCGTGGCGCCGGCGGGCGCGGCGGGTTGCCCGGCGGTTTCCGGTTGCCTCGCAGCCGGGGGGTCAGGCGCGGCGGCATCGGCGGGTTCGGGCTGATCGTCGTCATCGTGCTGGCGTTGTTGTTCGGTTTCGATCCCAGCGCCCTGTTGCAGGGCGTTCAGGGCACCGGGCCTGCGACGCAAATCCAAAGACAGCCCGCCGGCACAGGCGCCCGCGCGCCGGGCGGCGACCGGCTCAAGGCATTCGTCTCCGTCGTGCTTGGCTCGACAGAGGACACCTGGGCAGCAATTTTCAGCGGCATGAACCAGCGCTACCAGCCCCCGAAACTGGTACTCTATGAGGGCGTCGTGCGCACCGCCTGCGGCACCGGCCAGTCGGCGGCCGGCCCGTTCTACTGCCCCGGGGACCGGAAGATCTATCTGGATCTGGGGTTTTTCCGGCAACTGGAGACCCGCTTCAACGCGCCGGGCGATTTCGCCCAGGCCTATGTGGTCGCCCATGAGGTCGGCCACCATGTGCAGACCCTGATGGGCATCGCCCGCAAGGTGCAGTCCGCGCGCCAGCGTTCAAGCCGCACCCAGTCCAACAGGTTGCAGATGATGATGGAGTTGCAAGCCGATTGCCTGGCCGGGGTCTGGGCCAGGAATGCGGACGATGCGCGCGGCATTCTCGAACAGGGCGATATCGAGGAGGGCATCGGGGCGGCGTCCGCCGTGGGCGATGACACGCTGCAGCGCCGCTCGCGGGGCTATGTCGTGCCGGACAGTTTCACCCACGGTTCCTCGACCCAGCGGGTGCGCTGGTTCAAACGTGGCCTGGCGGCGGGCAATATCCGCGATTGCAACACGTTCAACGCATCGCAACTATAGGGCCGCTCAATCCGCCAGCAGCGGCGCCCACCAGTCCTGGTTGTCCAGATACCACGCAACGCTCGCCTTGAGGCCGGCCTTGAACGGATGCCGGGCGCCATAGCCCAGTGCGCGGATTTTCTCCGCATTGATGCCGTAGCGAAGATCATGACCCGGCCGGTCGCTCACAAAGGCGATGAGGTCCTTTGTTTTTTGCCCATGCGCGGCCGGGGCGCGGGGGTAGCGTTCTTTCAGATCGCCACGCGCGGCAAACAGGTCATCGATGAGGCCGCACAGCAGGTTCACGAGGTCCACGTTGCGCCATTCGTTGCCGGTGCCGATATTGTAGGTCTCGCCGGGCCGGCCCTTCGTCAGAATGAGATCGATGCCGCGGCAGTGATCATCGACATGCAGCCAGTCGCGAATATTGGTGCCCTTGCCGTAGATCGGCAGGCGCTTGCCGTGAACGGCATTGAGGATGGTCAGCGGCAGCAGCTTTTCGGGATATTGCCGCGGCCCGTAGTTGTTGGAGCAGTTCGAGATGGTGACCGGCAAATCGAACGTGTGCGCCCAGGCGCGCACCAGATGATCGCTTGCCGCCTTTGAGGCCGCGTAGGGCGAGTTGGGCGCATAGGGCGTTGATTCGCTGAAGGCCGGATCGTCTTCGCCCAGCGAGCCATAGACCTCATCGGTGGAGACATGGTGAAACCGGCACCCCTCGCGCCACCGCCCGTCGCCTGCGCGCCACGCCGCGCGCGCGGCCTCGAGCAGCGCATGGGTGCCGTTGATATTGGCGTGAATGAAGGGTGCGGGACCGCTGATCGAGCGGTCGACGTGGCTTTCGGCCGCGAAATGAACGATGATGCCGATGTCGTGCTCTTCCAGCAGCGCCGCCACCAGGCTGGTGTCATTGATATCGCCTTCGACAAAGGTGAAGGCGTCGTGGGTCAGCGCGGCGGCCAGATTTTCCATACGCCCCGCATAAGACAGGCAATCGAGCCCGACAACGTGTTCGCCCTGCGGGCGGGCCAACAGGTGGTCGACAAAATTCGACCCGATGAATCCGGCAGCACCGGTGACCAGATAACGCGGCAATGGGGCGTGTCTCCTGTTCGCCCGAAGGGCGGGATTCTGGCGATCCCGGCAGGATTCGAACCTGCGACCCCCAGATTAGGAATCTGGTGCTCTATCCAACTGAGCTACGGGACCGGTGCACACCCGCTCTTATACAGCCCCCGCCGCGCCCGGCTCAATCT